>CAYYMM010000005.1:0-83946 GCA_964472395.1 uncultured bacterium | reverse complement strand
CCCCATCCATGCCGGGCAGCCACTCGACCGGACACTGCTCCAGAAAAACACGCTCCTCACCCGGCGCGACACGATACAGATGCCCGAGTTTGGCGGCGCGACAGGCCACATGGCTGACCGCCTTGTCGGACGCTACCCCCACCGAAACGCTGAGCTTCAGATCATCCCTGAGTTCGCGCTGAAGACGACGGGCGAAATCGAGCGGCGCTCCGAACAGACGCTCACAGCCCGAATAATCCATGAACATCGCATCCACCCCGGCGCGTTCGATGAGGGGTGAATAGCGGGACAACCGGTCGAGAATCGCTAAAGAAGCGCGGCGGACCAGGTTCCAGTCGACCTGCACGAGCGCGGCTGTGGGGCAGAGACGCTCGGCCTGCGGCATCGTGATGCCCGGAGACACCCCTGCCGAACGGGCTTCGTACGAGGCGGCCACCACGATCCCCCGGCTTTGCAGATTGCCCACGACAACGGGGCGGGACGAAAGACGCGGGTGCCGCAGACGCGCCAGAGACGCGAAGAAATCATCGCCGTCCAGATGCAGAATCGTTTCGGAACCGATCATGACGCCTCCGGATGCCGGGAAATGAAATGCGGCATCCATCTGAGTCGATTATAGGCGAACGAAAGGCGAAAATCAACTCCGGGAAGCAGTCGGTTCGGAAGGAATCCTCATGAGGCCATGTTGTGCAGGAGTGTATCGATCGCGGTGAGGGTTCGTTTCCGGATCCAGGCGGCCATCAGCGGGGAGAGGATGAACCAGGGAGACACCGCGAGCCAGGGGATTGCGAGCGCGAATCGGGGCATGGGAACGATGAGAAAGACCGCGCTGATGATCAGGGCGATCCCGAAGGGGAACAGATACAGAAATCGGGTCATGAACCGGGAACCTCCCAGTTCGGCCTCAAGGTGAATCTCACCGGAACGGACACTCACGGCAAGCCTCGACACGCCGACCAGCGGATTCTGGCGTGAACTGTACATGCCGGGGCCGCGGGCGGACAATTCCGTATCCGTGCGCGATTCGATCCGGAAACTATGGGTCGCCAGTGTGATCCGCGCAGTCTCGATCGCGCGCGCCGGATCCCCTCGAAACGGAATGGTCAGATGATAGTCCATGTGGTTCGGATCTCCTTCATCCGAATTGTCCGCTTGTTTTCAGCAATGGTCAAGGCAACCCTGCAATCCGTCCGTTACCCTGCAGTCGCGCACGATTCGCGAACTCAATTCCATGAAATCTCGGCAACACTCACCTCACCGACTATATGATCGAGATCGGCAGACAGCATCGCCGCCGTCCAGGTCGCCGACCGGATCAATCCGGTCTCCAGCCCACTCCAGCAGAAGGATGGCACGATGACCAACCGGAGCGCGTCATTGGCCCCAACGGATATCTCCCTGTAATCATAACTCGAAAAATCAGGCCAGAAGTAGACGGCACCGGCGATGTCCATCACGACGAACAGCGCCAGCCGATCATACGTCTCGGAGGTCGGATTGCAGATCCAGACATGACACCAGTAGTTGTCTCCTTCCTGGATCCGGTATTCAGGCATAATGAACCGCACTCCCAGTTCAGAACATGTGATCGGCAGAGTCGATGTCGATCCGGATTCGCACGAAACACGATCCGATTGCGCGAATGCGCCGGTCACAGTCAGGCAAATCGTTACGATCGCAATCATGGATTTCATTGTAATGCTCCTTTTTACAAAGTTGAGGATCCCGGTATCGTTCATGTCAACCAAAAGGATGTCATCCGATCGATTCGTCGCGCACTCTCTCTTCAACCAGTCGCGGTTTGTGCTTCGAGCGATTTGCACTATAATGAGATATCTTTGGCAGAGGGGGTCACCGTGAGAATCGTCATTGTCGGAGCGGGTCTGGTGGGAACGAGTCTCGCCGAGTATCTATTGAAAGAACGCCATGATGTGTCGATCATCGAGACGAATCCCGACACGATCGAGCGTGTGCGCGACAAGTTCGATCTTCTGTTTGTGCAGGGGTCAGGAAGCAATCCGCGCGTGCTCCATGAAGCCGGCATCGCGAACGCCGACCTGCTGCTCGCGGTCAGCCCCGACGATGAAGTCAATATCCTTGCCTGTTCGTTCGCCGCGCAGGTCAATGTTCCGAAACGTATCGCGCGAATCCGGGATCTCGATTACATCCACCCACCGCTCCACATCAGTCTCGACACACTCGGAGTCACCAAACTGATCGACCCCGAACAGGCAGTCGTCAACTCCATCATCCAGTTCATCCTCACGCCCGGGGCGATCGAAGCCGCCTCCTTCGAGAACGGCAAGATTCTGCTCAGGGAGTTTGCGGTTTCGTCCGAGATGCCGATAGCCGGAAAGAACCTGATGGAGTTCCAGGCGCTGACCGACTCCCAGCATGTTCTCCTGATGACGATCGTCCGGAACGACCGGGCGATCATCCCGTCGGGAGAAATCGTCATCGAGGCCGGTGATGAGATTCTGGCACTCTTCCCGCTCTCCTCGCGAAGCAAGTTTCTCGAGATGCTGAACAAGGAGGATCAGCCTGCGAAGAAAATCATCATCTCCGGAGATAATCTCACGGCGTTCAAACTCGCCCAGAGCCTCGACGGGCTTGCGGAAGAAGTGATCTGGGCATGCCAGAATCGCGAATACGGACGCTGGGCAGCGGATCGCCTGGATCGGATCGAGATTCTGCATGGGGATTCGACCGAGATCGAACTGCTGAAAGAGATTCACGCCGAGCGAGCCGAGTTTTTCGTGGCATGCAGCAAGAACACGGAGCACAACGTGCTCGCAGCGCTTCTCGCCAAATCCCAGGGCGTACGCGAAACGATAGCCATTTCCGATCAACCGCCCCGAAGCGATCGACTCCTCCGATCGGTCGGGATCGATCATATCATCAATCCCCGCCTGACGACCGCCATGTCAATTCTCGATCATGTGCATCGGGGCCGCATGCTGAGTGAAATCCGGATCCGCGACATGGATCTCGAAGCCGTCCGAATGCTCGCCGGAAACAACAGCCGGATCACCGAACTTCCGCTGTACAAGGCATGGAAACCATTGGCGAGAAAGGCGATTATCGGAGCGATCATCCGGGATGAACAACTGATCCTGCCGCGCGGCGACACGCAACTGAAACCGGGGGATCAGACGATTATCGTCGCGCGAACCCACACGATCCCGGAACTCGTGAAAGCATTCAAAGAGCGCTAGATGAACAAGCGATCGGTCGGATATGCAATCGGTAAACTCATGGAAGTCCTTGCTCTTTGCATGATCGTACCCCTTCTGACCGGTCTCGCGCTCGATTTTGACTCAGTCACCGGATTGACGCTTCTGACACCCGAGATTTCCGGTTTTTCCGTAAGTATCCTGCTGACGCTTGCCGCCGGACTATGCCTGACAGCTTATTGCCGGCGTTACCGCGAAGACATCGGCATCCGTGAAGGATACGCCGTGGTCACACTCGGCTGGATGATCCTGACCTTTTTCGGATGTCTGCCTCTGGTTTTCTTCTGGATACTCACAGCCGAGCATCTGGATGCGCATACACTCCTGGTTTTTCTGACTGACGCCTATTTCGAAACGATGAGCGGCTTTACTACAACCGGTTCGACGATTCTGAGTAATGTCGAGGCAATCCCGCGCGGAATCCTGTTCTGGCGGAGCATGACACACTGGCTCGGCGGCATGGGCATCATCACACTGGCTCTCGCCATCTTTCCCGCGATGGGCGTCACGGGGTACGGCATGTTTGCGGGGGAAGTCCCCGGACCGACCAAGGAACGCCTCATGCCGCGACTGTCCGAGACCGCCAAGATTTTATGGGGCGTGTACCTCTTGTTCACCCTGGTCGAAACCCTGCTGCTGTACGCGGGAGGGATGCCGCTCTTTGAGTCGCTCTGTCACACCTTTGGCACGTTGGCCACGGGTGGATTTTCGACCATGAATCTGTCGATTGGCGAGTATCACAACCTGTATTTCCATTGGGTGATCGTGATCTTCATGTTCCTTAGCGGAATCAATTATCTCGTGCATTACAAGGTTCTCCTCAAAGGTGAGTTATCGATCTCATGGAAAGATCGCGAACTGCGTTTCTATTCGGCGGTCATTGTCGTCAGTATTCTGATCGTAACCGCATCGTTGTTGATTCAGGGGTTGCCCGAGACGGACGAACTGGCTCAGCATTATCGTTTCAACAAGATTGAAGAGACGCAGTTCGCAACCCATGTCATGCATGAACGCGAACTGGTCGCAACACCGATGGACGCATTCAATCATGCGGCTTTTCAGGTGGTGTCGATCGTGACGACGACGGGTTTCTGCACGGCGGATTTTGATTTATGGCCCGATATCACCCGCTATCTGCTCGTTGTTCTGATGTTTTTCGGCGGCTGTGCGGGATCGACCGGCGGCGGACTCAAGATGATCCGCATCATGGCCGTGTTCGGCATCGCATGGCGGGAAATCCGAAAACTGGCGCGTCCCCGCTGGATCGCACCCATGAAGGTAGCCGGCTCGGCGATGTCGTCTGATCGGGTCATCAACATTCTGGCCCTGTTCAATCTGTTCATCATTCTCTTCGTGGTCTGCACAGGCCTGATGACACTATTCGTACCGGATCTGGTGACGGCAGCGACGAGTGTTGCGGCGACGCTCTGTAACATCGGTCCGGGGTTGAACGGTGTCAGCGCCTACGAGAATTACTCGTGGATTCCGATTCCGGGCAAGTGGATTCTGTCCATGTGCATGCTTCTGGGCCGTCTCGAGATCTTCTCGGTTCTTGTGGCCCTGAAACCCTCGACCTGGCGGAAGTGATCAACGGCGAACCGGAATATCAGGTCCCGAAACTGAATTCTTCCATGTCATACAGACCGAATATGCTCAACAAGTCAGGCGTCAGAAGTGCGCCGTAGAACCTCAATCCGGATGCGCTGCCTGTGCCTGCCGGCCAGTAGAAATCCGGAATCACCTCGTAGGATGTATACCCATTGAGAACATCCATCGGATAAAACTGGAAAATTTGTGTCCATGAAGGATAGAACCAGTACGTTCCACTGACTTCCAGAATCACCACCAGAGGAAGGATTCCCTGGTTGTGTCCGGGATTATTGACAAAGGCCCAGAGATTGAAAAGGTCGCCTTCCGAGAATTGGTGCGAAGGCAGTTCGAGATCCACCTCGAGAAATCGTGCCGGAGCGAACTGATCCAGGGCACGAAATGCGCCTTGGAGGTCAGGGCGCGGGCCGATCATGTGCGTCGTCCAGGTATCCTGCGGTGTTCCCGAGTTGATCAACAGGGTACGGAGCAGGGCCGGAGACAAGTCGGCTGCGCTTTCCGAAAGTGTGCGTGTCCAGTAACCGACACAATCCACCACCGCGCCCGCCACCATCGCCGACGCACTCGACGTTCCTGCAAAATCCCCGCAGAACATATCGTTCAAACCTGTTTCGCCTTCGTATGTTCCATATCCCGTCGTCGTGACATCCTCGCCCCATCCCTGCACATTCACACGATTGCCGTAGCATGAAATATCCAACGGGAAGAGATCTCCCTGAGGATAATAACCGCCGCTGTATGCACCTCCGGCACCCACAACAATCGCACCGCTGTCACCGTACCAACTCAGCAAATCCAGGTTCATTCCCCCGTTTCCTGCCGCCTCCACCACGTGGATACCATTTCCGACCAGTGTTTGAATTGCTGCATAGACGCCGTTATTCGACTGGGCATCGGGATAATGATTCGTCCACCATTCGATCGGAATGTAGTTGCCGGCTCCTGAGGTATATTCCCATTGTTGCTCCAGGAGCAAGACATCTCCCGGAAGCAGCACGGCCCCGGCATTCATGATCGCCTCGGGCACCCGCCAACTGGGATTCGTGTACGGAGGATTCGGATCCCAGTATGACCCGTATGTCTTCACGTTCGCTTCATGACAGATACCCGTCACACCCCAGCCGTTGCTGTCGGCAATCAATTCTCCCAGGACAGCCGTCCCGTGGTGCAGATCGGCATTCGCCGGTGACTGCTCGTAAGGATTGAGCTGAGCCCAGCCTGCCTTGCTCAGATCAACATGCGCGTAATTCCAATGATACTCGATATCACAGACGGTGACGCCCAACCCCGAACCTCCACTCTCGGTCCATGCATAATAAGCATTCAGCCCGGTCGGAGGCCACTCAGAGGCGTTGTTGAGATAATCCTGCAGCGGTTCATGGTTCGGAGTCGGGAACGGCAGGGGCTGCGGCAATGGGACAGGGGCTGCGTGAAGCACATCGAGCCGATGGTTCAAGGCGTCCGCAAGCGCCCACACATCGTTCGCACCCGACACCTCCAGATAGTACATGTTGTTCATGTTGTAAACGTTTTGCTGCAGAGTGCTCTCAGCAACCGCATGCATACCGTCCACGCGTTCTTCAGACAGTTGCCCGCACAACCGTTCCCATCTCAGTTCTCCGAACCGACTTTCAATCTCTGAGAAGTCGACTTTCGAGCGATTCCCGGAGATCAATCGTCCATCCACCAGTCTAACTCGATACTCCGGTTGGAACATGACCTCGAGACGATCCGATTCGCAGGGATACCACCCTGCGGACGCTGAAAGACACGGAACCAGACACGCGACAACGATGCATGCAATCACGAACATCCTGGACATACGACCTCCTGTCAGGGACAATCCAGTGCGGTGTCCACCCAGTAGTCTTTTCCAAAGATCTGTGCTTTTTTGCCACCAGTGAGCGGAATTTCTCGCGGAGGCGTCTGCAGGCTCCGGCAATAGAACGACCTGGCGTCCTGCAGATTCGCGAACTGCGGCGATTTCAGTTCGAAACTGACCTTCGTACCGGATCCGTCCGGACCGGGCATCCCACCCCCTTTGAATTGGTACGTATACTTCGCCCGTAATTCTGATACCTGCCCCACAAAGATCGATCCTCCGGACACATTGGTCATCACGAACACTCCGTAGTAGTTGTCATTCTGAGGTGTCGGGGACGGATCTGGTTCGGGAGACGGTGTGATGCCCGGTGTCACCGTCGCGGTCGGTTTCGAAGCTGTGGGGGTCCCCATCGCATCCTTTCTGCGCCACACTTCGATGCCGGTCTCGACCTGAACTCCCCGTGTGATAAAGGTGTCCGGGAGGTCATCGAGCATCACGCCGCCATAGCTGACCCGCTCACCCACTTTCGTACACAGCGGTCCTGCCAGATCACTCGCAAGTTGATCGATACTCCAGAACTCCGAACTATACATATCGGACGGATACCGATCCATCCGGGGAGGAACCTGCTTGAAATGATCGATATTCCCGTTCGTGTTCACAAATCCGCTGTGAGCGTCTCCAAGGATGATCACATCACCGGGCTTCAGCGCGCCCGGGGCAAGGAACTGATCGAGCGGCACGTTCAGTTGCGTGTAGTCCTGTGAAAGCGCATTACGCAGAAACGCAGCAGACTGCCCTCTGCCTTTGTAGGCTTTTTTCATCGCGGGAGGACATTTCGGATCGTTATCGACCGAGAGTTGCGTCGGTTGGTCACACCCCAGCGTATCGTTCCGTTCACGGGTGACCCGATGTCGATACTCCCCGGTGACATTGTACTCGGGACTCGGAGGCGAGGGATCCGTCCCGAATACGCGATAGTAAGTATAGTCGTGACATACAACAATCGCGGAGACAGGGCTGAATGAACACAGGAGCGCGCCTAACAACGAGCAGACAAACCGCTTCGCTTTCATGGTACCTCCTTTGAGGTGAACGGATTCATATTTAAGTGTGGTTGCTTCAGTGCCTCAAGTCAATACAGGACGCACTGACCCGGATAGAATCACACCGGGACTCGATCCGATACACGACCTGATGCAGGATTGACCGTCCGATGGAGGAACGGTTCGTATTTACTGGGACTTTCCGGAAAAACGCGAACAGGATCCGGTTTCTGCCGGCGGCTTTAGTCGGATCGCGGTCAACATGATGCTCATCAGCAACTGAGCATGGGCGATCATTAGGATACCGATCGGAGCCAACAGCGATGGCAACAGCACGAATCCCTTGAGTTCCAGGATTTTCAACACCGTTCCCAACGTCTTCGAATGCGGCAAGGATCGTCCGAATCGAATCGCTCGAACCAAGACATACACCGTCACGACGACCATGATGCACGCCATACCGATCAACCAGATCATACACAGCACGATCACCACACGCTGTTTCATCCAGGCGGTGGATAACGCCGCGTTTCGGTCTTTCTTTTCCTGAATGTCACGGTCCAGTTCATTGTGTTTCTGCCTGAGCGTCTCCAGCTCAGGATAGGTCAGGTTCCGGATTTTACTCTGTTCAAGATTCCGTCCGGCCGATTCCAGAGACGCCAGGATGGCCGATTCCTGTTGTTCATTGAAAAACCGCCATGCATAGTAAAAGTTCGTGAAATTCACCGCGCTGATATCACCGCCGCACGTGACCGAATTGAACAACTCGACGTTCAGTGCCTCGAGATACATATCCCGGGCTTCGGCCATATCACCCTGTTGTTCGGTCAAGAGGGCCAGAACAACCGCCACTCCGGGGTTTTCGGTTGATGGCGTATCACGTCGTCCCGCCCCGATTTTGGGATCCGGAACGGGTCTCAGTGCGCCTTCAAATCCGAATGAATCGATGATCTTTCGCAAGACAGTCTTCGCAGTGTCGTACTGCTGCCATTCAAGAGCAGTCCGGGCGATCACGAGCAATCCGTCCGAGCTTGTTTCCATCTCGGCGGCCCGCTGCATCACCCGTTTCGACCAAACGATCAGTTCGCGTTCATTGAGCAGGGCTGCCATGGCGATCAATGAGTCCGGAGTGCGTCTGATCGACATGGCTTCCTGAAGGATCTGGAGTTCGACTTCGGGGAGCCGTTGGATTCTCGTAAAATCAATGAATGCCGCAAGGCCTTCTGTTGTGCGGGTCATCTGGATGTTCTGCATGATCCATTGACTGGCTTCTTCGGAATGGCTCAATTCCATGAGCAGTTGCGCAATCCGCATTGTTTCATCTGAAGACCGATTTCCCTCGCGGGATGCATGCACGAGATCGAGTGCTAAAACCGGACAGCACGTCACGAACCGCTCCGCCATGTCGAGGCGTTCCTGGACATCCATGAATGGAAGCATCTGCCGCATCATCTTCGTGGCTGGCTCGGAGTTTCCGGACACGGCCAGCATGCGTATCGCAGAGCGAAAACAGGGTCTGAGCAACGGCAGTCTGGGATGAAAAGGAATCTCAACGACGTCCCTTAATGCTTCCAGTGCGCGAGGTCGATCACCGGAAGCCCAGTGGATCGCTGCGATTGCAACCGAGCGGTGCGGACCCTTCCCGACGATCGGATCGATCACTTCCGCTTCCGGGCACTGTTCACCGAGCCAACGCATGACCTCATCCGGGATATCAATCTGCTCGCAACGGAATTCTTCGAGAGACCGGAGGGTTTGTTTCCATGGCATCATTCCGTCGCTTTGTTCGAGATGAGCCAGCGTGTTGGCCAGATCCTGACCCGGGGCATGCATGGATTCCGGAGCCGATCCTGTAGCGAGTGTGGTGACAGCTCCGATGCATAACACGGTGATACCGAGAAAGATCGCGAGCATCCATCTCAGGAGAGGGCTGAATGCGGCCACGACGGCCGGTTCGACATGCGCCAGCATACCGTACAACCCGATCACCCAGATACCGACCAGAAACAATGCCAGCACGATCGGCCAGCGAGCCAGACGTAAAACACCCGAGACCGGACAATCCAGTCCTTTTGAAAGCGAATCGATCGATTGAGCAAGTTCAGCCTGCTCGCGTTCACGCGCACCGATCACCTGGCGCAACCGTTCGATCTCGGTCTGCGCGTTCCGATGGGCTTCACGCAACGATTCACCGAACGCCGGCTCGCCAGTCATCGCTCCCGGAGTCGGATCGACGGCCATCACCGGATTCAATCCGCACAAACACAACACCATCAAGGCGATGCCCGACAACGTGCTCAAGCATCGCCGCCCCGCCATCACGGAGCCTTCGGGGCGATCTGCGTCGTCGGAACGAATCCTGTATTCTGTGCTGTTTGAATTCTCGCCCAGTCGCCGAGCACATCCAGGACCAGAACATCAGTGCCGACGGGGACTTCTTCAAGCACGCGCGCAAGTTGACTGGGTTGCGACCGCACCTTGGACGGAGCGACTCCGGTGATTTTGGATTTCCACGGAATCGGTGTCGGAGTCGATGTCGGAGTCACGGTCGGAGTGGGACTCGGAGCTTCGGTCGGAATGGCTTCGGATTCCGCAGAGCGCGCATCGTGATCCCCCGTGGTCGTCGATGATGAAGCGGTCTCGGGGAGCGGAGCTTCGGCAGTCTGAGTCGACGTCAGGGTGCGGTCCTCTTCATCCTCGAAAATTCTCTCCAGAACTTCTTCCGGAGGTGTCGCTTCGCTCGCCGGCGCGGAGTCTTCGATATTCAACAAAGCCGAATGCACCCATCCGGTTTTCCCGTTGTATGTTCCGTGATACCAGCTCCCCGTGTACCCATCGAACGTGATCTCGGCATCAACAGGCAGTTGAGCGATCGGAGGAGCGTAATTGGTGCCGGGGCCGGGCCGCATATTCGCACCTTTCGTCGTGCGATATACCACCGGCGCTGGCAGCTTGGTCTGGACCGTCGTGACGGGTTCCGAAATCGTCTTCGGCTTGCCGTCGGGATCGAGAACCTGGATCAGATTTCCATGAATATACGCGGTTTGATCCAGATCATCCAGGACCTTGTACCATTGGCCCTCTTTCGAGATGATCCGTAGTTTCGCGTTCGCCTGCAATGTTCCGGCGACCGCCGCCGACGTCGAGGGTTCCACACGCAACCGGGATCCATTTTTCAACACACGCGCCTGATCGTAGATCGGAGTTGGAGTCGGTTCGGGAGACGGCGTCGGAGTTGGCTCTTCAAGAGCGGCCGGTGTCGAAGGTTCAGGAGTCGGCTTGCGGTTTCGCCCGCATGAGATGGCCATCCCGATCAATCCTGTGATCACAACCCATTTCAGAACATGTTTCACAATTCACCTCATCTGACTGCGTGAGCGTTGAGCTTCTCCAGATTACCGGCGCTATTTTACTCCGGATCGGGTCAAATTTCAAGAAAACAGCTACCCCGCAACCAGAATTTCCAATACCCCGACGCCATAGGGTGACGGATCATCTGAATCGCTGCATCCCCCTTTAAAAAAAATGGGTTCAACCGTGATTTCCAGACGTCCCTCACCCGTCGCGCCTCCCACGGGTATCTCAATGAAAAATGTCTCTGCCTCAATCCACTCCCGAAAGATCTCCCGGCCGTCGAGCGTCAGGCGCACCTCCTGAGGTTCCGGAATGCAGCCGATGGAGCGGATGCCCTGCATCAGCAACCGGCCATCCGAGACCGGAAGCGGGATCATCGCAATCGCACGACTTTGAGTCCACCAGAGACGTGAATCCTTACCCGGATCATCTCTGACCATCCCTTCCAGGGGAATGAATGTGTTCCATTCGATCTGACGAAGACTGAACGATAACACTCTTGAATCGTCCCCGCCGACACAACGACTCGGCACAAACTCGCTGTCGCTTTCCAGAAAGATTCCGTAATCGTCTTCAGGATACTGCTTCCGGACATCCCACACACGCTCACCTGATCGTGCAAGCCAATATCCCGACGGATCGATCCGGACCGATTCGCGGAAATCAGCCGACGTGATCGTAGCAATCCGCAATGTGTGTTCGGCATTCCGAAACCGAAGCTCCCAGCGCTCTCCCGGAAAGCACTCGATCGGAGCGTTCCCGGATACTGTCAGGAATCCGTCGATGAGAGGAAACGGGATTGTCAGCAGACAACTCCTCCGACACCATTCCAGCCACTCGCCAGTCCGGGGAAGAACCCTCCGGTCGGAACCGAATCGGAATCCGATGCTGCGCTTGACTCCAATCAGTTTCATTTCAGCAACAATCTCCGGATTGTCGTCTGTGCGGAGTCGAACGAAAAAAGGCTCCAGCCCGTCACCCGTCGGCAATCGGAGAATGCAACTGACCGGATTCTGCTCGGAACCGACGGTTCCGACCGGCAGATCAACGAGTTTCTGCCCGGCGCGATTTTCGATCGAAAGACGGGGCTTCCGGCTTCCCTCGGGCATGAGCAGGTCAGAAGGAACTTCAACGATAAAGGGTGTATCGGCCGGATAGTAAGGGGCGTCATCGAAGACGGTCGTCGAGGAGTTTCCGAGGGGATGCCAGGCGAGCACCGGGGGGGAGGGAGACGAGAGCGGTCGACACGCGGCACAGACAAAAAGGATCCAACCGATCCAAGCGATCCGTCTACGTTTCATCCGGGCGTCTCCGAGCGGGTTCACACCGCCATTCTGGAGGTCCGGGACGAATCCGTCAAGTTTTCCGGAGCATCCCCACGGATTGCATCCGGACACGGGATTTGCTCTGATAGGGTCATGTCATGGCGGGTTACAACCGAAATACCGATGGTGATTCTGTTAATCGTCATCAGCCTGTACAGCATCAACGTCGTCTATCATCCCCATTGCGCCTGGTCGACTCATGACCTTCGATTCAACCTTCACCGGTATGCCGCGGTGAGCGACGCGCTGGGGGACGGGCAATGGACTGCACGATGGACCCGGCTGTTCAATCATGGATATGGATACCCTCTGTTACTGTTCTACCCGCCGGCATCCCCGATGCTGATCGCGCTGATGCATCGTGCCGGTCCGAGTATTCTGGATTCGATGAAAGTTTTTTCGATCATCATGTCTCTGGCGGCAACTATCTCGGCATACTGTCTGGGAAGAGCATTGGTTGGACCCTGGGGAGCGTTTCTGACCGGCCTGGTGTACACGCTTCTCCCCTATCGGCTCGAAACGCTGATCTCCCGCGGCGCGATCGCGGAGTATGCCGCTCTCGGACTGCTTCCTCTCCTGTGGCTGGCCTTTATCCGACTCGGCAGACACAGCGGGTTACACGAATTCATCTCAGCGGCATGTCTTTCCGCCGGAATGCTGCTGTTTCACAATGCCACCTGGTTAACCGCCATCCCCGTCTCGATTGCCCTGAGCACGATATGCTCGAATTCCCACTCCCGCGCCCGGGCAGCACGCACGGCACTTCTGGCCGCCTTGGCGGGTATGTGTCTGAGCAGTTATTATCTGGTTCCGTCGATTCTCGAGATGCGGCACATCCAGATCGACAATCTGACAACTGCCGCTCATCTGAGTTTCCGGAACAACATGCTGCCTCCCGCGCGCCTCTGGGTCGAAACCTGGCCGTATGCCGGTGCCGGACGCCTCTTTACCCTCCTCTTTGTGCTCTCGGCTCTGCTCCCGTTCCGGCGCCGGGATGCCGCGTGGACTCTTTTTTTCAGACTCCTGCCGATTCTCCTGTTCGCGATGATGCTCGACTGGTCGTTACCTGTCTGGGAGTGCATCAAACCGCTCCAGTACATCCAGTTTCCATGGCGATTGTCGGGGCTGGCCGGTCTGTCGATCGCCGTGACGATCGGCGGACTGGGTGCCGCGATCGGCAATACCATCCTGCGAGGCTCGATGTGTCTGTTGATCGCCGTCGCGTCGTTTCATCTCTACACGTCTTACTTTTTTCAGCATATTTTCCAGTATAACGAGACGCATGAGTTATCGCGCAAGGAATTGATCGAGGGAGGTACGACAGCGGTCGTCGCGGACGAGTATCAACCCGTGCATGTGCGCGTACCACCCCATATCCGCTTTGGACCCGCGCTGGAATCGATCGCAATCGAACAGGGATCCCCACGGGTCTTCATCGATACGGATACCTCCACACGCTTCCGGGCGGTCGTGATCGGCACCTCGCCCTCCCGAATCCGCTTCAACTGCGTTCATTACCCCGGCTGGACACTGAAACTGGACGAACACAAGCACCCGTTCGATGTCGACATCGAAACCGGTCTGATGGTCACATCCATTCCGGAAGGCCTTCATACGATGGAGTGGGTCTTCATGCGCACTCCTGCCCGGTGGATCGCCGATTTGATCAGTCTGTGCAGCCTGACCTTCCTGTTCTTCGTGATGAGGCGGTACCGCAACTCCCGACCTGTTCAGACACAGAACGAGAGGAATGTGTCGACGATCCGGGGATCAAAATGAATCCCTGATTCCGAACGGATGTAATCCAGGACTTTTACCTGAGGCCAGGCGGGCCTGTAAGACCGATCTGACAACAGAGCATCATACACATCCACGATCGCGAACAGTCGTGCCGCAATCGGTATCTTTTCGCCGGACAAGCCGCGCGGATAGCCCGTTCCGTTCCACTTTTCATGATGTCCGTATGGGATATCGAGAGCGGGACGCAGATACAAGATGGGATAGAGCATCTCAAATGCATACTGCGGATGCCTGCACATGATCTCCCATTCTTCGGGTGTGAGTTTTCCCGGTTTTTTCAGAATCTGATCCGGGATCCCCATCTTTCCGATATCGTGCAGCAATGCCCCCCTGCGAATGTGAATCATGTCCCTCTCATCCAGGTGCATCGCACGAGCCAGTTTCAGTGTCCAGTCAATCACGCGCCGCGAATGGCCTTCCGTTTCCTGATCATGAAGTTCCAGCGCCCGGGCCCAGCCTTCGAGTGTGGCATCGTAGGCCACGATCAATTCCTGATTGGATGTCTGAAGTGCTTCCAGCAGGGAGGTATTGTCGATCGCTACAGCGGCCTGCCCGGCCAGCACCTGGAGAAACTCGATCCAGTCCTGCCTCGGTGAGAACGGTTTCCGATGGAATACCTCCAGGACCCCCTTCACCTGCCCTTTGGCCATCAGAGGCACACCGTGATAGGCCACGAAGCCTTCGGAAACCAATTCACGCGGCAGGTTCGAATGCCCGAGATGATCCAGTCCAAACGGGATGTCAATGGGTTTTCGTGACATCACGATCTGACTGACAAACCCTTCCCCGATTCGATCGACGGCGTACGGAAACGGCATAGTTTTGAATCCCCGATTCGCCAGGCAGGTCAGGGTTCGCGAGTCCATATTGAGTGACACGATATCGGCAGCATCCGCATCGAGATGCGCCATGACCTGATCGAGAACGATACCCAGAGTGATGCCCAGGTCGAGGCTTCCGGTGATGGCGCGATCGATCGTGTGCATGGCATTCAGACGCCGCAGGTGGAGTTCTCTGTTTTCGTTCAGACTGATCCGATGAATCGAATTGCCGGCGATCTCGGCGAGCGTATTAAGAAGACGCTCGTCACTGCGCGACAGGATCCGCGGGATCCTGACCGAAATCATCATTGCGCCGACCACGCGATCGGCACTGCGAATCGGCACGCACGCGCCGCCCCAGTCCGGAGGGATCATCTCCACGACATTCAACCGGCTATCCGCGCGATACTCAGCGGATGCAAACACGGCTCCAGTGTCAAGAACATAATCGAAAATGGCATCGCGTGCATCCGGAGCATCATCGCGCATCAATCCGCACCAGCCTCGAACCGACCTGTGCTGTATCGCCTTCGTTTCGGGATCGATCAACACCATGCACCCGGCTTCGCCTTGGATGGCGGCAATGGTTTCATCCAGAAACACAGACAGAATCTCGTCGATACTCCCCGCCGATCGCAGCGCCGCCGAAACCTTATGCATCGCCTCCATTTCGATCAATCGTTGCTGTACCGCATCTTCTGCGAGTTTACGATCGGTGATATCGGTCAGGATACCCATCAATCCGACCAACCGTGTCCCCGAAAAACGCTGGCGGCTGGATGAGCGGATCCAGCGTACAATCCCTTTTTTATCCAGGATGCGATACTCCAACGCTTCGATCTCGCCATTGAGCGTGCGGAAGAAACTGTCCTTGAGCAGATCGAGATCGTCCGGGTGGAGGAATTGCGAGAAATGCGATCCGATCACCTCAGCCGGTCCGTACTGAGTCAATCGTTCGATCGCAGGACTTACATACGTCAGAAATCCCTTTTCATCCAGCATGAAGATGACTTCATCGAGATTCTCAACCAGCGATCGATAGCGCTCCTCGCTATGATATAGAGCTTCTTCGGCCTGACGTCGCTGATCTTCATTTTTTAGGGATTCGAGAGCGAAAGCGAAATCAGCCGCAACTTCTTCAAGCAGTTGGAGTTCCGGCGCGTCGAAGATATGATCCTCATCCGAAAACAGATGCAAAGCGCCCCAGATGCCTTCCGACGAGGCGAGCAGAAGGCCGGCGGATGAGCGATAGCCCAGTTCACTGCAGAGCAGATTGAAGACGGAGTTGTTCGATGTATTCGATGCGAACACGATCACATCGGTTTTACGGCTCAGAATCGCCGGAGTGCGTTCGTTGATAAATGCATCGAGGCCGTTGTGAATTGCGCGGTCGAGCGCTTTTCGATCCTGTTCGAAACGTGCCTGAAACCCGATGACATCCATATTGGATCCAGTGATATCAGCGCTTCGGGCCACCACCGCGGCTCGGAACTGCCCGAGTTCGACCGCAATCCGGCAGACGCCGTCCACCAGTTGCTCCGCTTCCCGTACCCTCACAATCATCTGGTTCATCTCACTCAGAACGGCATACACCCGATTCAACCTCCGGATCTCCTCATCCGCGCGGCGTTGTTCGCTGATGTCCTCGTACATTCCGAGAACAGCGATGATCTGATCCTGCGCATCTCTCAAAGGAATTTTACTCGTCCGCAACCACGCCTTACTTCCGTCCGGACGTGTCTGCGCTTCTTCGTAATTGAGCTTCGCGATGCCGGATTCCATGACGGCCCGGTCGTCCATGCGGTACCGCTCCGCATGCTCGGCAGCGGCGGTCTCGAAGTCGGTTTTCCCGACCAGATCCTCCGGTGAGGAGTATCCGCAATCCTGCGCGAGTGCTTTATTGGAACCCAGGTATACCGAGTTTCGATCTTTCCAGAAAATGCGCTGCGGGACATTGTCCAGAACCAGCTGAAGCATCTGGCGGGATTCGAACAATGCGTTCTCGGATCGTTTCCGTTCCGAAATGTCCCGGATCGATTCGATCGCTCCGATGACGTTTCCCTCCGGATCGAGCAACGGTGCTGCGGTTCCGATCAGGTAACAGTCCCCTCGAATCGGGTGATGGAGAAACGATTCGCCGTGAACCATTCCATGCGTGCGGACGATTGTCGGATAGAGTTTTTCGACGGAATCGAAGGATTGAAACACCAGATCGATCAGAATGGGACGACGCTCACCGTAAAATGGCACCGCGTACTCCCGATTCCCCTTGCCGATCACCTCGCTCGCCTCGACTCCCGTGAACTCCTCAGCGGCACGGTTCCAGCTCGTGATCCGCCCCTCCAGGTCGATCGTGAACGTGGGATCGGGGTGGAAATCGATGATGCTCGCCAGACGACTCCGGGACAATCGTAATTCTTCTTCGATCCGTTTTCGTTCCTGGATTTCGTGATCGCGTTCGAGGATCTTTTCTTCGAGCAGCTTCGCCTGGCGGGTGAGGAGTTGCTCGCGCTCCTCATGAACATTCACCTGCTTCACCAGTTCGGATGGCGTGAGTTTGTATTGAGCCAGCAGGTCCGAGTAGACCGATTTGAGAGCGTCGAGTTCATCCGGTGAGATGATGTCGCTTCGCTGAATGACCGAATGCGCGGTCGCAGCGCCGATGACACTCCCCAGCCGCCTTTCCACCTCGCCTTGCAACTCGGCCAACTCCGAGATGGACAGCTTCCCACCCGATCCGACGCCCGTTCGATCAAAACACTCCGCGGTATACTCGATCGATTTTTCGAGAGGGAAATACTGAGTGAACAATGAGACGATTTTCTGCTTCTTGCTGTCCGGATCGATATCACAGCCCTGTCGGACGGTTTCGATCCGATGCCCGGTGATCATGATATCGACGAAGCTATCGGCCAGTCGTTTCTCTTCGGGACTCTGCCTGAACGCCAAAGACCCCGCGACATACAATCCCGCATTGAAAAACAGCGTCCAGAACACGGAATGCGTGATGGGATCGAGACCAGCCAGGCCGAAGAGCGCTTCCGGTTTCAAGGCGGAGATTCCCCATGGGCCGGAGTGGATGACGGACAGCGACAGAATGCCACCCTGCACGAACACCGGAACGATCAGCGTGTGAAACCAGATGACAAACCCCGCAATGAGACCGGACAATGCGCCGATCCAATGCCCCCTCCGCCAGTAGAATGCTCCGAGGATCGACGGAGTGAACTGGAGAACGGCGGCGAAAGCGATCACACCGAAATCGACCAGCGAGAAGAATGGACCGACCCTCAGCCAAAGCCAATACCCGCCGGAAATCAGTGCCGTGACGGCAAGCCACCGGAACTTCAGCACGTGATGTTTGAGAAACCGCAGGGGCCGCGCCCAGTCCAGCACCGGCATGACGATATGATTGGTGACCATGGTCGATATGGTCATTGCGGAGATCATGATCATACCGATGGAAGCGGAAAAGCCGGCGATGAACACGAGAAGCGACAGCCAGGGCTGATCGAACGCGATCGGAATCAACAGCACGAACACATCCGCATCCGGGCGGGGCAGATCGAGCAGCGAGCCCCCCAGAGCGATCGGGAGAATAAAAATCGTGATCAGGATGAAATACAAAGACGCGATCCAGCCGGCCTTTCGAATGTGGATTTCACTGAAGTTTTCCACAACGCTCATATGAAACTGACGCGGAAGGAACAGAAAGGCGGACATGGACAGAACGAGATACGTCAGCCAGTCGAGATAGAATTTCGGAGTCGTCTGGATCCGATCGAGTGCATCGGCGAACGGAGAACGACTGAATCGTGAAAAGATATCCTGGAATCCATCGAACAGGATATATGTCACAAACACTCCGACGGCGACCAGTCCCATTAGTTTGAAAACACTCTCGATGACAATGGCAATGACCATGCCCTGATGACGCTCGGTCGGAACCTCCCGGCGAACGCCCATGACAATCGTAAAGAGGATGATCAGCACCGATATGATCAGACCGATATACAGATTCGAGCACACCGGATCGGACCTGCCCGGATCATGCGCGATGATCTCAAAGGTCGTGATGATCGCCTTTAACTGCAGGGCAATGTAGGGGACGATCCCGAACAGCGACATGATCGTGACCATGAAGGCGATCGATGCCGAACGATCGTATCGAAGGGAAATGAAATCGGCGATACTCGTGATCCGATACATGTTCCGGATCCGGATGGAACGTCGCAGGAGGTTGTGAGCGGCCAGCAGGGCGATCGACGGACCGATGTAAAAAGTCAGGAAGAGCGTACCGGTGGAGACGGCTTTCCCCACGCTACCGTAGAAGGTCCAGGCCGTGAGATAGACCATGAGGGAGAGCGAATAGACCAGAGGATGATCCACCAGATTTCTGCCTCGTACCGCTTTCCGCTCGACCCAATAAGCGGCCAGGAACAGAAATCCCAGATACAGGCAGCAGATTGTCCCGATGAAAGCGTGGCTATACATCCGCTTCCGCTCTCAAGGAGTCCCGCCCGATCCATCCTGATCCTTCTCGGGGTCATCACGATCGAACAGGAACGCGACGAGCGTCAGGATGGACCAGCAGGTAATCAGGTACAGAAACAGCGGGACGAGGCCGGAGTAACCGGAAATGGTCAGAATCGGCCAGTTGAAGAGAACCATGCACAGACAGAACAACCAGACAAGGAATCCATGAAGGTTCGTCGAATGCCGCACAATCGATTCTCCCCCGCCGATTGGCCTGAACTATCTATTGACCGATCGCTCACCCCGCGCAGTTAGCCTTTGTTAATTATACAAGAGATATAAAGTGTTCGTCCAATGACTAAAAAAAACCGCCGACAGGTAAACCTGACGGCGGTTCATAATGGGCGCTAGCAGGCTCGAACTGCTGACCCCTGCCGTGTGAAAGCAGTGCTCTCCCGGCTGAGCTAAGCGCCCGATGGCTGGATTACGCTAGCATGACGCAATCCACCTGTCAAGATCCCCGTGTCATTCCGGGAATCGAAATCGATCCCATTCACTTTCCGAGCGTGGCGACCATCACAGCCTTGATCGTATGAACTCGGTTTTCCGCTTCATCGAACACGCGCGATTTCGGGCCCTCGAAAACCTCATCCGTCACTTCACAGATATCCGGGAATTTTTTCGAGGTCGCGGTATCGAGATTGTGGAAAGCGGGCAGACAGTGAAGGAAAATGGTATCCGGATTCCCGGTGGCGTCCATCATCGAGCGATTGACCTGATAGGGTTTGAGCAGCGCGATCCGTTCGGGGATTTTATCTTCTTCTCCCATGGAAGCCCACACATCGGTGTAGATCGCATCCGTTCCGTCAACGCCCTCTTTCACATCACTGGTCACCGTGATGCATGCACCGGTCTCTTTCGCGATCTCCCGGCACCGATTCAACAGATTCGGGTCCGGATTCAGAGCGGTCGGTGTGACGATCCGGAAATCCATGCCCATTTTCGCCGAACCGACCATCAGTGAATTCGCGACATTGTTCCGGCCATCGCCGACGTAAGCCAGCACAAGACCTTCCAGCCCGCCGAATTCTTCGATCAGGGTAAGAAAATCCGCCAGAATCTGCGTTGGATGGTAGGTATCGGTCAAGCCGTTCCAGACTGGGACACCGGCGTACTTCGCGAGCGTTTCCACGGTTTCATGCTTGAATCCGCGAAACTGAATGCCATCGAACATCCGCCCCAAAACCCGCGCCGTATCCGCTACGGTTTCCTTCTTGCCGATCTGAATATCGTCCTTGCCCAGATACTCCGGATGCGCCCCTTCATCGATACAGGCGACTGTGAACGCACACCGCGTCCGGGTCGAAGGTTTTTCAAACAGCAACGCGATGTTTTTTCCTTCAAGATTCCGTCCGTAGACTCCAGTGTATTTGTCCATTTTGAGTTTCAGGGAAAGATCAAGCAAAAAGCGGATTTCCTGAGGTGTGAAATCCAGCAATGTCAGAAAACTTCGTCCCTTCAGATTGAAAGCCATACGTGCCTCCTATCAGCCGTCCGGTTATCCCGGATCATGGCGGGTTATAGATAGAATCGGACCTCATGCGAGATCAGATCACCGTTTCGATAGTCGAATCGGCCCGAGAACCATCCCGGCCTGTCCAGCCATTTCAGGAAGATACGATCCCCTTCCCATAAAGGCAACTCTTCGAGTCTGTCCGTCTCGATCCACCGCAACTCTCCCTCAGCGCTATCAATCAGATCGCCGTGGAAGTCCGTCACGAGCATCACATAGACAATCCAATCGTTCGCCCCGTCGAAACACGGAAACGTCAGGATGCCCCGCAGAGCCATCTCGTCAACAATCAACCCGGTTTCCTCGAAAATTTCCCTCGCGGCGCACGCCTCGGGAGTCTCACCCGGAATCATCTTTCCACCGACACCGTTGTATTTCCCTCGATGCACATCATTCGGCTTCTTGTTCCGGAGCATCATGAGCGTTTCGCCGGCACGGCGGAGATAACAGAGTGTCGCGTTGATGATCACAACAGTGGCTTGGCCCCGTCGGATGAACCCTCGGCACCCTGCTCCGCCTTCTTGCGAACAACCCGTTTGGTCTTCGGCTTTGCCACCGGCGTCTCCGCGGCCGACTCATTCCCGGAAGGTGTTTTTACCCTCAGTTTCCGGGTTTTCGGCACTTCACCCGGTTCTTTCAATCCCTCAGCCTGTGACTGCGAGATCACCCGGCGTTTGGGTCGCTTCGACGTCGTCTCCTCCACCTTCGTCGCTTCGGACAGCGGTATCGGCTCCACCCGGACGGGCTCCATCCTGACCTCCTTCCGAGGCTCACTCGGCGGATCAATCTTCCGTTCAATCGGAGGATCGATCTTGGGAGGATCATATGCAACCGGCCGTTCCGGTGGAGGTGTCGGTAGGCTCAGCGGCAATTCGGCTTGTGTCGTTTGAGGGGCAGACTGCGGGGGAGCGGATGCTGGCTGAGTTGCCTGAGGAGGAGGTGTCGGCGGGCGACGATGAAACGAGCGCTGGTCGTTCGGTCGTCCGGAGCCCTGATGATGATAGTTCGAAGGACGCTGGCCCTGCGGGCGGTCGGGATGGCCTGACCGGTATCCTCCGGGCTGGCGGTTGTCGGGGCGGGCATCAGGGCGATTGTCCAATCGCCCGTCCAATCGCCCGTCCAATCGCCCATCCCGGCCATCCCGGCCATCACGGCCATCACGGCCATCACGGCCATCCGGGTTGCCGTCTGATCTCGAGTCCTGGCGCATCTGCGGATCGAACCGGTTGTCCGGTCGGTTCTCATGCCGGTTGTCGCCGCGGAAATCCTGACGATTATCGGGACGCCCCTGCGGGGGGCGTTTCGTGAAGCGGTTGTGGCGTGGTTGATTCTGAGACATCCCGCCGCCCTGCTGCTGCCGTTTCTGCGCTCGCGCCGCCTCTTTTCTGATCATATAATGCCGGACCGCATCCTCATCATCAGGATCCGGATGGTCGATCGGCAAGCCGATGTACTGCGGATGGCCTTCTGTCTGATAGAAAATTCTGGCGGAGTAATCATAAGCCTGTTTGGCTTGCGGACCCTTCCGTTGATTCGGATTCGTCTCGGTCATCAGTTGCATCGGGATCATGCACCGAGGACAGAAGGGGACCCCTGAACCGACGGGCGGGACATTGCTTCCGCAGATATCGCAGAAGTAATAACCTTTTCCACCGTTACCCGAGTGGGATGAGTTGATCCTGTTACCAATGTTATCCCAATCGCGATTCCCCTGATACGAACCTCCAGACTTGAATTTACGACGCTTGGAACTCAAACCTGCCTCCTCATGGGAAATAATCTGCATCCGATCCCGAGCGATCTGAATTTCAGGAAAGATGCGTGTAGCAGCCTTTGATGTCGTTGATCCGGACTTTGAACAACTCCATCAGCGTTTTCGGATAATCCGACAAGCGGAGCCGGGAATCACCGGAATGGCTCCAGACCACCGGTACTTCAGCAACCCTGAACCCATGCTTCCGCGCAATATGCAAAATCTCAAAATCGAACCCCCATCGCTCAATCCGCTGTAACGGGAATATCGCGCGCGCTACCTGACCCTTGAACAACTTGAAACCGCACTGGGTGTCTTGGATGCCGCGCAGAGCCGGCACAACCATCTGAATCGCCTTGTTTGCCAGGCGGCCAAGCCAGACTCTATATGGCGGTTGCTTCCGAGTCAACTTCGATTGTGCAAGCGCTCTCGATCCGATGGCGATATCATACCCTTCGGACAATTTCCCGAACAACGTGTCATATTCCGACAGAGGCGTCGACAGGTCGACATCCGTAAAAAGAACTCTGTCACCGCGCGACTCGATCACGCCATGCCGGACTGAATATCCTTTCCCCCGGTTCGTCCCGTTGGTCAGCGCCCGCACTCTGGAATCACTTTTCGCTGCGCTGCGAATCACTTCCAGAGTCCGATCCCGCGATCCGTCATCCACGACGATGATCTCGAATTCCAACTGCCGGTCGACACACATCGCGATCGATTCACGAATGGTGGTCTCGATGTGCGACGCTTCATTGTAAGCAGGTATGATGACACTCAGTTCGATGGCCAAAACCTTCCTCCCAGAGCCAATCGGATTTTACCATAAAATCTTCTCTCTTTGGCAATCTTTTTCTTGAGCACACGTCGAGAAGCTAAAGCGATGCCCGAACGACCCCCAAAAGCACGATCAGAAGAACGGTTGCTGCGAGCGCGGTCCAATCCCTGACCCGCATCACACGAGACACCACGGACGTGCGTTTTCCGGGCCGGCCGAATCCCTTGGCCTCGAGGGCGACCGCGAGCTGATCGGTTCGCCTCAATCCCGCCACAAAGACCGGAATCAGAAGCGGAATGACACCCCGAAGCCGTTCCAGCACGCTCCGCCGGATGTCGAGTCCCCTCGCACGCTGCGCTTCCTCGATCGTCCGGTAGGTCTCAAAAAAGAGCGGTACGAGCCGGAACGCGAGCGTCAGTGCAAAACTCAGACGATACGGCAGCCCGAAGCGCGTCAATCCCCATGCGATTTCCTCGACGCGCGTCGACCCGAGCAGTAACAACCCGGCCACAAGCATCGCGACGAGTCTCAACCCCATTGCCGATCCATACAAGACTCCCTCGGTCGTCGCACCCGGAATCCCCATGAACCCTCGCCCGTTCATACCCTGATACATGAACGTCCACATCACCGCCGGAAAGACAAACAGCAACCCCAGGATCACTCGACTGCTCCAGATCAGCCCATGCAGCCGGGAACCACAGGCGACGACGATCAGTCCGGCCGTCAGGCTCGCCAGAACGAACGGGTCATCTGAAAGGAGCGACAGGAGGAACACACCGGGCAGGAGCATCAGTTTCGTGATGGGCGAAAGGTCGTGCAGAAACCCACGCCTCGCACGGTAAACCGTCATCATGGCCGATCCCCTCCGCCCGCACCTTCCCGCACCCATGCCACGAACTCCTCGACGGATGAGGCGATCCAGCCGAACCGGGCGCTCAAATCCGCAATCGGCGGGCGACGCAATCCCGCCTCAAGGAACAGATCATCCCGCAGAAACAAGGACCGATCGCCGTCGCCGATGACCCGCCCTCCCGCCATCAGCACAATGCGTTTCGCGAACTGCATCGCAACCGTCATGCTGTGCGTGATCATCACGATCGTATGGCCCTCGCGATTGAGACGTTCAATGAGCGCCATCATGCCGAGCTGATCGCGGTGGTCCAGGCCGGTTGTCGGTTCATCCAGCACAATGATCCGCGGCGTCATCACCAGCACGCTCGCCACCGCCACACGCTGCCGATCCCCCTTCGTCAGCATGAACGGATCCGCAGTCTCGCGTCCCGACAAACCGACAGCCCCCAGCGCCGCCTCGATGCGCCGATCCCATTCCGAACGGTCAATACCGCCCTGACGCAGTCCGAACTCCAGTTCCTCGCGGATCCGCGGACAGAACAACTGATGATCGGGGTTCTGAAACACATATCCGATCGACCGCACCAGGTCACCGGCCGACATCCCGTTGACCGGCATCCCGCCGATCCAGACCTGACCTTCGTCCGGCGTCAGAATGCCGTTGAGGTGTTTCGCGAGTGTCGTCTTGCCGGAACCGTTCCTCCCGAGCAACGCAACGAAATCACCACGACCGATCGACAGGTCGATTCCGTCGAGAACACGGCACGCCGAATACGAGAACCGGAGATTTTCGACACGTATGGCAGGTTCGGTGATGTCCGGCCGGAGTTCCGATTCCCGGCGGTGTCCAGCCGATTCGACCCGATACCTTTTCCGGATCAGCGCTTCAGTTTCCTCGACCGTCGATGGACAGGGCGGGATACCGAGACGCTGGAGGGTATCCATGAGTTGCGGGGCGCGGATTCCCGGCATTCCGCCCGAAAGCAACGCCGCGAAAACAACCCCCGGTTCACCGTCTGCAACCACCTCACCCGCGTTGAGCACAATCACCCGGTCGGCGGAAAGGGCGACTTCGGGTGAATGATCGATCAGGATCACGGTGCGCCCGGTGCGGCGGATGGCGTTCAGCAGTTCGAGAATCTCGATGCGGCTCCGGGGATCGAGATCGGTTGTGGGTTCGTCGAGCACGATGATGGGGGTGCCCATCATCAGGACGCTCGCGATCGCGAGACGCTGCTTCTGCCCCCCCGAGAGCGCCGTCGAATCGCGGTCGGCCATCCCCTCAAAATGGAGTGAATGCATGATATTCCGCGCGCGATCCAGAATGTCCGCGGGGGGATGCCCGAGATTTTCCGGGCCGAAGGCCAGATCGAGCAGAATGTCGGTCGAAAAGATCTGTGATTCGAAATCCTGAAAGACCATGCCGACATCAGCGGCGTTTTCCGGAACGGAACAGGTGCCGATCGATCGATCCGAGATTTGCACATCACCCGAGAATTCGCCCCGGTAATACTTCGGCACGATCCCGTTGATGCAACGCGCGAGCGTCGTCTTGCCGGCACCGCTCGGCCCCATGACCACCGTGAACGATCCGCGAGGGAACACCAGAGAGATGCCATTCAGCGCTGGCGTCTGTGTTCCCTGATAGGCGAAATGAACATCCCTGAATTCGATTGCGACTTTCGGGGAGTGATCGTCGGACATACTACAGAAGGATCGCGCCGATCAGGAGCATGAGAAGAAACGGCGCGAGAACCGCCGAGAGCGGCAGGGGAAGCGGGATCTGGATATAGCCGATCACGAGCCCCGCGATGAGCCCGCCGAATGCGCCGATCAGCGTCAGTGCAACGCCGAGCCGGGCGAATCGGGACGGTCGTGTGAGCGGTTCCGGCAGCACACTCGAGTAAAGCAGACCCCAGATTTTCACGCGCGGGTAAAGCGTGGCAAGAAGGATCGGGACGAGGAACACCGAGAGAGCGGAGTTGTTGGCCATGATGATCGGTGCGAGGATTTTGAAGGGAACCGCACCGATCGCGTCGACACCCCATGCAATGATGAATGTGCAGGCGGCCGCTGCGCCGAGAATGGCGGTCAGGATGCTCAACGTCTGGCTTCTGGATGCCGGGAGAGGTTCGCTCGATGTCAGAGCACGGAACATTTTGTACGGAATGTAGCCGAAGAGAAAATTTCCGAAGAAGCCGAAGATGGATCCGAGCGTGAGCGTGCCGAAGAAGTCGGCGATCAGGTTGCCGAAAGCCGCGCCCCAGGCACCGGCAGGGCCGAACAGAAAACTGCAGAAGATGGCGAAGACGACGCCGGGACGGACTTCGGTGAAGCCGGGAATGATCGGAATGATCTTGAGCGGCATGATGGTGGCGGCATAGACGGCGGCGGAAACAGCGGTCAGAACGACCATCCGCGTGTCCTTCCACATCTCGATGATGTCTCGCATTGTCGTCCCCTTTCCGAAACGGTGAACACTGACAGATCCAACAGGAGATTCAAGCCACGATACGAGCGATAATCATAAAGCGCGAGACCGGAACTGGCAACTGATGACCAGTATTCGATTCATCCGGAAAGCGGATTAGTTACCGAGTTGTTCCACCATTTGCTGAATCATCGGCCTGCACACGGCCTTCTTGGGCTTTGGAACCGTGATCCTCCAGGGTCTCGGCCAGATCTCGAGCGTATCCCGATCCGATGCTTCCCATGTTTTCACCTGCTCGCTCCACGACGGACCCGTAAAAAAGGAAGAATGGCGCGAGCGACCCGTCAGATAATCGATCGAGCCCGTACAGATCGCGAGTCCCGCAAGCAACCAGGCCAGACGATCCAGCCGGCTCCAGCCCTTGAACCCCGCAGGAACAGTTGCCTGCGGAATGATCAACGCGCAATACAGCAGCACATTCGGAGCGAAATAGTACCGGCCTCCACCCATCGGCAGAAAATGAAGAAGAATCATATCACCGGTCTGCGACTCGGATGACTTGATAAAACTCACGACGGCAATGAACACAGAGGCGCAAAACAACAGCACGCTCTGTCTCCTTCCCCGTCGCGCCAATCCCCAGGCGACGATGACGTATGGAATGAGTGCAACCGTTCCGGAAAGCATGCTTCTGTGGAGTTGATGCCGTGTGATGAAACCGGATAATGCCTCGACCGCCGACTCGCCGAACAACGGCAGAATCCACTGCTTGACGAACAGAACCCCTGGCAATGCAGCGAAATGCCATCCCGACTCTCGGCCTCCACTGAGCAGAACAAAAAGCACCTGAATCAACGCCGCGGCACTGAGCCACAGCGCCTCGCGCAGCTTCTCCGTTTTCCCGGATATCCCGTACTCCACCCAGAAAAAAGGCGTCAGCAAGGCAGACACCACGCCGGTCAATCCTCCCAGGACAAGGGCCGGAATGCGAACCCAGGGCGGGGCGCGTCTACTGCTGTCGGTCACCAGAATGATCGCCGTCGAGATGCACAGGAAAAACTGGCTGTTGACAGTGTTCAACCAGACTTCCTGGTTGGGTTGGACGAGCAGGATGAGCGCAAGAAACGCGTAGACACGCGGGGATTTATCCGACATGGGCTTACGGGAAAAGAGCCATATCCAGGCGGGTAGCATCATGACCATAAATGAGAACGCGACGGTCACCAGAGGCGCGAACGTGAGGGGAACGACTCGCCCCGCCAGGAACGCCGCGATTTTGTTCAACAGGCTGAAATACCCGAGTTCCGAGGAGAAGAACCATGACCATTGGACCGGCCGGGAGTACCTCATGAAGTAATACGCGCCTTCTTCCGCCCAGAACCGCCCCGGCCACAAGATCTCAGGCGCGCGCAGAGCGATCACGGTCCCGTACACGAGCAAGGCGAATGGGCTCCATCGATTCGGATAAACCCCCGGGATATTCCCATCACATTCAGCATCGCTCCGATCTTTGAAACTACTCCTTTTCATCGCATTCTGCTCCATGCAATGTAAAGGAGATATTTATCTCCGTTTATCGCGCAAACAGATTAAGCCCTGTGCCGTACGAATCGCCTGGATCACCGAATTCCCCGATCCACGCGAACCCATTGGGCACGCATTCCGGATTCGTTCATTTCACATGCAGATGATCCGCCAATTTCGGTTTTTAACCCAGACCTGCGAGGAGGCACCATGAACACACGGCGTATGTTTGTAGCACTGGTCACACTGATCACACATTCATCGTTCGGCATCGACCTGCCGGCGCCTCCGGATACCCGCGCGATCGCCGCGTTGGTCCGGCGTCCGGATCAACCGTGCAATGCGGCTGAGTTCTTTCTGAAAGCGGAAGAGGCTTTTCGCCCCGACCTGAAAAACGCGTCCGGCGATCGCACGGTCATCGCGAAGGACCATCCCGCTTTCGGTCTTGTCCAGAAAGGTCTGACCTGCGCGAGATGTGAATTCCCCTATTCGAAAGAAATGACCATTCCTCCGACCGATCAGCTCATTCCGATGGCGGGCTTGTACTGGGCTGTGGCGGGCAGGTTGACACTGGATGGCCGAGACATGCTCGATCAGAAGAACTTCGATCAGGCGCGTGAGCTGTTCTCGAAGACCGTGTCGTTGGGATTGCTGCTATATGAAGAACCTGGAATCACGTTTATTCAGGACCTGATCAGCCTGCGCGTCATTGCCGAAGGTGCAAAGGGATTGGGTGATCTGGCGATCGCGGAAGAGAACAAGGATGCAGCCGGGACATGCGCAGCCTTCGTCGAACAGTCTCAGGCTTACACTGAAGGCATTTCGCGCTTCATCCGCGAGCAACTGACTTACGAAGCCCTGCTCAGGAATCCGGATTCCCAGAGCGCACATATCCGGGAACTGGTCGATCGATATAAAAAAGTCAGCAATCCCAAAGTCCGTCTGGAAATCATGCTCTTCGCCGGACTCGCCCGGCCACTCATGACAGATCCCGATGCGATCCGCGAACTGGATGCGCTTGTCGCTGAATCCCTGCGCGATCCGGATGTCCGATTCCAGCGCCTGGGAGCGTGGATCAGGGATCTGGATATCGAGTCCGCCAGAGAACAACTTCAGGAAATGACCGGATCGACCCTGCCGTGATAGGATCATCCTGAGGATCATTCATCGTGACACCCAGGCAATTCGACCAGATGTATCGGATGCACAGCCATCGACTGTTGAAGATTGCCTGGCATCTGACAGGATCGAAACATGACGCCGAGGATGCCGTCCAGGAGACATTCCTCCGAGCTCTGAGGGCTGTGGAGTATCATTACGATGAGCGGAGTGCTGCCGGTGCATGGCTGACAACAATCCTGATCAACTTCATCCGGGAATCCGGGCGACGGGCAACGCTCATGCGGGAAAAAATCCAGCCGGAACTCGTCCAAACTGCTCATCCTGAAAGCAGCACTTCCAGTGCAGAAAACGTCCTGTTGCTGGATGAGACGATCCGTCGGACATGGGCCGCTCTGCAACAGATTCCGGAATCATTCCGTGAAACTCTGATCCTGAGGCATGTCGATGGGAAACCAGCACGGGAAATCGCGGGTATTCTCGGCATCGATTCTGCCACCGTGAGGAGTCGAGCCAGGCGCGCCCGGGAGATGATTCTCAGAATCCTCGATGGAGACAAAGCGGTATGAAGGAGAAATAAGAGAGATGGCTGCAATGATCTGTGATGAGATTCGTGCGTTGTTTTCGGATCATCTTGACGATGCGCTTCCGATCGAACAGGAAACGGCGCTCGGGGACCATCTGGCGGAATGCCGACCCTGTCGCGAAGCTCTTATCCGATACGAAACGACCTTTCAATCTCTCGCCGCCGATCTACCGGCCGAGTCACCGGAATTATACGAACGAATCGTTCACCAAGCCCACTCGGAGCGACTGCTTCAACGCCCAGGCATCCAGGCATGGTCTCGTTACAAATATTATCTGGCTCTGATAGCGGCTTCCATTTCGTTTTTCGTGATCGGCACGATGTACGGGCCCAGACAGAATACCCTGACGCCATCGGCAATCATGCTCTTTCCGCCGATCGACCGGACATCGGATTGCGGCATCCGCAATTACTGGCCTCCGGTGCCATCGGTTACCGATCGTGCGAACCGGGTCATACCTGAGATTGTTCCGATACCCGTGTCCGGGGAAAACGAGACTGTCGGTTTACCGGTCATGCTGAGCGCGCGCGGCCCGTTTCTCATGGCACAGGATTCCCTGGATTCGGAGTGTCCTGTTTACCGCACGTCCGCAGGAGAAATTCTGCTCGTACGCGTGATGGTATCAGGTGTCTCGATCGATGCTGCACAAAGCATCCGGATCGATCGCGATTCCAGCAGGGTCTGTTACAACCGGGCATCATGGGTGCAAGACGGCCGGATCTGGTCGATCGAAGGCAGGAGGTCTGTGACGGATCTTCTTGCGCTGGCGACGGAGATTCAGACGAGTAAAGATTCGAGTATCTAACAGCGGGTGCGGAATCCATCGTTCAATGCGATATGAGTCAACGCTGATTAACTCATCTCGAACGGATGCGCCTGATCGAACAGCTCATCAAACAAACCCATATGTTCCACATTCCTGCTCAAGCACGCCTCATGAAATCGAATCGATGCATCCGGCTCGATCCGTCGTCCGAGCTTGTGCAATTCGCGGTACCCCTCCAGGATATTCTCGATATGACATGCCTTGAGAAACAGAGGCAGTAAAGCGATTTCAGAATCGGGCAGTGAGCGATACCGGGTATATCCTTCGAGCAATCGTCCGGTGATGCGTTCCATGGCATCCCGGCGCCCTTGTGAAGAATCGATATGGAAGGTCCAACCCGTGTTGCATTCCCAGAGGCATGCCACATCATACATGAAATAGTTCCATCCGCAGTCGTCGAAGTCGAACAGCGTGATGCTGCATCCCGGCAGATCATAGTCGATCGTAAAGTTGCCGATGTTGATATCATTGTGACAAATACCGAAATTCCGGCCAGTGCGAGGTAACACGGCGATTCGGTCGATGACCTCGAGGAGACGCGCTTTGATGTCGGCATGTGTTTCGGGCAGCACCCATTCCAGGCTGTCGCGGTGTCGGGCCAACCAGTCAAAACGTCTCACATGGTCCGCAGGATATTGCTCACTCAGCGCATGAAATCGACCTGCAAATTCACCCTGTCTGACAAAGAAATCCCTTGGCTCAGTTCCTTGCGGGAGTCGAAACTTCCGGCGATACAGAAAATCACCCGGAGCTTCGGTGAACAGCACCGCCGTCAGCGGTACATCTTTCACGACAATAGTTTCGACGAAGTTTCCTTCTTCGGATGCAATCGGCCGTGCGACCGGTGCGCCCCCCTCCGCCAGAAAATGAACGAAAGCGGTTTCGGACGCGATCATCTCCGGAGTTCGATCCGGTCGGAATGAGATTCGAAGGAAATGCGGTTTCGACTTTCTGGAACATGGATAGATGATATTTTGACAGCCCGAGTAGGATTTGAGGGGGCGTTCGGGTACTGAATCCAGGGCAAACAGGCGGGAGAACACCTCAACGGCTTCATCCGAGCAGATTTTGAGCATTTTCCGCCGATTCGGGGTCATGGCAGTGTTCGAGTCAGGTGTCATGATGTCGAAGGTCCAGTTCCCAATATACCACTCCCGGAAGAGGATTCTCGTAGTAAGCCGGAATCCGTCGGAAGCCGAGTCGCTCATACATTCGCATCGCCTCCGTCAGTCGATCGAGCGTATCCAGCCTCATGATCGAGTATCCGAGTTCACGGGCGGATGCAATTGCCGCATCGGCGAGTTGTCTGCCCAATCCGAATCCGCGGAATTCCGGTCGGACGAAGAGGCGCTTCATTTCGCAGACGTGATCCTCCAGGTCCCGGACAGCGACGCAACCGGCAGGCGCGCCATCATGAACAGCGATCAGCAATATTCCTCCGGGGGGAGCATACTTGCCAGGGAGCGTATCCAGTTCCGCCTGAAAGCCCTGAAAACAAAGATCCACGCCGAGCAGATCCGCATATTCGCTGAACATGAGCCGGGTTGCTTCGATTTCATCCTGTGTCGTGACAGGTTTGATCATTGTTTCACTCGCCCTTGCGCGGGTCCGATTCATCCCGGCCCTGCATCAGCGTTGCATCAGCGCGAACACACCCCAGCCGACATATTCACGCGTATAGGCAGAGTAACGCTCGGGTTCCGTCGTCAATTGCGCTCGAACATCCCCGGCGAACGCGTCATCCGGATTGGCTTCCAGCCATCGGCGCATGGTGAGCCATTTGGCCGCTTCGTATCGATCCCAGCCATCCTGGTCTGCGAGAACCATCTCGACGACGTCATAGCCGAGGCGGCCGAAAGACGCGATTCGCTCCGGGAGCACGAGAAAGTCGGCGATCGAGTGGGCCTCACACTGTTTCGCAACCTCCTCTGAGGGCGGCACCTGCCTCCAGAAGGGTTCACCGACGAGGATGATGCCTCCGGGGAGCAGGCTTCGCGCGAGAAGCTCGATTGTACCGACGACTCCGTCTCCGATCCAGGTCGCGCCGATACAGGCTGCCACGCCGGCCTTCTCCTCCGAGACATAACCGGCGGCATCCCCGTGGATGAAGGTGACTTTGTCGGCGACGCCGAGTTCGACCGCGCGGTGTTTCGCCTGTTCGGTGAACAACGCGCTCATGTCGATGCCGGTGCCGGTGATGCCGTGATCGCGTGCCCAGGTGCACAGCATTTCCCCCGAACCGCTGCCGAGATCGAGCACTCGGGTACCCGGTTCCAGACGCAATGCCGCCCCGAGCGTTGCAAGTTTTTCGGGTGTGATCGGGTTGTGAATACGGTGAGCGCTTTCAGAGATGTTGAAAATCCGCGGTATGTCCATTAAACAAACCTCCTTGATGCAAACCTGGTCGAGCGTATCGCATCCGGTATCATCTCTCAAGAAGCCAGCGGAAACGAGTATCGTCGCATCGACAGTTTCCGGTCTCACTTCACAGACAGTTCAAGACCGTACTGGTCAATTTCAAACGAGACACTCTCTGTGAAACGACCACTGTTCCGGACGAAGCGCAGATACTCTGCCATCTCGGAGGCAAACGACCAATCCAGGCTGTCATGTGCAATCACCCAGGCACCCGGGACAAGCTTGTCGTATAATTCAGTGAGGAGCTGCAGATACAGGCCTTCAGGTTCCAGGGCATTGTCGTTCTTTGCCTCGAGGTAGACGAAATCGAACGGTCCCGGAAGATCCGGAAGGATTGACCGGGCGTCCCCGATCATGAGTTCCACGACATCGGAGTGGGGTAAGCGCGCGAAATTCTCTTTCGCCTTCCCGGTCATCATGCGATCGGTATCGATCCCGATCACTCTCTCCGCGGCGTATACCCGATCGGTACCCACGCAGGGGCCCGCGAACCATGCAAGTGTGTATCCCCAGAAGCTGCCCAGTTCGAGCAGGTGCCGGGGGCGTTTGACACTGGTGAGCATGTACATCAACCGTTCCATCGTCGGCGAGAGGGAGGTCCACGATCCCGAGAAAATCGTCTTCACCTCGACTCTGTATCTGTCGAAAGCCATGGCATCATAGGCTGCCGCTTCATCGACCAGGTTGTGGGTCCTGAGCATGCCCAGTGCGGCATCGACGACCTCTGCCTCTGCGGGTGTCCGGCCCAAACGACCCATGAAGTCACGATCGTAATAGGTAATCTCACGGCGGAGGTTCCCGGGAGCATGCGGATTGAAGGCAGCGTCGGGGTGCACGATGCCGTCGTTCTTGAGTTGCTCGACAGCGAACTGAACAGCTTTATCAGGCGCTCTGAAAACAAGGCTCATGATTCCTCCTTACGTGACCTATCACAGGCGGACGCGGATTCAGATCGTCGAAGTCAGGTTTTCGTGATGATCCTATCAGACTTCGCCAGATAGTGTTCGCTTCCGCCCTTACAGCGACATGACTTATTACCCATCCGCCAGTGATTGCAGTGTAGTTACACCGGCGCGTCCTGTCGAGATTTGGTGCAGCATGAATATGCTCATCCGTGAGATCCGATCGAGCAATCGCTTTTCGGCTACGGATCAATATTGAATGAACTCGTGTTTGATGAAACTGTCATCCACGGGTTTTCAGTCCAACGCATCGATACTCCGGGAATACGTGGAAAAATCGCATCGGTGGCAACAGGGAACTCAAGATGAACGGCTGGTGGCGGATCATGATCCAGTTCCTGTTTTTCAATGATCTCGACGAGAAAGGGAACGCCCGGTCGGCACATCCAGATGACCCGTTGAGTGATCGATTTCATTGAAAACGGATGGATAAGGAGGCGTTCTCCGGAGAAATGGCCGACGGCAGCGTCGAGATTATCAGTCACCAATCCGAGATGGTGAATTCCGGGACCCCGTTTCGAAAGGGCTCTCCGGTAGGGGCCTTCGCCGATTGCTTCGATCAGCAGAAGGCATGGGCGGCCACTCGGATCAAGATCGATGTACTGTTCATTGGTTCCTTCAGCCGGAAATGATTCGACCTTCAGACGCTCCAGGTCTCCCGGCAGTGACTTTTCGACGATCTCCAGCGATCGCAACAGAATCGCAATATGATGAAGGTGCAGTAGCATGTGACTCCTGTTATGCCAACTGGCATCGGTGACTTGCCCCCCTTGTTCACACTTTCAACATGGAAATCGAGAGGAGGGAAAAGTCGCTGCGGATTCCCAAGTGTTTCAAATGTTAGGTTCAGCAGGTTGTTCGATGGCTTTTTTCCTGAGCTCAAAAATGCGTACGATGACGAATGCGATCAGAGCAACGACGAAGAAAACCAGAAGCATCCATGCGATACCCTGGAGTGTCTCGATCACGGTTCGATAGACTTCCAGGACCCAACGGACTTTTGTCAGTTCTATAATCGTGCCGTCTTTGTACTGAGGGGGGTTGATATACTGTTCGATCTTCCAGAGGTTCACGCCGCTCGAGATACCGGTGACGTAGATGGCGAAACGGATGTATTTAGACCATGCCTGGCTGATCACATCCGAGATAATCCGTTCGAGGATGGAGTCGATCGGGGTGCGGAATATCCGCGCGGTGATATATGAAACAGCCAGTGCAATCAGGAATGTCACTCCGAGCAGTGTCACGAACAGCATGTGTTACCTCCCATTATCGTTGTGATCCTTGCGCAGTTTAACTGATGATTCTATCTCGTGCAACCGACCAGGCATCTCAGTTCCAACTGAATATCCAGGTATCCATCCGTCCTAAAAGTTCGGTCATTTGTGGGTTTGTCATGGCTGAGTAACAGACGGCGGTTTCCACATTACCAGCGCCGGATGGCCAGTAAAAGGGTGGGATGACCTCCCGGCGGGACAACCCCGGTTGAACGGTAGTCAGGATGTAATCGAAAGGACTCCATCCCGGTGCAAAGTAAAAGGCCCCGTAAACATCAAGGACAACAAACAACGGGATATCTTCGTAAGCGTTCTGATCCGGATTGCAGATCATGACGTCGCACCAGCAGACATCCCCTTCATGATACAGTTTCGCTGGCATTTCGATAGTGACCCCTGGTTCTGTGCAATCAGATGGCACAGGGGTCATTTCGGGAGTCGGGGTCTCAGGCGGAGGTGGTGGATCCGAAAAAGGATAATGATACCCAATGTCCGGTAAAGCTGTATCAGGTATCTCATTGGTGGCCGTTGTGCCGTCCGGCGGTGTCGCAGCAGCCATGCCGGCATCGACGCAAGGACTTGTTCCGGGCTGCCCGGCCGAAACTTGGCTCAGATAACAACCGCCCAGAACACCTTGAACGAATTGAGGCGATGCTCTGAATTCACCTTCTCCTGGCACGTCCGGCAAGGCGGCGGGCCAGTAATCATTGTGGTGGAAAGAGACAGTGTTTGGTTCGCTTCCGCCCAGATACTCCACCGACTTGTCGAGGATATTGTGGTGTACGTCACTTTCATTGCCTGTTGAAAGAAAAAAGAGACTCGCATTTGTGTTATCTGTGAAGGTATTGAACCGGATACTCGCCGATACTCCAACGACGATCGTGCCACCAAAATTCTCACTTTCGCCTTGATTATCAACAAACAGGTTGTTGATAACTTCGCAGGATCCCAGTATCAGCAATGCACTGGCAGGACCACTATTTTCTATAAAGATGCAATTCTGAACGATGGTGTTCCCATATCCGATGGCCAGAGCACCTCCCAGTGAGTCGCTATACTCCCGCTGGTTGTCTTTGAACGTACAACGGTCAATCACAGAGTCACCTTTGATAAAGGCTCCCGAACCGTCACCGTACAGAATTGTGTTTCCCTCGAAGGAGCACTCTGTAGCTAATCCGGATCCCTCTGCATATAAGCCGGCACCACCAGTTTCACTCTGCATTGGAGCTGCGGTGTTTCCTGTAAATCTGCACTGCCTGATGTAATAGACACTATTGCGCACAGCCAGGGATCCCATTCCGGATTCATTATTGCGGAACCAGCAATTCTCAATACTGAAGTTTGAATTCTCGACAAAAACGCCACCGCCAAAAAAACCGTATTGGAGATCACCACCATTTTCAAAGATCAGATTTTCTATATGTAGTGTGATTGAACACGGGTGTGTGCAGGATAGACACCGTGCCGAACCATCCCCCCTAACAATCGTTGCATTTGGATCCTCACCGGACAGCCGAATGCCATCGATCGTCGGCCAGATAATGTTCTCCTGATATACACCGGCAGCGACAATTACAGAATCCCCGGATTGGGCTGCTGACAATCCTTCCTGAATCGTCGGAAAATCAGCCGGCACATGGATTTCAGCCGCCTGAACCAATCGGCATACGATCAGCAAGAATAGAAAAATGCAACTTCGGGATAACGTGATTCCTTGAATCATATTGTATACCCTCCAAATCAATGAGTTGTTCATCCTTGCCTTAAAAACCCCGCGAAAAGTTCTCATCGGTTGTTGTTCTCCGTGATTCCTTCAGTTTCATTTTCTGTTCTCAAGGATACCGAAGACTCGTTATTTCGTGCTTCTTGTCAAAACAGACCCATCAGAATCGATCGCCAACTCAATGTTTGGATTCCGGAATAACCGCCTGTTTCGAATTTCCGAACTGCCTCAACCTCTGTTCACATCAAAGAACAATCGTACTGACTGTGCTGTGGCTGCTGACCCCTTCAGTTGAGGAGTTTTGTGTTCCACACGACGGGCTGGATGACGATTGGTTGTGGTCAGGCGCCGTGTTCAAATCAGCAGGATGACTGATTTTGCTTTTTAACTGACCCGCCTGGAGCAGGACGTTTGCCAGAACATCAGGAATGAGTATTGGTTCACTGAGAGGAGATGGTGCTTTGAATGATTGATTCTGCAGGTCGAAATTGATCACAACAACACTGAAGCCTCCGACCGGGCGGTTATCCTCGAGTCGCGGCAGATACTTCCAATCCTTGATCCAGTCATGAATGCAGCGATCCAGCTTTTCAGAACCGGTTGACATCATTGTATGGCTGTTGGAAATCAGCCCCATGTCATTGATTTCAACACGAATAGTGGTCGTTCCTTTGAGTTTCAGATTCGGCATATTGGATGGCAACTTGGGCATTTCGGGAACTTCGATCAGAACCGGTTTGCTCCAGTCCATCTCAGATGCAGAAACTTGAAGTACCCAAAAAATGCTGATCAGTAATCCGATGATTACGAGCGTTCTCTTATTCATGATCTCCTCCAGATCGTTTGCCAGTTGCGAGGTGAATCATCCAGAACCAGCCTCCTGCATGCTGATCTATACCTCCGATTCAACGATTGGTAATGTGGCTTCGATTAGCAATCGGTTAGCTGCCTCGCTTGATGATAAAAAAGCGCGATCGTCATAGCATCCGAGTGCTGTGCCCGGGCATTTTTAACTGCGATTGATCTTCGTATAGGCTTGAGAGTTCAGATTTTTCAAGCGATCAGATCCGCGTCATGGCTGACGGTCGGCGCGAGGCGATATACTCCTGGTTGCATCTGGTATCATTTGCTCGATGATTCCTGAAATGTGTCATAGAAGAATCGCACGAGCTGTTCAGCCTCTGAATCGGTTGCACACTGTTTCACAGCCAGGGCCAGGAGCGGTCGGATGCCAATATCCGCGTGCGGCAGTTCTTCCGCAAGTGCATCAGATTCTCGTGTTTCCTGGCAGATTCTCCTGTAGTCGTCCTCGGCTGTCTTCCATTGCTCGAACGGCTCCGTGACTTCTGGGTCCGCTTCGTAGGCTTCCTGCCAGCGTTCGCGCTCCTGCTGTTCAACCTCAGCGTATGGCGTATCCCGTCGAGCGTATTCCTCGAGTGTGTCTCGAATCCCTATCAGATAGCCAAGTGAATCGGCAAGGTCGACGGCGATTCCGGCAGGCGTCTTGTCAGTCCATGAATCGGCATATCGCGTTTGTGCTTCGTTCATCGGAAAATCTCGGGAGCGAATGTACTGCGCAAGCCATCGGCAGTACCGATGACAGGCATCGCCCTCCACAGGACTGCGTGCCCAATCCGGTACTTCCCGATAGCGCCAGTCTCTTGGGACATGTCTGAATCCGTTCAGATTGTCCATTGAACACCTCCTGATTATCGCGCCGGGTCAAATCCCTCGAAACGGATGACCGCAAACCGGGTCCGGTTAAAGGGTATCGTGCGCATTTACGCAACCGCCGCCGACAGGAGCGGAGGAGCGCACGAGGCGATCTCATCATGGGCGGCCTGTCATTACGCCTCCAAAGAAGAAGCTGAAGCCCAAGACGCAGTCACAATGCGGACAGGAATACATAACTTCCTTCTTTACCTTTCCGACCACTTCTTTGCGAACTGGTTTGGCCTCGGAGGAGGCAGTTTTTTCATTCAGAGTGACGGGTTTCTTGCAGTGCGGGCACTTTGTCATATTTCGTCTCCAATATTGTGAAGTGGCGCTGATGGTGATTGCATGTCGCCGAACGTTCCAGATCAGTGACCCGGCGCCACTGATCCTCGATTGCAACCCGAAGCGCCATCATCGGGTTCACTGCACATGGTTTGTTCGGTGTCGCGCTTGGCATATCTCAATCTTTCAAGCATCTCGCCGACCGGTGACGGTGAGTCGCTTGCCGCTATAAAAGCACTCGGTAAAAAAATAGGTCGAGTAAGCAAGAACAACCAAACCCGCAAGAACTCGAAACGCCCAAAATCCTCTACGTGAAGGTAACCAGAAACCGGCAAGCAAGCAAACGCACATCAGTTCCATGACACCGATCAACACCACATTACCGAACGTCCACCCGTCAATAACAAGAGGCATGACGACAGCAAGCAGAAGGACAAACGGAGAAAGTACCCAACGGACAAATCCGCCACCTCCGAACAATGTCACAATGGACCCTTTCGTTTTCAGTCAGAAGTGGTTTGATCGGCCTTCCTGAGCGCCTCAGCTCCGTTTCCTGAGCGATATGAAGAAGATACACGCAAATGCGACCAGAAGAGTCCCAAGCCCGGCTGCGGTTGTTGAAGGTACAGGCAGGGGTGTTGGAGACGGACCGGTGGTCGGAGTCGACGTCGGAGGCGATGTCGGAGATGCCGTGGGAGTCGCCGTATGGGTCGGCGTCGGTGTCACCGTCGGTGTCCGGGTTGGGGTAGCGGTTGGTAGCGGCGCGAGGCATTGAACCTGCGCATACGCGCTCCAATTGCCGAATGCACCATGATCCTGCACGAGTTCGGTCAGGACACCGTCACGTTCCAGATAAGACCGACATGATATCGGTGTAAGATCCGTCACGAGATTGATGGGCAAATCGGTGTATTCCAGCAGCGTTATGGACAGGAAATAGGGTCCGGGACAAAAAAGATCCGGCAATGTGCCCATGAACGAACCTCCAACTGTGAAATACCCGGGATTGACAGCCACATTTCCACTGGTGTACGGATCGTTGTAAATTTCGACATCCGGTATGTAACACCCCGATCCCGGGAATGTTTCCACCGCTGAATATATGCTCGAATCAGTCGAAACGGAAAGATAGTCCGATCCGTAGTGATGATAACGGGCATAAACAGCCGTCACTCGAAACCTGTTCGAACACGCGTCACATTCCGTGCAGGGATCGAACAGCAGAAAGTACCGGTCCCCCTCCTGGATGAAAGACTCAGCGATGTAGCGCTCCGAGCTCGTGTTGCCGCCTGTGCATCCATGTGGAAAGTAAGTTGGCGTGATGGTCGGCGTCGACGTCGGTGTCAGAGTCGGTCCCTCTGTCGGCGTGATGGTCGGCGTCGGAGAACCGGTCGCAACGGATTGAATTTCCAGCGCGTAATTGCCACTGCTGTAAGTATAACCATCCACGACGACAAAGTAGTCACCGGGAGGCAAACTCAATGTCGTGTCCAATGCAGAATCCATATTAGAAAAGATGCCTCCGCATGACATGAACAGATCATCATCAATCCCTGAACTCACATACAGAGCATTGTTCAGATCCGAGCAATCCGCCGCAATCAACCAACTCGCGTCATATTCCGCTTCACCCAGGAAATGGACGGACATGGTATCCGTCAGATTCAATTCATACACCACATCGAGTCCTTCAAAATCGGAAATACTGCGATACGAGCAATTCGCTTTTTTCCCGGCGGTGCTCCCGATGACGCAGTCGTTCTCCAGAATCGGAAGCGGAACCAGACACGAATCACCCGGTATCGGAATCGGCGTCTGGGTCGGTGTCGGGGTCATTCCGGGATTACACCCCAATGACACAAAAACCTTTCCTGTGGAGTATCCCGGAGTTCCTAGCTGTATCCAGTAGGTTTCTCCCGTCATTGCATAAAAACCGATCTGCTCAGTGTAGGAGTATCCCATCGACAGATCGCTGCATATCACTTCCTCTTTAAATGAACACGTTTCTCCCCGATACACCATTACAGCCAGATTGCAGCACCGCGATGTGGCCTGAAAATCGAGGTAGCAATCCACAGAAGGAGAGTATCGGAACCAGACATCATTCTTCATCTGCGATATTCCGGGAGTATACTGCGCGCTGCAGCTCGATCCGGCACCATCGGTCGTGTTCAGTTCATTGTCGAAGGAAAATGAGAACGGCACGGATGTAATGTCGAGAGCATCCGTGCACCGTTCATTCGGAACGGGCGAGGGGGTCGCCGTTGGCACAGGCGTGGATCCGGTCACACAGTTGACTTCCAGCGCATAGTTACCGAAGCTCTCATAATAGCTGTCGATCCAAATGAAGTAGGTTCCGGGATTCAGTACTACCGCCGAATCAAAGGCCCGTGCTGGGAAATCAAATCCACCACACGTCATGCTCACATCGCATTCAGATGAGAATGGATAGAGGATATCGTGCGCAGATATATCGCAGGTCGACGCAACCGTGAAATTCACCCAAAAATCCGCCTCCAATCTGAATTCGACCCAGGTCTGTTCTGTGATTGTCAGTGAATACACAGCATCAGGCCCATGCGCAATTCCATTCGGATAATTCGCATCGTAGTCATTCGAGAACCCGCTCGTTGATCCAGTGACGCAATCACCACAGTTGATGATAAACGGATCGGAGCATGTGTCTCCTGTCAGTGGAACCGCTGTTGCAGTCGGAGTCGGAGTCGATCCTGTTCCATAAACAATTTCGATGTTGTCGATGCCCGCAGAAATCCCATAATCGCTCTCAAACTCCCAAGCAATCCAGAACTCGGTCGAACATGCGCTCAGGATCGACGATATATCCACTTCCGCCGGAACGCATGCTTGGTTAGTCGTTACAGGCCCATCCACCAGAGACCATGAGCCGATGTTGGTATTGGGATCGAGATAGACGTCACAAATGGTAAATATCGACACCTCACAGTTATATACCGACAGATCATACCGCAATTGCAGATAGTCCGCGGATGGAAGAGTGAAAGGACCCCACACAACATAGTCACGATCTGTGTAAAACGACTCGTAGCTATGATGCATCCCTGATCCCGGGCAACCGTTGAAGCTGTTGTGAAGCCATCGCGCACCTCCGGCATCGCTTTCATAGATCGCTCCACAATCATCGGTTTCGAAATCGCATGAGAACAAAGTCGTCTGTGCCTGAACCGCCGTTACCACCATGAGCAAGGAAAACAGGACGATCATCCTTTTCATAGCCAATCCTCCATCTCGGTGAGCCCACTCACAATAGACTGACGCCTGGTTTGATTCTATCAGATTCTCGCCTCAAGGCAATATTTTATTTTATAAAAATGCTTTCCCCAGCATCTGAATTTGACATCACTGAGCGTGCAAAACCGCCCGATCTTCTCTAATATACGCCCCGGAGGACGCCCGTCATGTCTCTAGCTCATGTCGAAATCGTTCTGGTCGGCCCGCAATATCCCGGCAATGTCGGCGCCATCGCCCGCTCGGCCCATAACTTCGGTATGCCCACGATCAAAATCGTCGGCGATCTCGATGTCACCGACGTCGAAGCCCGCAAAATGGCACTCTACGGCCGCGACGTCCTGTACAATACCCGTATGTTCACCTCTCTCGCGGACGCCATCGCCGACTCGCGCCTCGTCATCGGCACGGTCCACCAGACGCGCTTCAAACGCACACCTCCCGCTCCGGTCTGGGATATCATCACCCGCCACATCGACACCATCGCCTCCATGCCGACCTCGATCGTCTTCGGCCGCGAGGACAACGGCCTGCTTCGCGAAGAAATCGATCTATGTCACGCGCTCATGGTCATCCCCTCCTGCGAGTCCCTGAGCTTCAATCTGGCGCACTCGGTCTCGATGGTCCTCTACGAAATCTACAAAAATCTCTGTGGAGGGGTTCACGGCGTGCATCTGGCAAAACCCTCCCAGCGTGACTTCGAAGAGGTATTCGAGATCGCCGATGCGATGTTTCACCATATCGATTTTTACCGGGGCAGCCAGGAAAAGAGCGTGATGGCGGCGATCCGCGAAATCGCTTACCGGTCAAACCTGTATACGCGCGACCTGCCGCTCATCAAAGCCATCATGCACCGCGCGTCGAAGAGCAGCCGTTTTTACACCGGCACCCGGGGCGCAAACCCGACACACCGGAAACCGGACAAGCGGACTGACGAGGAATCGACACCGGACGATCCGGACTGCTCAGAATCTGCCGAATCCGAGATACATTAACCGTTAGTGGAACAACTGCCGTAAGACTTCGAAGGTCTCGGTGGCGTACTGCATGAAATTGAAACTCTCGACCTCGCGCACCAACCCCCGTCTCTGCAACCCATATTGCAGAAGGCCCCAGAACGCCGAGAAACACAGGACCATGTATCGCATGCCCGACAATCGTGTTCGATTTTCCGGTGTCACATCACCGAAGTAACACTCCAGCATGAAATCGATCTGCTCGTGCGACAACGTGTCCGGTGAATCGTAGGCGTAAGTCAGCGTCGCCAGATCGTAGTAAATGTCGTTCATCCCCGAGAACTCCCAGTCGATGAACCTGATCCGGCCATCATCGATCACATTCACCGAAAACAGATCGTTGTGACACAAGCGCGTCCAGGATGATGGATCCAGGTTCTGCTCGCGTTCGATCGCAGCCATTCTAAGGGTAATCCGATCGAAATCATGCGGCATTCCTACCTGCATGGCCTGAGCCTGCCCGGCATACCGTTCCACTCGGCGAAACGGCGAAAAAACAGCCCTGACCGGTTCGGATTGATGCATCCGCCGGACTGTCGATACGATGCGCCGGATGGTCTCGGGTTTCCGATACGTCTCCAGATCGAGATGCGCTCCGTCGATGCGGCGTGTCACGAGATGCCCTTCCGGTAACAGACAGCAATAAACCTGCGCCCCGATTCCGGCTGCGTCCATCGCCCGCAGCACGTCGATTTCGTGATGGCGGTCGATCCCGAGACTCGAAACGTTGTCACCGCTGATCCGCAGCACGAATCGCTCCCCGTGAACGGTCACGGCATAATTCGTATTGGTCAGTCCATAAAGCGGATCGACGTGAATCGCTCCGGCGGTCTCCCATCCCGGAATCCGCTTGATGATCTCGTCAACGGTTTGAATCATCTGGATTCCTCAGTTATCCTCTCCACGCCACTATCACTCATCATTTTGCTCTCGAAACCAACGCACTTTCTGCGGATTCTAAGAGTCTTCTATACTGGTATAAATTCCATGTGTCCGGGGCAGGTTTCTCTTTCTCCAACTGAATGCTGTTTCTCGCTTCCTGTGCAATGGTTTCAAGGATATCAGAAGGTGTCCTGGGATTCTCAGTCAAACTTTGCTTGATTTTTAGATCATCCATATTCGCAAGTTCATCGTAATACTCCGATGGAGTCACCGGATTTCGAGCGAGTTGCTCGATTAAAAACGAGTACTTCCCTTCTTTGAGATACGTATATATGGCGATCCACGAAGCAGGCAATAAGCTCTTATTGGATACTACTCTATCTAACGGCATCCATATGTCGAGGTCATCATTCATGACGCTTGCTGACTGGATGATGAGATGAAGCGATTCACCAGATATCGTTTCGTCGTAATCTTTGAAGAATATTCTGTCATACACGAAAAATCTGGAGTGAACTGAGGCATGCTGGCAGCATTCCGCGATGGTCGGTAGACGATCGGGCTCTGAAAACACAGAATTCCAGAATGCTTCGTCCTCCTTGTTTTTATTATACTCATGCCAGTCCATAGGGAGCATGATCGTGTCCACAGCAAACGCGATTGGGAGATCGATCAAAGCGAAGGGAAATGCCAGGCAGGCAATTCGTGCCTCTGCACTTTTATTGGCATCTTTTACCGCTGCCATCACTCCGATATCATACCGAGTGGAAACAAATCTTTTATCCGTTGGTCGATCCAGTTCTTCGCTACCTTGAACTCGCATCAACACCGCACATCCGGACAGACTGACGCACAATCCGGCAATCACGATCGCTCTGATGACCTTCATCAATCCATCGCTCCGACAATCTGAGGCACACTGCGACGAATCCCCCGATACACCACCCACATCACCGGAATCCGATCCGCCGGCACATCCCCGCTGAAGCCATCCTTCACCTCGCCCCCCCGATATGACAGATTCCCGTCGAACCGCAGCACCACCCCGGCATCCTCATACCGCACATCCTCCGAGGTCACGCTCAGCGACGCCGTCATGCCCCCGACCCGCACGTCAATCCCGTCCTCCCGCCAGAAAAATGCATTCTCCGTCTCCGCTTCAAACCCCTCCCGCGTCAGAAACACCCGAGGCTTGTCGCGATACGGTCGCCCGCGATGCACGCAGAAAGTCTCACAATTCCCGCATTCATTGCAGAAATCGTCGATGTGTAGAATCTGCCGCCCCTGCCGGATCTCGAACCGCTCCACCGCCGTCGCCTCGATCCGCCCCTCCCGCACCCGGAACCCCGGCATCCCGATCACCGCCTTCACAGTCCGAAACGCCACATTCGCCCGGTTCGGACACACGTCGACACACTTGTCGCACATCGTCCGGCATTCCAGACACCGAGTTGCCTCGCGAACAGCTTCCTCATCGGTCAGGGTCCATTCGACCAACTCCGCCCCGCTCCTCCGGGTGAGGGGTTGACGCCCGGCCCGTGTCTGAGGGGATTTTCGCACGCGTTTACGCTTGATCCGGCCGATGTCGTCCGGACCGGTATCAGACTCGCTGACACTGAATGCGTCGAACGGGATGCCGAGATCCCCGCAGATCGCTTCGGCAGCCCGACGTCCGTCCGCACAGGCGCGAATGATGATCGCGGGCTGCCGGACCTGATCGCCTCCCGCATAGACACCCCGCGCGTCGGTTTCACCGGTCACCGGATCGACGCGGACCGCGCCGGCCCGATCCCGCATGATCCGACTGCCCTGTCCCCATGCACGGTCCGCCTGCTGGCCGATCGCAAACACAACGGCGGTCGCCGGAATTTCGAACTCGGACCCCTCCACAGGCTCCGGCCGTCGCCGCCCGTCCGCGCCCGGCGCGCCGAGACGGTTTCGAATACAGCGTAACGCCGCGACCCGGCCGCCCTCGCGCACCACGGCCACCGGTGCCGCGAGTTCCTCGATCCGATTCCCCTCCGCCAGCAGATCGTCGATCTCCTCACGCTCGGCCGGCATCTCGGCAACAGTCCTGCGATACACGACGGTCGAAGGCATTCCGGTGATCCTCTGAGCGCTTCTCGCCACATCCATCGCCGTGTTGCCGCCGCCGATCACGAGCACCTTGTTTCCGAGATCCGGCGGGGTGTTTCGCGCGAATCGTTCGAGCAGATCGAGCGATTGATAGACCCCCACACCCTCGGTGCCCGGCACGCTCAGGTCAACATCATCCGGAAAACCGCACGCGACATAGACCGCGTCGAAGCCCTGTTCGAGCAGCTGTTCGGGCGGATCCGTCACGCGATGCGAGCAGACGATATCAACCCCGAGCGCCCGGATGCGATCGATGTCGGCTTTCACGACTTCAGGCGGAAGCCGGAACGCGGGAGCGATCGCGAGCATGCCTCCGGGAATGTCACGCGCTTCATAGATCGTCACGCGGACACCGTTGAGTGCCAGGAAGGCGGCCGCTGCCAGCCCCGAAGGCCCCGCTCCGATCACGGCGACACGATGCCCCGTCGATTTGTTCGCGACATACGCCGGGTTCGAACGCTCGGAAGCATAGCGCTTGAGCGCACGGATCGCGACGGATTCATCATACTGGCTCCGGGTGCATCGATCCTGGCACAGATGCGTGCAGACATGACCCGTCACGCCGGGGAGGGGATTCCGCCCCAGTATGATGCGCATCGCAGCGTCGGTGTCCCCTCGCTCGATAGCATGGATATACTCCGGAACATCCTGATGCACGGCACAATTCGGCACGCACGGTGCGGTGATGCAATCGAACAGGGGCAATGCCGATTCGACTTTGGGCGGTTCTTCGGGGACGTAGGACTTTGCGTAACGGGGATCCCCGATAACCGAGTCAGCCAGTTCGCCACGCGCCTGCGATGCATCCCGAGAGAATCCCTCGAGCGAATCCGCCCCGGCCCGTTCCATCGCATGAAGGATCTCGTCCACATACTGCCCCATCCGCATGTACCCACCCGGTTTGAGGAGATCGGAAGCAACCGTGACGGGACGAGCGCCACAGCGCAGGATGTCGGCGATGTTGAGCGCATCGGCGCCTGCCGAGAACGATACGGGGATCGAATCCCCCAGATCATTCATGAGGACGTTAAACAGGTTCATCGTGACGGGATACAGCGCGCGTCCCGACATGTACATCTCGCCGCCGGGAAGCCGTCCGAGCGTGTTTTTCATCGCGAGCGTATTGCTCAGCTTGATGCCGAACCGCACGCCGGCCTTCCGCGCTGCGCCTTGGAGCGACCGTACGAGCGCGATCGCCCGGTCATACGTCAGATCGTGCGCGAATACGGACTCCGGGATGTCGATCGACCGGAACCCGAGCCGGTTGTTGAGAATATCCAGCACGCGCTCGCGGCCCAGCAACGTCGGATTCAGCTTGATTGTCGTGTGGAGCCCACGTTCCTCGATCAGATACCGCGCGATGGCTTCGATTTCGTCCGGCGGGCAACCGTGCATCGTTGAGAGCGTCACGTTGTCGGTCATGCACGGCGGGATCGGAATGTCGGCGGATTTCGGGAAGAATCGGCGGATCACCGCACGCAGGGACTCGACTGCGGGACTCGGCCGGGTCATTTCATCCATGAATCGCTGCATCCTGTCGGTCCTGATCCCCTCGAGATTGTACCCGACGCTCATGTTGAATATCGTTCCGACCGGAATGGCGTCCTGGAAACCGAGTACATGATGCAGGACATGGATAAGCGCCCAGGCGTGCCGGTATTCCCGGACGGATTGTTCCAGTTTGAGTTCCTGCGACCATTCGACATTGTATCCTTCGTCCGTCATGTCAATGCAGGGCCGGGGAATGTCGAGTTCATCCATGATCTGGACCGTTTTGAGTTCGATGAAACGGCCGCCCGTGAGCCATGCTGAGATGATATTCTGAGAGAGCTGCGTGTGGGGGCCGGCGGCTGGGCCGAAGGGAGTACCGAGCGGCTGGTCGAAGAGTGTGCTCGAGAGCCGTTTCGTGCGGTCTGACGGGACGAAAAAGAGCGATTCGGGAATTCCGAAAATGCTCCGATTCCCCGCATATTCATCCCTGATCCATTTCGCCAGAACCTCGAACGACAGCACATTCATCCGATCCGACATACCCAGAACTCCTTTCAATTATTGCCTTTCCAGTCCTGACAGAATCTCGGAAAGTGTTACTGGATTGCGTCGGGAAGTCAAGTCGATCCATCGCAATTATGGGTGCCGAAACTGAGGACGATCGGAGTCAGCATCGGGAATGTCCGTGCAGCTTCGTCTGGTTCATATCCTGTTGTTTCTGATACAGTAATCGGCATGCAGCACTGCGATGACCTTTTGCGAACGGTTGGAATGGATGGGGGCAATCGCCGAGTCTGCAGAGAACGTGAGAAGATCAAAACGGAGATCGGAAAATGACGAATGAACAGGGCAGGGAGTGTCCACTGCTGGGCGATCCGGACGAGTTTCCGACGGATCCGGTTGTCCGAGGCCTTTTGAAAAACGCCTTCCCGGCTTATAAATCTCTGATGGTCGCGATCGCTGAGCCAGACTTTGGGCTCAGTCCCGAATGGCGCTATTACAAAGATGGAAAAGCATGGCTCTGTAAAGTCACTCGAAAAGCGAAAACAATATTCTGGATCTCGGTCTGGGACGGCATGTTCAGGGCTAGTTTTTACTTTACGGAAAAAAACCGCAGCGGCATTTCGGATCTGGGCCTGGATGATATAATCAAGCATCGTTTTCAGGATGCAAAACCGATCGGTAAACTGATTCCGCTGGTGTTATGCATCGCCTCCGAGGAAAACCTCGAGCACCTGTTTCGAGTGATCCGGTATAAGATCAAGGTGATCTGAGGGGACTTGATCGCAGCATCGAGCATGGCCGATTGAGTTGATTTCCGGATGATCCCCGGGCTAGAATCAAACGATCAATTCCTGATTCATCGGAGGTCATCATGCCCAGAACTCTCACCCTGATCCTGATCCTCGCCGGATTCGCGTTCGGCTGCGGCCCCCGCCCGAATGCGCTCGAACAGCTGCTGGTATCCGGCCGCTATGACGAGGCTATCACCGAAGGCGAAAAACTGCTCAAGGAAAAGCCGGATGACTACGGTGTCTTGATCGTCATCGGCGACGCGTATTTCTTCAAAGCCCAGAAGATCAACCAGGACCGGGGAACACCCTACACCCCCGAAGGCGCAGCGCTCGCTAAAAAAGCCATCGACTATTACAGAAGATCCATGGCCCTCCATCGATCTCAGAGAGTCGAACAGAAAATCAGCAACGCCGGCACGCTTATGAGCCCTCCGTGAACCATCTCACCCGCAGGCCCTGATCCCCTCTCATGCTGATTCTGATTCCCATCGGACAGGAACGAGCAGTTCGTCGACTCCCCGTCGTCACGTTCTGCCTGATCGGCATAATGATTCTTGCCGGCATCTATGTCGAATCAACAGCCGAATCCCAGGCGAAACGCTATAAAAAAGCCCAGGATGACTTCCGGACACTCATGATCGAATACCGTGTCGATTATATGGCTCGATTTAAACCCGCCGCCCGGGATCCGACGGATCCGGAGTACATCACTCAGGTCGATGCATTCATGAGGGATATCGATCGAAAGGTGGAAGAGTCCGTCCGGTCGGGCGAACTGTACGATACGGCTTCCGACCGATACGCTCGATACATCCGCGCGCGGGAGGAACTCGATTCGGCCCGGAACCGCTTCATCCCCTTCTCGTTGGGTTTCAAATCCAACGATCCCCGCTGGTATACCTGGTTCACCTCGCTGTTTCTGCATGCCGGTATCCTGCACCTGATCGGCAACCTGATCTTCTTCTGGTTTTCGGGGATCCACATCGAGGATCAATGGGGACGTTCGGTCTATCTGCTGATTTTCTTCCTGGGCGGAATCGTGGCCGTTCTGACCCACTATTTGTTCCATCCCCTGAGCGACGTCCCGCTTGTAGGTGCTTCCGGCGCAATTTCGGCGCTCATGGGAGCGCTCCTCATCCGCTTTCCCCGACTCCCCACACGAATCTTCTGGTTCGCGCTGCTGCTGGTGATCGTCCGGTTCGGCACGTTTACCATCCCTGCGTTCGTCGGGATCATAGCCTGGGTGCTCATGCAGATACTCTATCTTCTGATCAATCCCGACAGCCATATCGCCTACTGGAGTCATCTCGGAGGCTTTTCCTTCGGGGCAGCAGCCGGATTGTTCTTCGTTCTGACGGGACTGGACCGAAGGCTGAACGCCCGGCAGGAAGCGCTCGCGGAAAACGATGCTTTCGACACGGAATTCGAGGCCGATCCGAGCTATCTGAAAGCGCTCGACTATGAATCACGCGGGTTGACCTCGGCCGCCATTCATTTTTTCAACGAAAGTCTCCGGAAGCAACCGGACAACCCGGATATCGACGATCATCTTGCCTGGCTGTACATCACCGCCGGCAACATCACACTCGCCTGGAAACATCTGCGGAAAATGCTCGAACATCATCTGCGTGCGGGGAATTTCGAGGAAGTTGTGAATCTGCTCCGAAGGCTCGAAACGCGCGCGCTGCTCGGGATCATCCCCGACGGACCGTTCAAGGAAATCTGCGCGGTGCTGGAAACGAGCGAATACCCGAATATTGCGAAAGAGATCAGCGAACGTCGACGGGGCGAGTCAGGCGCCGCGACAGATCGGCCAGGAAATTGATTGCCAGCGGCTTGAGACTCGAACGGGGCTGATTGGTCGGCCCGATGCAGCCCGGACAGCCGTATCGGCAATCGCACCGTGACACGAGATCATAGGCAGCGCGGACGATATCCGGTCCGGCGCCATACAACTGATCGCTCAGCCCGATCCCGCCCGGATACCGATCGAACAGAAACATGTGCATCGCGGACACGCCGGCGATCACGTGCATGGGCGCTTGAAACGTCTGGCCGCCGAATGGATCGAGCGGTGCGGTCCAGGCACCGCCGGCAGTCGCGAGCGAGACGCCGAGATCCCTCGGTTCGCACATCAGAAGCGCTGCCGATGCACTGTGGATTGCGATGAGCGATCCAGCCATACCCGACACCAGCTCTTGGGTATCACAGCGCAGATCCGACGCCATATCATGCACAGGAATCTCAAACCACACCCCGCTGGTGGTCATTTCCTGATCGGGCAGCGTGAGCACGCCGTTCCCGAGATTTTCCATCGTGTGGAATTTCAGTTTTTTGTAACCGATGACGCGTGTTGTGACGAGGAGGTCGCCGGCGATGATCCGGGGTCGGTTACCCAGTTCGGCTTTTATCGCCACGATATCGATTCGCGTCTGTTCCACCGGCATGGTGTAGTAATCCTCGGCGACCGGTGTGACGACGGCTTCGAGCGCGGTCTGATCGAGCGATTCGACGCGATACTGCCGCCCTTCGTGCAGATAGATCGCACCGGGATGCACATGAAACGCCGCCGACACGGCATCGACCTCGGCGATCATCTGCTTGCGGCCCGCGTCGATCCGCACAATCCGGCAGCGATCGGCGGACACCGTCCGAAGGCTCACGGATTCCGCCGGATATCGTTCGCCGCAGTAATGCCACCCGGCCGCGCTGCGAACCAGCTTCCCCTCTTCCTGCAGGAACTGGTAGAAGTCGCCCATGGGCAGTGAATCCGAGAACACCTCATCATCTTGAAACGGCATTTCGAAAGCCGCGCAGGTGATATGCGCCAGCAGGATGAGGAGATTGTCCGGGTTCACGAGTCCGAGTTCGGGAGGCGTATCGAAAAAATACGCAGGGTTGCGGATGATGAACTGATCGAGCGCCATGGCGGATGCGATGAGGATTGCCGCCGAGAGTTGGTCGCGACGACCCGCTCGACCGGCGCGTTGCCAGGCACTGCTGATCGAGCCGGGATAGCCTGCCATGACGGCGACCTGCAGATCGCCGATATCGACACCGAGTTCGAGTGCGGAGGTGGCGACGACCGCACGGATGTCGCCCGACCGAAGCCCCTGTTCAATGTCGCGCCGCTCCTGCGCCAGATACCCGCCGCGATACCCGCGAATCTGCCCGCCGCTCGGAGGATCGTTCAAAGCCCGCTTGAGTTCGTTCACGAGAATTTCGACGGTGAGGCGGCTGCGGGTGAAAATGATCGATTGGATCCCCTGCTCGAAAAATAGCTTCGCAAAATCGAACGCTTCCGCGAGATAAGACCGTCGGATACCTTCCTGTGCATCGACGATCGGCGGATTGTAGAACAGAAACAGTTTGTCGCCGGAGGGAGCGCCGGACCGGTCGATGACCTGCGCCGCCGTGCCGGTGATCCGTTCCGCGAGATCTTTTGGATTGGCGAGTGTGGCCGAACTGAGGATGAACTGAGGCGACGAACCGTAGAAACGGCAGATGCGTCGGAGGCGGCGGATGACGTTCCCGAGATGGCTCCCGAAGACACCTCGGTACTGATGGAGTTCATCGATCACGACGATTTCCAGCTTCGCGAACAGGAGGCTCCATTTGGTGTGATGCGGAAGAATCGCCGCGTGTAGCATGTCGGGATTCGTCAGAACGATGCGGGTCGAACGCCGGATCTGTGCGCGACGATCGGATGGTGTGTCTCCGTCGTACACCGCTGCGGTGGGCGCATTCTCCAAGCCATCGGTCAGGCGAAGCAGGGCCTGGAACTGGTCCTGAGAGAGCGCTTTGGCGGGAAACAGATAGAGAGAGCGCGCGTCAGGTCGTTCGAGCAGACGGTGCAGGACGGGCAGATTGTAACAGAGCGTTTTTCCGGACGCGGTCGGTGTGACGATGACCGGATTCCCGCCGGACAGCACACACCGATATGCCTCGGCCTGATGCGAATACAAGCGGCTGATGCCGGCTCGTTCGAGCATTCCCCGGAGCGCCTGGGGCATTTCGGTCGGAAACTCGACTGATTCTCCTGCCTGACCCTGGAGAAAGCGCTGATGTGTAAAGTACGGCGCTTTCCGCGAGTATCGCAGGCGGTCGAGAACCTCTTCGAGACCCATTCGGGTTATTGATAGAGCAGGTACGGCTTGCGTTGATCCGCAAACGACTCTTCGTCCGGCTTCCAGTACGCTTCGATCTCGGAAAGCTCAACGCCCTCGTCAATCATGCGGCGGAGGCGCGAACAGCCGGCGAGTATATCGATCGGGAGCTTTTCGTATTCGTATTCATAAGGCGGCAACCGCCAGCGGAACTGGTCGGGATACATCGTCCGGATTGCGCGGATGATCGCGACGCCGCTGAGGAACGGCTTGAACACGGCGCGATCCACAACGTGAATCTGGCAGCCACCGCAGATCACACCCTTGAACTTCTGGAAGGTGGGTCGGAACCGGACGGCCCGGAATCTGACGCCGGGCAGCTTCAACTGGGAGAGGTGATCACAGAGCCGATTGGGTTCGATGAACGGCGCGCCGAAGATCTCGAAGGGACGGGTCGTGCCGCGGCCCTCAGAAAGATTGGTGCCTTCGAGAAGGCACATGCCGGGGTAGACGATGGCGGTTTCGAGCGTCGGCATGTTGGGAGATGGAATGATCCAGGGAATGCCGGTCTGATCATAGAACATGGAACGCTGCCAGCCTTCCATGGCCAGCACTTCGAGATCCGCTTCGATGCCGAAATCGTGGTTGAACAGGAGCGCGAGTTCGCCCACCGTCATGCCATGCCGCACGCAGATCGGGAACATGCCGACGAACGAAGCATATCTCCGGTGCAGAATGTTGCCTTCGATCGTGACGCCGCCGATCGGGTTGGGACGGTCGAGAATGATGATTTTCTTACCTTCGCGCTGGCAGGCCATCATGACATGCGCCATGGTGTAGATGAAGGTGTAGTAACGAGCGCCGACGTCCTGGATATCAAAGAGCACGACCGAGACGTCATCGAGCATTTCCGGCGTTGGCACGCGGGTTTCGCCGTACAAACTGTAGATCGGCAGCCCGGTGACCGGATCACGGTAGCCTTCCCATTCGACCATGTTGTCCTGGGTTTCACCGAACAATCCGTGTTGAGGGCCGAAGATCGCGACGAGACTCGCTCGGGGGTCCCTGTGGAGCAACTCGATGGAATGGCGGAACTGCGTGTCCACTGATGTAGCATTTGAGACGATTCCGAGAGGCATTCCTTCGAATCGCTCGATTTCCTTGTCCAACAGGCGTTCCAGTCCGGTTCTCACACGCACTCGACACCTCCCCATGCATCAGTGAGTCGAATTATTATGCCACAATTAAAATAAAGATGCACGCATTTCGGGAGCACGCGTTTCGCAGGGCAACCACGAGGTTCGCACTGATCCGAGCTTCAGGCATCCCTCATCCGATACCCCACGCCCGGTTCGGTCACGATCAATCTCGGACGCGCCGGATCGATCTCGATCTTGCCCCTCAACTGCGTCATAAATACCCGCAGATAATGTGTTTCGGTAACATATGAGGGTCCCCATACCTCTTTCAGTATCGCACGATGTGTCAATACCTTTCCGGCATTTCGCGCCAAGAGCACGAGCAATCGATACTCGATCGGCGTGAGGTGCACTTCCCGTCCGCTCACCCGAACCTCGCGCCGATCCTGATCGATCGTCACCGCACCGATCTCGATCACGATCGAATCCTGTTCACCAATCCCCGATATGGCATGGCGCAATGCTACGCGGAGACGCGCCAGCAACTCGTTCACTCCGAATGGTTTCGTCAGATAATCGTCGGCTCCTGAATCGAGCGCTTTCACCTTGTCGTCTTCCCGACCTCGAGCTGAAATGACGATGATCGGAACCCGACTCCATTCCCGGATCTGCCGGATCAGATCGATTCCGTCGCCATCGGGCAACCCGAGATCCATCAGGATGAGATCCGGTGAGCGGGTCGTCGCGCATACCAGGGCTTCCCGCACCGATCCGGCATCGATCACCCGGTACTCCTGAGCGGTCAATGCTGCCTTTAGAAAACGCATCATCTGAGTCTCATCTTCAACGATCAGAATCGATACCGGATGTTCGGTCATGAGAACGATTCTCCTTGAGACGCGTCGATGTCAATCTCAACGGCCGGCGGCGAATCTTCGATGGGGAGTCGAATCCGGAACACAGCACCCCCGCTCTCCCGGTTCCACGCCGTGATATCACCGCCGTGAGACAGGATGATTCCCCGGCAGATCGAGAGCCCCAACCCTGCACCGGGCGATCCTCTCCCGGAACCGCGATAGAATTTTTCGAAAACCAGCTTCTCAGCGCCGGCAGGCAACCCAGACCCTCGATCCGCAAAATCGATTACGATGCATTGATCCCGAACGGAGGCCTCAATGTCGATCGGACAATCCGGTTCGCAGTAACGGATGACATTTTCGATCAGATTGATGAAGACTTGTTCGAACAGGAGGGGATCGACGAACAGCAACGGCAGACCGGGTGGAATACCGACCTTCACCGGTCTGGACTCAAGCCTTGTTTCCATGCGAGACAAGGCCGATCCGATGGTCTCCTCCAGAGGAATCCACTCCCGTTTCGGTGCAACACCACCGGATTCCAATCTCACCATGTCGAGAATATTCCGGATGAGGTGTTCCATCCTGTCCGCTTCAGCGCAGATCAGGTCACAGAGTTCGCGTTTCTGGGCCGGATCGAGCCGGTCTGAATCATCTCTGAGCATTGTTCCAGCACCGGTGATCGCGCCGAGCGGGGTTCGAAGGTCATGCGAGACCGCGCTGAGCAGCGCATTGCGTGTCTCTTCTGTCTTGATTTTCAACGCAGCCACCTTCGTTTCTTCGGCCAGACGCACCCGCTCGACGGCCAGCGCGAGCTGTCGGAGGAAGGCATCGAGAAAAGCCTTTTGTTCGACTTCGAGCAACAGCAATGCATTGTTGCGGAACACGAGCACACCGACCGGCGCGGAACTGGTCTGAATCGGAAAGCAGGTCACCGAAGCGCCGGCAAGTGTATCCATGCCTCGGCCTGCAGGCCTGCCATGATCGCCGACCCACCGAGCGACCGCCAGTTCTGCATCGGTCAGCTTCCAGTCAATACGACTCGACCCCGTCGCTTGTAGAGCACCATTACTATCGCGCGAGAGCATCATCGCATCACCTCCGAACACCTCCGCGGCATGTGAGGCGGCGATGATCGCCAGGGATGATTCATCGAGTGCTTTGGCGAGTTCCCGGTTCAGGGAATACAGAGCGGAAGTCCGGGCCTCCCGACTTCTGGCTTCGGCTTCCTGACTGCGCAATCGTGTCGTGAGTCCGCTGACCAGAATTCCAACGGTGAACATCACCAGAAAGGTCAGAAAGTGTTTTGTATGCTCAACATTGAAAGTTAAGTAGGGTGGAACAAAGAAGAAATCATACGAGGCCACGGCGAGAGTCGCCGCGAGAATCGACGGACCCTGACCATATCGATAGGCGATGACGAGGATGGAGAGGATGAAGATCATGACGAAATCGGGTTGAGAAAAAAACGATCGCAGACTCATTCCGGTCGCGACGGTGGCGATAATGGTCAAAACTGCGATCCAGTATCCTTTCCGGGTAGTTCGCGCGGGATGTTGCGCATCATGAGGCCTGACGGTAGAAGGTTTCTCGTTGCCCGCGATGAAGTGAACTTCGATGTCCCCGCTGCCGCGGACAAGCTGATTGACCAGAGATCCCCGGAGTCGGTCGCGCCAGCGGGAATGAGTTGGTTTTCCGACGATGATCCGCGTGACATTTCGCTTGTGCGCGTAATCGAGAATTTCTTCTGCGACGCGGGAGCCGCCAATCCGAACAACCTCAGCGCCCAGTGATTCCGCCAGATGCAGATGCCCCTGTAGTCGCTCGCGGTCTTCCTGCGTCATCGGGTAGGAATCCGGGGCATCCACATAGATCGCAATCCAGTGTGCCCGAAGTCCGGCCGCCATCCTTCGAGCGCCCCGGATGATTTTCGCCGAAGATGGACTCGGCCCGACGCACACAAGCACACATTCGGCCGCTGGCCATGTTTTTTCGATATTGAAGTCCAGACGATATGCCCGCATATCCGAATCGATGCGCTCGGCAGCCCTTCGCAGCGTCAATTCGCGCAACGCCAGGAGATTCCCGCTACGGAAAAAGTGATCCGCCGCCTTCCTCGCCTGCTCGGGAATATACACCTTCCCATCCCGCAGCCTGATCAGGAGTTCATCCGGCGGGATGTCGACGATTTCAATCTTCTCAGCACAATCCAGAATGGAATCCGGGACGGTCTCACGCACCTGAATCCCTGTAATCTGTGCCACGATGTCATTCAGGCTTTCAACATGCTGGATATTCAAGGTCGTATGGACCGATATCCCCGCTTCGAGCAGGTCGGCAACATCCTGCCAGCGTTTTCTGTGCCGGCTTCCAGGAGCGTTTGTATGGGCGAGTTCATCGAGCAGAACGATTGCGGGTTTGCGCTCAAGAGTCCCATCGATATCGAATTCCTCGAGCGTCGTCCCGCGGTATGCGATCGATTTTCTGGGAACGACTTCCAACCCCTCCAGCAGCGCATCGGTTTCCTTGCGCCCATGCGTTTCGATATATCCGATCATGATATCGACACCCTGAGCCTTCAACTGACGGGCTGACTCCAGCATGGTGTAAGTTTTTCCGACCCCGGGCGCGTATCCCAGAAACACCTTCAAGGTGCCCGAGGAATCCCGGTTTTCCTGCAGCTGGACGCGCCTGAGCAACTCATCGGGATCCGGACGCCGCGGCTCATTGTGCATGTTGGACCTCTCGTGACATGAGCTTTATTGTATCATTGGATTCGACTCGGTGCCATTCTCTCGAGATCCAGGTTCAGCCGGACCACATTGACGTAATCCGCCGTCAACCCGAAACAGTCTGTTTCGATGTGAGCGCGAATCATCGCCTCGACATCCGATCGATCGAGGTTCCGAAAAGCCGCGACACGCGATGCCTGCCAGAACGCCGCTTCACCGGAGATATGCGGATCAAATCCGCTGGCCGAAGCGGTGACAAGATCGACCGGGATCGGTGCAGGGTTGACGGGATCGGATGTCCTGAGAATCCTGATTCTCTCGGCTGCAGCCGCGACCAGTCCCGGGTTGAGCGGTCCCAAATTCGAAGCCCCGGAAACCAGAATCCCGCTGGGATGCGTCACACGACTGGAAAGCCTTCCCCAGAAGAACCCGGGACTCGAAAACTCCTGTCCGAGCAGGGCGGAACCGGCGATGTGATCATCGACCACGAGGACACTGCCGTTGGCTCTCCAGGGAAAAAAGCACTGAGACAGAAGGGTGATCACGACAGGATAAACCACGCCGAGAATCACAGTCATCACAAGCAGGAACACCGCACTGTGCATGACAACCCGTTTCACGGTCATCCTCCGAGTAATTGTATGATCAGGTCGATCAGTTTGATGCATGGGAAAGGCAGGAGCAGACCACCCAGGCCGTAAATCAGAAGATTCCGGCGAAGGAGGCGATCGGCGGTGACAGGCGTGTATCGAACGCCGCGCAGTGCGAGCGGAATCAGGGCCACGATGATGAGCGCGTTGAAGATCACCGCCGATAGCACGGCGCTCCGGGGGGAATGCAGGTGCATGATATTCAGGAGAGCGAGTTCCGGGAAGATGGAGACGAAGGCGGCCGGGATGATGGCGAAATACTTCGAGATATCGTTGGCGAGGCTGAATGTGGTGAGCGCGCCCCGGGTGATCAGCATCTGCTTGCCGATCGCAATGACATCCAGCAGTTTCGTCGGATTTGAATCCAGATCGATCATGTTTCCCGCTTCTTTCGCCGCCTGTGTCCCGCTGTTCATCGCGACGGCGACGTCCGCCTGGGCAAGCGCCGGAGCATCGTTCGTGCCGTCTCCGGTCATCGCGACCAGATGACCCGCGGCCTGCAGCTCCCGGATCATACCGAGCTTCTTTTCGGGGGTCGCCTCCGCCATAAAATCATCCACACCGGCCTCGGCAGCGATGGCGGAAGCCGTGATCGGATTGTCTCCGGTAATCATGACAGTCCGGATCCCGATGCGGTGCATGGCCGCAAACCGATCGCGAATCCCACCCTTCACGATATCTTTCAGATGGATCACTCCCAGAACCTGCCGCCGGTCGGCCACGACAAGAGGGGTTCCCCCCGAGCGCGCGATCTGGTCGACAGCCGCCAGAACGGATTTCGGGATGTCGCCTCCGTCGGCAGCCACGAAGCGTTGAATGGCATCGAACGAGCCTTTGCGGATGCGATGTCCCTCGACATCGACACCGCTCATGCGTGTGACGGCAGAAAATGGAATGAAGTCCGCATTCTGTTTCGTCAACTCGCGCGCTCGTATCCCGAACTGCGTCTTGGCCAAAACGACAATGCTGCGACCCTCCGGAGTTTCATCAGTTAAAGAAGCGAACTGAGCGGCCTCCGCGAGCGCAACAGCCTCGATACCCTCAGCCGGGAGAAAGGCGACGGCCTGCCGGTTTCCAAGCGTGATCGTTCCGGTCTTGTCCAGCATCAGCACATCGACATCTCCAGCAGCTTCGATCGCCCGGCCCGACATCGCAATCACATTGGCCTGAATCAGTCGATCCATTCCGGCGATGCCGATCGCCGAAAGCAGACCTCCGATCGTCGTGGGGATGAGGCAGATCAGGAGGGCGACCAGTACAACGAGCGGAACGGAGCCCGTTCCGGCGGACAAAAACGACGCAAAGATATGCAGCGTGACCGTGACCAGCAGAAAGATCATGGTGAGCATCGAAAGCAGAATGTTCAGGGAGATTTCGTTCGGAGTTTTCTGGCGTGAGGCATTTTCGACCATCGCGATCATCCGGTCGAGAAAGGAGTCTCCGGGATTGCTCGTGATCCGAATGATCAGCCAGTCGGACAGGATCTTCGTTCCACCCGTGACCGCATTCCGGTCTCCACCACTTTCACGGATGACCGGCGCACTTTCTCCCGTAATAGCGCTCTCATCGACCGACGCGATGCCCTCGATCACCTCTCCATCACCCGGAACGAGATCTCCGGCCTCGACGATGACCAGATCGTCCCGGTGCAGGTCCGCCGATGAAACCAGATCATAGCGGCTGTCACGCGTCGGCGCGAACAATCGCTTTGCCGTGGTATCCCTGCGCGCTCCTCTGAGATTCGCAGCCTGAGCCTTGCCGCGCCCCTCTGCCAGGGCTTCTGCAAAGTTCGCAAACAACAGGGTAATCCACAGCCAGATTGCGATCGATCCGATGAACCAGAGCGGGGAATCCGGAGACGGGGAAAAAACCGAGAGCAGGAACAGAACCGATGTGAATACACTGCCGACCTCGACGATGAACATGACCGGATTCCGGATCAGCACACGGGGATCGAGCTTGCAGAAAGCATCCATCCATGCATTCCGCAGAATCGCCCGATCAGTCATACGGAGGAATGTGATCGTCGGTTTCATGGCATGGTTTCCGCATAAGAGCGCAGTTGGAGGTGTTCGACCACCGGTCCGATCGCCAGTGCCGGAACGAATGTCAAAGCACCGATAAGCAGGATCGATCCGACCAGGAGCGACATAAACAGCGGAGTATCCGTCCGTAACGTGCCCGATGATGAGGGGATTCGCTTTTTTCTCGCAAGGGACCCGGCAATCGCCAGAACAGGCAGGATCACCCAGTATCGACCCAGGATCATGCAGGCGGCGAGAGGAACGGTGAAGAAGGAACGGGATGCATCCAGGCCGCCGAAGGCGGAGCCGTTGTTGTTTGCAGCCGAGGAAAACGCATAGAGTATTTCGGAGAAACCGTGAGGTCCTTGGTTGGTCAATGCGGAACGAATCCCGGGCACCAGGCATGCGGCGGCGGTCCCGATCAGTACGCAGGACGGAGGGATGAGAATCGACAAGGCCGCCATCTTCATCTCGAACGATTCGAGCTTTTTCCCGAGATACTCCGGGGTTCTGCCGACCATCAGACCGGCTATGAACACAGCCATGACCGCAAACATGAGCATCCCGTAAAGCCCAGATCCAACACCACCGAACACCACCTCCCCGAGTTGCATGAACAGGAGCAGCACCAGTCCGGAAAGCGGTTTACAACTGTCATGGCTCGCGTTCACGGAACCGTTGGATGTGGCGGTCGTGGCGGAAGCCCAGAGTGCGCTCGTCAGGGTCCCAAACCGAACTTCCTTCCCCTCCAGATTTCCGGCGCTCTGTTCCACGCCGAGACGAGCGAGCGCCGGATTGCCCTTGCGCTCCTCAGCCACGCTCAGGAGGAACAGCGGAATGAAGATGATGCACATCGAACCGAAAAGAACCCATCCCTGGGCATCGAGCAGATGACCGAAAGCGAAACAGAAAGCACCCGGAATGAGGATTATCGCCAGAATCTCAATGGTGTTGCTCAACCCCGTGGGATTCTCGAAAGGATGAGAACCGTTCGAGTTGAAAAAGCCTCCACCGTTTGAACCAAGCTGTTTGATCGCAACCTGCGACGCGACGGGCCCCAGCACGATGATCTGTTTCCCATCCGATGGATCCCGGTTTCCCGAAGGTGGATCGATCCGGGATAACTCGATGCCCGCTTCGAACGTCTGGACGACACCCTGCGAAACGAGAAACAGCGAGAGAAATATGGATAACGGAAGTAAAATGAACAGAACGGATCTGACCAGGTCGACCCAGTAGTTACCGATGGTGGTCCGTTCCTGACGGATGAATCCGCGCACCAGCGCAACGGCAACAGCCATCCCGGTTCCTGCGGACAGGAAGTTCTGGACCGTCAGGCCGGCCATCTGAACGAGCCGGCTCATGGTCGATTCGCCTGCATAGGCCTGCCAGTTCGTGTTGGTGACAAAACTGATCGCCGTATTCAATGCAATATCCGATCGGACACCCGGAAGTCGAAACGGGTTCATGGGCAGGATCGATTGAAGACGCTGCATGCTGTACAGGGCGAACATGCAGATTCCATTAAATACGACCAAATTGAGCGTATATTGCTTCCATGTCATCTCCGAGTCCGCCCGAATTCCGATCATCCCCAGGATCCTGCGTTCCCAGGATCCGGGAAACCGTGCGTCGATTCCGGCATCCGGTCGGAAAACTCCACTCATGATGCGGCCAAGAACCATCGACAGAAGCGTGAATATGATGAAAAAAAAGGCGACGATGACACTCTCGAGCGAATTCATCAGAACCACTCCGGTTTCATGAGGGCGACACCGAGATACAGAAACAGGGCGATCGCCATGCCCAATCCGACCCAATTCATCCATGCCATAACGAATACTCCTTCATCAGAGTTTTTCGAGAAGCTTTTTAAAATACCAGGTCAACAGCACCAACCCGAACACCACTCCGAGCATCGCCAGGTCTTCCATGTTCCGCTCCTTCCCGATCCTCAAGATCGTCCCGCATGCCTGTCACCCTTATCTTTACTTTCTATTTTCTCAGGATGGTGTCAGGAACACCGCCGGGCATGTCAAGAAAAGATCAGGATATCGTTTCAAGGCGCATGGGTGGGGGGCGAACACGAGGTTCGCCCTTTCATTTTCCGGTGTGTTTCTCGTGCGGGGGAGGATAGCCTCATCTGAGGATGAAAACGGCGATCGATCCTGATAGATTGACGAATCAGGAGGTACGATAAAGACCCATGAGCACATTCCGTTCAATTCCGGCGCTTATGTTTCCCGGCTGGACCGTTCTCTGGCAGGATCTCATCGCCATCCGCACCGAACTCGATTCCCGGCGATCACCCATCCGCGATTACGCACTCATTCTCCTTCTGGCCGTCCCGCTGTGGTTCGTATACATTCCCATTCATGAACTCCTCCATGCCTGGGGATGTCTGGTCACAGGCGGTACGGTCTCCGAGCTGATCATCGGCAGGGAATACGGTGCGGAGTTTCTGCAGCGGTTCTTCCCCTTTGTCAAGCCGGAAACATCGAAGTACGCCGGCCGGTTGACGGGATTTGTACCGAGCGGCGACCTGAGTTACTTTTTCACCGTTTTTGCGCCGTATCTGCTCTCGCTTTTCCCCGGCGTGCTCTTCGTGCGTCTCGCTATCACTCTCCGACGGCTTTGGCTGCTGGCTCCGGGACTGCTCACCGGACTGATCCCCCTGGCCAATCTGACAGGTGATTATTTTGAAATGGGAGGTATTATCGGAACGCGCATCATCGACGCGATCATTCCCGGGTCGCAGATCGCCCGGATCCCAAAGTTTCTCGATCTGCGCTCAGATGATCTCTTCCGCTTGTTCGGCGAAATAGCCGCCGCTCCGGACCAATACGGGTTCACCTCTATCGGGCAGGCATTCGTTCCGATCGCCGTCATCGCGCTTGCTGCCATTCTCTCGATCTGGTTAGCCGGTGCCACCTATGCACTGGGACGTCTGATCGCGCGGCCCCTCACCCCCTCACAAGGGACTGTCGCATGAAAATCGCGGTCGTCATGGGCAACCGCCCGCATTTCATCAAATCCGCTCCGCTGATCCGCGCATTTCAGATGTATACCGATGCGGAGTTGTTCCTGATCCACTCCGGGCAACACTACGATGCCACTCTGTCCGACGCGTTTTTGAAGGATTTCCGGTTCCCGCCGATCGACATGAATCTGGCGGTCGGATCGCTGCCGGCGGCCGCGCAGATCGGACTGATCCTGCAGCGAATCGATCCGGTGCTGGAATCGGAGCGGTTCGATCGCCTGATCTGCATGGGGGACACGAACACGACGCTGGCGGCTGCGCTGGCCGCGTATGAACACCGGATACCGTGCGCGCATATCGAGGCCGGCATGCGCGAGAACATCTGGCGGCCAGAAGAGATCAACAAGAAGATGGCGGATCATTGTTCGGAGTTTCTGTTCGCGCCGATTCCGCGCGCCGTCGACAATCTCGTGGGCGAAGGCATTCCCCGCGAGCGCATCCATCTGACCGGCGACATCACACTCGACACCTTCACACTCAACCAAGACACCGCCGTGCGGCATATCGAGGAGATCCGCCGGAGATTCCCTGGCATTCCGGATCAGTTCGACCTTTTAACGATGCATCGCGCCGAAACGGTAGGGCATCGGCAGATACTCGACCGGCTCTCGGACGCACTTGTCGGATGGCCCATGCCCATCGTCTTCCCCGTGCACCCGCATACCGCGCGAAGGCTCGCCGACTTCGATCTCGATCGCAAAATCCGAAACACCTCACATATCTCGTGTCTCCCGGCTCTGCCGTATCTCGATTTCCTGGCCCTGCTGCTCGCGTCGCAGTGCGTGCTGACAGACTCATCCGGTGTGCTGAAGGAGGCGTATTTCGCGGAGAAACCGTGTCTGGTCGTCGATGATACGACCGAGTATCACGAGATCTTCGAGCAGGGGTGCGCCGTCATGGGGGGACGTGAGCCGGACCGGCTGGTCAGTCTGCGCGAGACACTCCGGGGAAGCGCATACCCGCACCGGATGGAGAACGTGTTCGGGGACGGGCATGCCGCGGAGCGAATGGTGGAGATTCTGACGCGCTGATTGAACGCGTCTGACCGATCAGACGAAATCGTCGGCCGTCACGGGGTAGCCCCGGAACAAGCGATGCATTCCGAGCGCATGCGAACTCGATGCGAAGAGCCGTTCTTCGGCCCATACCGCATCGCGTTCCCGGAAGAGCAGTCCTTCGAGTATTTCAAGGCATACAGGTTTGCTAATGAAGCCCGCCCGATGGGCACGCACGGTTTCGGACGCGAGTTTGCTGCGGTGGTCGTTGATTTCGCGATAGAACCCGTTCGGCTGGCGGCCGGCGCGGTCGAAAAGCAGGATGTTGAAGTATCCGCCGACCCCGAGATTATGTTCGGTGGCCATGTTGACCGCATCGATCACCGCATGAATGCCCTCGACTCGATCGATCCCGCTCATTCGCCCCTCGACACCGGTCCGGTTGAACAGCCTGGGTAAAACAAAATTGGTCGTGTCGCCCCCTGAACCCAGCGCGACATAACCGGATTCGACCGGTTCGAAAATCCCAAGACTCATTGAGAAACTGTAGATTCTGAATCCGGTTTCAGGATCGAATCCCGCGACGATGCCGGCATTCCCGAAGACGGCGTCCTGCGCCGGTTTCGAGGGGTGCGAGGCGATCATATCGAGTGCTTCGCGACTTACGGCGTCATTCGAGATCGGGTAAGAGCGCCCCTGTCGCTGATAGTGGGACGCGATGAACTCGCGCGCGGAGAATCCGAATTTCTTGAGCAGGCCTTCGTCGACATGCGTGTGTTTGACCCGGCAGATGATCGACCAGGCGAACCGGGCGATTTCCTCGATGGTCATGAACCGTTCCGGTTCCGTCCCTGCTTCGATGCACCGCCGATCGTATTCCTTATCTATTTCCCGATAGATAGTCATCCGTAACTCATCTCCGATCGACGAGGTGCCGGTGTTTCCGTAAGAGGCGGCGATCCCGTATCGCTCACGGATCCGCTCGGGAATGATCGACCGGATCTTGTCCGCGGCGTAAATTTTCATCCGTTCGTTGTTCCAGTGCCGTTGTTCATCGCACACCATCGCACCGGAATGGAAATCGAATCGAATCGCATTGATCGATGTCATGAGTGGCCTCCCTGGGTCGATTCGAGTGTGGAATGAGCCAATCCGAAAATCGCACGTTCCGGTCCGGATGAGGCGTTTCCTCCGTCGGACATCTTGAATCCCCTCAGAATCTTTCCAAGCAGACAGGGATCCGGAACCGCGGCGAAAAGCTGTTTTTCAGCTTCGGCGGAAGAAATGACCTTGCGAACGACGTCTGCCGTCATGCGTTCAGCCGCATCGCGCGGCACAAGCCCCTCTCGGAGGGCACGCACGATTTCAATGCAGATTCTGGCTGTATCGTCGCAGACATCGATGAGGCGATCGGCGTATCGGGTTGCGTCTGCATCGAGGACCATCATCCGGACGAAACCGCCGTTCTGCCCGTAATGATCCATCGATTTCAGAACCGCCTCGAACAGCACCAGCAGCGATTCCTCGAAACCGGCGCCCTTACGTCTTGTATCGAGTGTGCGCTGATTGAGAAACTCGGCGAAGCGGATCGTGGATGCGTCCCGTCCCTGCCCGATCGATTCGAACCAACAGGACTGAAACGACAGGACACCGTCTTCCTCCTTCAGAGCGAAGGCGGAGTATCCGAGCCGTCGATCCACACCCACAAGGCAGGCTTCCACCGGTGGCGACAAGGGGTTGTAGCCGGTAGTTTCCTTCCCCGAGATAATTTCTGCGGCGCGGGCGCGCACATCCTTCTGAACGATGTCGAACGCTTCGTCGCGGCTCAATGCCCGCCCGGCGTTATAGTCGTTCATATCGATGCCGAACAGGAAATGCAGTTTGTCGTTGATCCGCCGATGATGCACCGAGGTAAAGGCATCGAGCACGATTTTGCTCAACTCGGGAACCGTCACGAGCGCTGGATCGAGATCCGGTTGGGAGAGGTGATGCGTCAGCGCGACCCGAGCACGTTCCGCCGTTTCGAAATGAAACGGAGGATGCCCCGGTCCGCCGTAGGCCAGAGCGACCCCATATCGGTCCGAGTATTCTTCCGGAATCAGGCTGTAGAGATGATCCGTGAACCAATTCTTTCTGCGCCAGATGTGCCAGGATTCCTGGTCAATGCAGATGGCGCCGGTTTTTTCGGTGAATCGAAACGCCGTGACGATAGCCATCGAATGCCTCCCTTGCGTTGTCCGGCTCCTGCCGGAGACGCGCAACACCATATTCACCGGACAGATGGATTTCAAGAATAAAAACGTGCGATCAGATGACCTGAGTCAGCCCCTCGATTGTCGGGTCGACGTCCTTTTTTCGGAACACCATCGCCGCGCAACCCACGGCGGATTCAGTTGGCGCTTCGTGCACCATGCGATACTCGAGCAGCTCCCCCTCAACCGGACCGGCACATTCGAGGAATGTCGCCAAACTGCTCGCGCCGCACACATTGAACCGGTCCCGGCAATGTCTGAGTTCGTGCCAGAAGGCCTTCGGATCGGCCTTGACCAGGGTTGCGATCAGCTGGCGGTCATGTGCCTGTGCATCACGTTCCATCGACCTCGCCGATTTCCGGTGCCCGAACTTGGGGCCGATATGGCTCAGATCGACACCCACGACCGTGAGGACACCTGGTGTCTGGATGATCTCTTTCAACGCAGCAACGAAACCGGCAACCTGAATGAAATCCGCCGCTCGTTCCACGCTGGTCAGAAACTCTGCGAACGATCCGCAGAGAATCGGAATGACGGGTATATCGCGATCTCCGATGAGATACCGGATAAAAATGGATTGCATCTCGAGCGAATGCTCGTTTTTATGCGCAAAATCCGTGTAGGCGACTCCGCCTCCGAGCCGGGATTTAAGTATCCCAACGGTATCACGATCCGTACGTAAAGGCCCCAGCGGTGTCTGATAATCCTTGAATGTCAGACTGAAATAATCCTGGGACATCGAATGCCCCGTTCCCAACATCACGATTCGTTGCGGTTGCTTTACCGGCCAACAGCGATACGCATGCCCATATGTCGGATTTGCTACGTTCAGATCGATATGAGGTGCAACGATGGCCACCGTTCGATCCCGAATGGAAGAATCAGGTTTCTCAGGCCCGATAACCGTCTCCAGCAATGCTCGCAGTTCGTCCGGCCGATCCGGGTAAACGGTTCCAGCCAGCCGGGATTCTCGGGTGAGCAGCGAATTGTATTCCAGCATCAATGCGCGTCTGGTCTGATGATATCTTGGGGTTTCGAGCAGGAACAGGTCGTCAAATTTCTGTATCAATGCGTGGATGTCATCCGTCGAAATATACGATCCGCCGCTGAGCCGGATAAGATCCGCCTGAACCTCCCTGACCGTCTTTTTCGTCCCGATCACGGCCAGTGTCACCAGCGAGTCTTCCATCAACGTGAGATCTCCGGGACATAAGCCGAGGTCATCCTGAACGATATAGATCGCCTGGTTTCCCGGTTGAGCAGGCAGAATCCGGATGTCACGACGGATTCGAGGAATATCGGTTTCTGCTCCCATACGCTACAATTTATCCGGGTTTGCAAAAATCGCAAGAGAAAAACACCGATCAATACCGATCCATAACATAAAGATGGATCCGATCCTGACAGAATGACATCTGCGCGGTCATCTGGAATTCAGGAGATAGTCGGAGCATACGAGTGTATTCCTCTTTCCATTGGTTCCAGCGCAGATAATCTTCATCTCTCATCGGGCAATCCTGTCTCATGTCGATCACAACCACTCTGGCTCCGATGTTCTGGTCCATCCAAATCCGAAAGTTCTTTGCCGCTTCATTCGGATCGGAGAACACTCGATCAACGCATGATTCGCCTTTCGGCTTGCGCGGATCGAACTGAATCACGTCAACCGGATATCCCATCTCCAGACATCGGCTGAGGATTGCCGGCTGGGAAATATGATTGTTTGCACCCCATACGTGATTCTTCCGTCGCACATCCAGATTCTGAACAATCGTATCGATGATCCGATCCGATTCCGGCAACGCCGAGTAAGCATTCAGACGCTCCGGAACCAATCCTGATCCGGATAGACCAATGAATATGACCACAGCAATCAGGAACGCGAGTGTTGTTAGAGCGGTTCCACGGACACGAATGAAATGAAGCGTTCGTACGATTCCCCATGATGCGCAGATCCACAATAGTGGCATGAGGGGCAGAAGGTTGCGTTCAAGTTTATAACGATGCGAGGCAAGAACGATCAACCCGCAGAAAAACGAGTAGCAGTACAGGCCATTCGCTTCCGGGCATCGCCGGACTGCTCCGATGATCAACCATCCCGCTGCGGCAACCACACCGGACACAACCAGGACACCGATCCACGGCCGTATGTCATAATCCTGCACGACAACCCGGGGATAGAACCCGATGCTATCCAGGCGATCATCGAGGGACGTGCGATTCCTGAAGAAGCGGATCACTCCAAGGATACGGTTGGGTGAGGGAAGAATGAGCCAGATCCATACCGGGACAACCGATGACAGAATCAAGGCTTTACAGGGCCCTAAACGATCCCGACATGTACCATTCATACGGCCATAAAGATATACCATGCCGATACCGGTTGTGATGATCAGCGTATACACGACATTCGACACCCCGCGCTCCGAAACGCCGAATCGGGATAAGGCGGTTTCGTCGTATGAATTGAGGACCCGACCGATGATGCATACGAAAATCGGAAGCAGAAGAAACCATCCCCGTGCAGCCATCCTGCCGAGTGCTTTGTTCGCCAGCGCATGGCGTATCACCAGCCAAAGCACCGAAGGACAGGCGAAAACCCCATAGGAATATTTAGTCAGGAAAGCAAGAGACATACAGATACCGGTGAGGGCGTACCATTTTTTTCTACATGAACAATCCGCTTGGATGGCCGAGACAGCGCTTCCCAGCACAAAGACGGCTCCGGCCAACTCCGTCATGGCGATCGCCGAAAACACTCTCGCCAGAATGCTCCCGGCACCAAAAGCCGTTGCCAGGATCGCCGGGGCAATATGAACCGCATGCGAGTATCCATCACATGATGACGGACGCAGTCGCCATGCGGCTGAAAAAACCAGAAACAGGAGGATGCACAACAGGACACCATTCAGGCAGAAAATAGCGGTTCCCGGATCGCGAATGACCAGCATGAACGGGAGAGCCATGATTGAGAATACAGGAGGATGCACCACCTGTTCATTGATCGTGACAGCCATGCCGATGACATCGATACTTCTGCAAGCGAAGGCGAGTTTCTGGGCATTCAGAATATTTTCAGCCATGTCCCATAGCGGACGAGGAACTCCGGATACCATTATATCCATCGGCATACGTAACAGGATATTTCATCTCCCAGTCCAGATCAACCGGCCAGGTATGTTTCCACCACATTGAGTTGATCCAATCGGAATTTTCGGTTATGCTGTGGACATGATACAGAGTCACGTAGGAGATCATGGATGAGGATACTCGTGGTTGAAGATGATCTGGGCAGCAGAATGCTCGTGGTCAAACATCTCGAACGATGGAACTATTCCGTTGTTTCAGCCGATGATGGCGAAATAGCGTGGAACCTGTTTCAATCGGATCCGGACATCCGGATGGTGATTCTGGATTGGATGATGCCACGGGTCTCCGGAATCGATCTGTGCGGTATGATCCGGAATCTGGAGAACGGCACGCAGCGCAAACGCGCCTATATTCTGTTCTTAACCGGCAAGACCGAGAAAGCGGATCTCGTGAAAGCCCTCAAAGCCGGCGCGGACGATTATGTGACGAAACCGTTCAATCAGGGAGAATTGCAGGCCCGGGTCGAAGTGGGGCACAAACTGATCGATCTGGAAGACAAACTTGCCACCCGGATCAGTGAACTCGAAACCGCCCTGCTCCATGTCAAGAAACTCCAGGGACTTCTCCCGATCTGTGCCTACTGCAAACGAATCCGGGACAGCTCGGATTACTGGCATCAGGTGGAGGCCTACATCGCCCAGCATTCCGACGCCATGTTCACGCATAGCATCTGCCCGGAGTGCATGTCAAAACACTTCCCGCACCTCCCCTATCCCCGGAAAACACAATCCGGATAATGCTCCCGAGCGCTTCAACGCCGCTCTGAAATCGTATCCAGATACTCCAGGATGCCTGCTGCCGGGATGGTGAATCCCGCGGGGATCTCTTCCCCCGCCTTACGTCTCATGGCATCGTCGAATTCGATCGCACGAAGGAGCGATTCGTCGAGCGGGAATTCCGGCGGGGTAAACCTGGGATTACGTCTCGCTTCCATCGCGATCTCGCAGAAATCATCCAGTTCGATCCCCGATCCGGGATCCCGGAAGATGGTACCCGCGAGTCGGCAGATCCGGGGGCGGAATGCATGGATGCCGCATGCGCCGTCATCGGTCAGGACCGGGCAGCGTAGTGATGTCCCCGCGATGAACCGTTCGAATCGATTCCAGCCGATGGATTCAATTCGAAACCGTCCGGTTACTCCGCATCCATCACCGAGATTTTGTACGATACTGCGACACCGATCGATGATACCGTTTTTCTCGTCCGTTGATCCGGATAAAATCCCTTCGGCCATGAGTGCACCATCACACCAGCGCACGGCGAAGAATGCCGAGCAGCACATGGAGCATCCTTTCCGACAGGGAATGCAATCCGGCATTTGCGACTGTGCCGCCGCAAATGCCCGATCAATGTTCTGAAGATATCGACGGTACTCGTCGATCAGTGTCCGCAACAATTACTTACCCGGACACTGAGCCTTGATTGCCGGATCGATCTGCTTACTGCCGTAAGCCTTGTCGAAATGCGCACTGAATTCGCTTGCGAGTTTGCTGGCACGATCCTCGAACGCCGCCTTGTCTGTCCAGGTATTCTGCGGATTGAGAATCGCGGGATTGTCGATTCCGGGACACGACATCGGGACTTCGATGTGAAAGCGTTTGTCTTCAACGAACGTCACATCTTTCAGACCACCGGTCATGATCGCCCGGATGATCGCACGAGTCAGGTTGATATCCATCCGTTTCCCGACGCCGTACGGTCCACCGCTCCACCCGGTATTGACCAGATAGACCTGTGCCCGGTACCGTTTCATCCGTTCACCCAGCATCCCTGCGTAAACATCCGGATTCCGAGGCATGAATGGTTCGCCGAAGAATCGAGAAAACGTCGTCTTGGGCTCGACGATCCCGGTTTCCGTTCCGGCCAGTTTGCTGGTGTATCCCATCAGAAACCACAGCATTGCCTGTTCGGGCGTGAGCTTTGCGACCGGAGGAATGACGCCATTGGCATCCGCGGTCAGAAACAGGATGACCGACGGTTGTCCCGCTTTTGAGGATTGTTTGATGTTCGAGAGATATCGGAGTGGGAATGATCCGCGGGAGTTCGGGGTGAGGCGTTCGTCATTGAGATCGAATTCGCCGTTCGGATACAGCATGGCGTTTTCGATGATCACCCCATGGCTCCAGTAATCATCTTCATGGAAACAGGCACGGAAAATCTCCGGTTCTTTCCGGGGATCCAGATTGATCAGTTTCGCATAGCATCCGTATTCGAAATTGCTGATCCCGTTTTCGTTCCACGCATGCTCGTCATCGCCTAACAGCGCGCGTTCCGGATCGGCGGACAGGGTGGTTTTCCCGGTGCCGGACAGTCCGAGCAGCAGAGCGACATCGCCTGACGGGCCTTCGTTTGCGGAGCAGTGCAGCGGCAGAACTCCCTCTCCGGGGAGATAATAATTCATGACCGTGAAAATCAGTTTCTTGACGCTGCCGCAATAGGCCGAGCCGAAAACAATTCCGATCCGGCGATCGAAATCCATGGCGATGGCCATGTCGGTCGTTTTTCCCGTTGCCGGATTGATCCGGAGTTTGCCTTTATAGCGTTCCGAATCGAGTTTGTCGTCAGGAGCAACCAGCAGTGTAAAGCCGCGATCGGCGAAAACACTGGATCGGATATCGGCCGGAACCGGTCGAAACATATTATCTGCGAACAGAATCGAGAGTGATGCGGTCGATACCGTCAGGACAGGCAGCGCGATCGAAGAATCCGCTCCGACAACGCGGTTGCAGGCATAGATACGGGGTTTCGCTTCGAACGTCATCAGGACATCTTCGAACAGCATGTCGAACGTTTCCGGCGTGATCGGCAGACAGTTCGGGGAATCCCAGTCGATGTTCTTCTCGCTTTCAGGCCGACGAACCATGACGGTATCCTTCGGGCTGCGGCCGGTCGATTCCGGTGGTGTCCAGACGGCCAGACATCCACTGTTGGCGACGACGACTTCACCGTTTTCCACGGCTTCCTGAATCATGACCGCACGTTCCGGATCAACCTTCGCGCATTCATGCTCCTTCAATAATCCAAACACTCTTTCGTGCATTTCCATGTGTCAAAACCTCCTGTGATATGAGCCGTATTCCCGCTGCCGGGAATAAGATTGTCATCATATCGCGTGGTTGCAGCAATTACCAGAGAGTTTACCCGGGTCTCTGACTCCGGGCGAAGATGATGATGGATATCCGATCGCTTTTATGCCATACTTCCCGCCTGTTGCCCGATCGGCACAATCCCACAGGAGAACCACCATGCCATTGATCGATTCCATCATCAAAACCATCGTTCGCGAACGACAACCCGAGTATCTGATCGTCCAGGAACCTGGAGGCGGCGACCGGTACCGATTCACGCTGGAGCAGGCTTTTCTTTACATCGAAAACGAAATTCTCGAGATCCGTGTGACCGGACTCAATCGGTCCGTCGAGATCGGTAAGCCGACCGAGTTGCTGGGTGTGGTGGTCGGATCCGAATTGAATCCTCAGCTGGCCGGCATACCGCCTCTCGAAGTCAAACCTGACGGAGAATGGGATCCGGTAAAAACATATGGACCGGATGTTGCCCGACAGTTTTTCCCGCAGCATTGCGATAAACCATATCCGAAACTGCTCCTGCAACTCGAAGTATCCAAGGAGTTCCTGGAAGAATACGAGAACATGCTCAGGGAACAGCAAACCGCATCGACGAATCCCGACTCAACCAAGACTGAAGCGATGATCACGCGGTTCAGTCGTATCCTGGAGATGCATCCTAACCATCTGACCCCGTATATCAGGATGGGCACGTTGTTCGCCGACCATAAAATGTACCCGATTGCGATGAAGTACTTCGAACTGCTGAGAAGGATCGCCGAGATGTCGTTGCCGCCGGACTCCGATGATTTCGTTCTTACCAACGAATCTCAGGACAACATGAACTATCTCGATGCCCTGGCCATGAACGCGACATTTCTGATGGCGATGGATCAGAAGGAAGAAGCGATCGCGTTATTCAAACGCTACTTCAAGCACGCTCCGATGGACTATCATGGTGTCCGTTTCCGCCTCAAAGAACTGACCGGGGAAGAATACCCGTTCACGGATCCCAAAAACCCTGTCAATCTCGAACCCTACGAACAACTCGATACCATCACCGTTCCACTGAATGATGTGTATTATCCGGATACGCGTCCCGATCCTCAGAAGTGGCTGCGATTTCATCCGAACTACAAAGCGCTCATGATTGTGGCATCGCATCCCCCGATCGACAAGTCGGTCAGTTATCAGGAAATCAGCCGGCACATCGAAGCACACATTCTGGCCGAAGATGCCATTGCCGACGATTCGCCGCAGGGGACCCGTCTGCTGGTCGCCCGGTACATTGCCAGCGGCGTGTCACGGCACGAAGCGATTCATATGATCGGGATGAAACTCCTGGAAGCCATCCGGAAGATGAACAGTGAGATCGAAGGAGAGGATGAGTCCTCGCACGAGCATGTTCATGGACCGGATTGCGGATGTGATCATGATCATGGCGCCCACGCCGAACATCGATGAGACCCACTGTCCGGGGTGCGGGCGCTTCGTAGGACCTTACGATACCTGTCCGCATTGTCAGTCATCTCTCCGGCATCGAATCAGTCTGAAAGTGTTTCGCTGGATCGCCGTCGGGGGATCGATCATCGGTCTCATCATTCTGTGGATCGGACTTCGGATTCAGGAAGTTCCCCTGCTGCATGCGGGTCAGATCGACCTCCAACACAACATGGCGACCGCCCGTTTCGAGGGCAAAGTGATCAGTGTCTCGACCGATGACAAGAAAAACTCGTTCCGGATCACGCTCGATGACGGAACCGGACTGATCGTGCTGATGGGTCACGGGAAGCTGAGCGTCTTTCGGAAGGTGCTCGGGGACACCTTTCCCCGTCCCGGAGACACCATATCGGCCGTCGGGAACATCTCCTACAGCGAGAACTACGGGTTGACCGCCTTCATCGCGTCCCCTCGACGCCTCACGATGCTGTCCCGCGATGAAATCATCCGGAAGGAACTCGGCCGGATCACGCGCGAAGACATCGGCCTGGTCGGCCGTTTCGAGGGATCAGTGATAGAGGTCACACCGTTCGCCAAAGGCATGACTCTGCGCATCCAGGATCCGTCCGGACAGCAGCAGTTGACCGTTTTTCATTCCGAACTGAAGCGACTGGAGGATGCCCGTATCGACCAGATCTCGAAAATCGGCACGACGCTTCGCTTTCTGGGACGTGTGGACGTTTTCCGGAACGACATCCAATTGCGTCTGGTCGAACCGGCCGATCCCGGAAATCTGGACGTGCAACCGCCGGCGGAACCGGCTTCCGCGCCGCCCGCGTCATGACCGGGTATCTGACCATTCTCGCATTCTGCCTGGCGGGAACGCTGTCCGGCGCGATCATCTCACTGATTCCATCCCTCCATATCTACAACACCGCCGGCATCGCTCTGATTCTCTGGACACATATCGAGGGCATCATTCCCTACACAGCCGTCGCGCCGTTCTTCCTCAGTCTGGTGGTCGCATACGCTTTCCTGAACACGATCCCCATGACATTGATCGGAGCGCCGGACGAATCCGCATCGGTCACGATTCTTCCCGGAATCAAGTATCTCACGCTGGGACGCGGTTTCGAAGCGACTCTGGCCGGTGGAATCGGATCCCTAATCGGAATCCTGTTCCTGAGTGTTGCGATGCCGCTCATCTATGTCGCCATGCCGTTTATTCATAAGATTCTGTCACCGCACATGCACGCGATTCTGATGGCCGTCATCGTGTATATGCTGATGAGCGAATGGCCCAAAGGTGAGGGACTCGGCAGGACCACATGGGAACGATTCAGACAGGCGTGGAGGAATGTGTTCGCCGGACTGGTGACATTTGGCCTGGCAGGCATCCTCGGATTGATCGTGACCAGCCGGACGCTCGTGAGTCCGGATGCGGGTTTTCAGAACATCATGCCGGTATTCATCGGGCTGTTCGCAATTCCCGGTGCCATCGAAAAACTGCTTTCACGCGAAACGATCCCGCCCCAGCATATCAGCTCATCGATCGAGTTGACCCGGGGGGATATCGGCTGGTCGACCCTGCAGGGCGTGATTGCCGGCGGTCTAGCGGCATATCTCCCGGCTGTGACGGCCGGTATCGGCGGAATTTTGGCCGGGCATGCCGTCGCGCGTCGAGGCGATCGCCTTTTCATTGTGTCCGGAGGTGTGGCCAAGGTGCTGTACTATGTCGGCGCATTTTTACTGCTGTATTGCGTAACGCCACTGACTCCCATGGGTATCGGCCGCGGTGGACTCTCGATCATCCTGAAACCGGTGTTGCAGCCGTTACCCCGCGAACTGCCCATGATGGTCGGTGCGATTCTGCTGTCGGGCTGCATCTCCTTCCTGCTGCTCATCCCCTCCACACGTCTGACGATTCGGCTGCTTTCACGTGTGCATTATCACGTTCTCTACTGGGCGACATTGCCCCTGCTCGTTGTTCTGGTCGTCTTCATTACCGGTTGGGCGGGACTGGCCCTGATGTTGATCGCCTCATGTATCGGCATGATTCCGGTCTTCTTTCACAGTCGTCGTTCGAACTGCATGGCCGTGTTGCTCGTTCCGATCGCCCTGAACATGGCGGGCTATGGCGACACCATCCTCCGGTTGCTCGGACTGGATTGAACATGAAGGGCCTGACACATTTCATCTCGGCGATCGCAACAGCCTCGTTCTTTCCTCAGGTTGTCCGCATGAGTGCGACCCCCGGCGCACAGACCGACGGCGCGCAATCATCGTTCATTCTGGCTCTGGCCGGTCTGTACGGCATCATGCCGGATACGCTCGATTTCAAATTCGGCCGGTTTTTCGAGACTGCGGAGATCGATGTGTATCCCGATCCCCGAACTCCCGACCCCCAGTCGATAGCTGACACACTGGGATCGGCGATGGATCGGGCGATCATCGAGAACCGTGAGGTTCGCATTCAATTCCATACCGTTCAGCTATCGGCGGATCACTGGCGTCAGTACCAGATCGCGTTCGATGCCGAACGACAGGAAGTGGCGGTTGTGATCGGTCCGGTGGTGACCACCTCACAGGTGGCGTTTGCCGGAACTGAACCTGAAAATCGGGTTGGGATCTATCAGTTGAAACATGCACGATTGAAGCCGGGAGGCGCGCGGAGTACGACGGTGGACATCATGTCCGGGCCGATGTACGGATTTCGACCGGGAAAGGATCACTTACTCGTGGACTTTCTTCCCTGGCATCGCACATGGAGTCATTCCTACGTGGTCGGAGCAGCGCTGGCACTCCCGCTCTGGCCTCTGGCGCTCTGGATGAACTGGCCATCGGTATGGATCTATCCACTCATCGCCTTCCTTGGTTTCGCCACCCATGTCACGGAGGATCTCACAGGGCACATGGGTGGATCGCTGTTCTGGCCGTTTTTCCGTGAGCGAACGCGCGGACTCTGTTGGTTCCATGCAGCGAATCCGGATTCCAACTTTGTCACAGACTACATTGCCGTCATATTGATTCTGTTCAACCTGGACCGATTCGTCACCAAACTCATCCCGCTCTCCGCACCAGTCTTCTTTCTCCTGTTTTTAATCGGACCCATGCTGGTGTATTTCCTGCCGAAACTCGTATCAACAAAACCCGGATCGAAACCTAAACGGCAGGATTCGGTTCAGGGAGTGATCGAGGCGCATCGCCGACAGGCCGCACAGGAAGAGTTACTGGACGAATCGGAATCGATTGTGGGGTAAAAACCATATGACAGACCCGACGTATAATGAAGCCTCTCTACAGGAAATCATCAACAAACTCCATCAACGAAACATCGCTGCGTGTTGTGTCACGAATAGCGCAGAAGCCCTCGACCGAGCGATCGCATTGATCCAACCGGGTGCAACGGTCACACAGGGTGGATCCGTAACGCTCGATCAGATCGGCCTCCGTGCGCACCTCATGACGTCGCCCGGAATCACGTTCATCGATCCCTACGCCGAAGGACTTAGCGCAGCAGAGAGGATCGAACGCCGCAGAATCGGGCTTCGAAGCGACCTGTTCTTCTGTTCGACCAACGCCATCACACGCGATGGTATCCTGGTCAATCGTGACGGGATGGGAAACCGTGTGGCTGCCTTGATTTTTGGACCAACGAAAGTCGTGATCATCGCGGGGATCAACAAAATCGTCCGCGATATCGAAGCGGGTATCGAGCGGATCAATTCGATCGCAGCACCTCGAAACGCGCGCCGGCTGAATCGAAATACTCCCTGCGCTGATACGGATGCATGCTCGGATTGCCGAACACCCGATCGTATCTGTGGATCGACAGTAATCACGGAGTGGCAGCCCGTCAAAGATCGAATGACGGTGATTCTTGTCCGTGAATCGCTCGGATACTGATCAGCCGCCGCTCGAAACAGGGATCCTGAAGAGATGCTCAACCAACTGCCGGTTCATTGGAAGACGCGATTCCTGGATAGTTTTGAAAAACGGCAGATACTCGCGCAGTAAATCGTAGTCGGATTCGCAGTCGACATCGAGAGAAACGCCGCCGTAAGGGGTCGGAATCAAGCGGAAGCGGGTCATGAACATCCTGCTGAGCGCGGCTTCGAGTTGCGGGGAACGCAACCGGAGACGCACGGATTCAGCCCATCGGCCATATCCATTGCGCCAGAGAACCGCAGCAAGTTGAAAGCCGACGGCAAGACGAACGGTCTGCCATCGGTCTTTCTGCTTGATCAGTTTCCAGATAAGCGCAAACACGTTGCTCCATTCCGTCATCTTCCGAATTCCGAAGCTTTCCTGGATGAGCTGCTTATTACCGATCAGATTGGGTTTCACGAGGATCAGATTAGCGGCGCGTATTTTAGCTTCTCTGAGCCAAAGATACGGACGGATGAACGCATTCTTGCCGTCCGGTCGACGGTAGTAATCCGCCAACACATCCTCGATCGCCACCGAAAAGAAAAAATCCCCATCGATCTTTGTGCAACGGTCGAGAAAATCCGTGATCGCTTCATGTGTCAACAACGGGATATCGGCCGGAATGACTAAAATGGGCTTGTTCAACCGCGTTTCCCAATCCCGGAAATACTCCAGAATATCCTTTCGAATGAACAGAATTCCCTCCGGAGTATCATGCAGCACGTTCCCTTCTCGAAGGATCGTTTCGAGATCAATCTTGCCGAGGAACCATTCCATCCGCTCATGGCGATCTCTGAATGCATTTAACCGGGCATCGATCGCCGCCCCTACCCGATGCCTCGAAATCGGTATCGATGGATCTGTAACCTGTGCCGCAACTGCGGCAAAAACTGACTTGAGGATGTAGAGATGCGGTTTTCGCCGGATCGGCAGACGACCTCCCAACAGAACCGTGTCGATCTCGCGGTTCCTTGGAAGATTATTGCCATCCGGGAACGTCGCAATAAAACCTGCCCAGACATTTTCGAGCATCCGGGAACGCTGATGAATGATCTTCAGACGATTCTGAGGGAACCGGCAGAGGAGCTCGCGTTCGAGATCCTCGCGGGGACCGACCACGGTCACCCGGTTTACATCCGAGCAGGCCATTACCTGTTCCATGACTCGCGATACGAGCGATGTTCCGCTGATCTCGAGAAATGCCTTGTTCCGATTATTAATCAGACGCTTCGGGTTTCGACTCGTGCCTGCAAGCACCACGACATCGATGCGTCGATCCGGTTCATTGTTCATCCTGAGACCTCATCATCAGATCCCGGCGCACCTCATTCACCCTGATATGCGCCTGGCGTGTCGGCTCCGGCAAGCGACGGCCGCGGCAGCACAGAAGAGTCAACCGCGCTGCCAGATCCTGCGTCACGCGATAACCGGGCGAAACGAACAGTGGCTTGACATCCGTCCTCGTACGGACAACCCGACCAACCTCACAACTCTCAATCGTCAGCATCGTCGAGTCTCCCGCCTCTTCACCCGGCATCTCGTAACTGCCGACCAGACGCGTTTTCGCACATCCGATCGATGGCAATTCTGTCAATAAACCGATGTGGGAGGCAAGTCCGAATCCGCGTGGATGCGCGATTCCCTGTCCGTCCATCAGCAGCAGATCCGGCCTGCACCGCAGTTCCTCGAATGCAGCCATCACAGCCGGACCTTCCCGAAATGACAACAGGCCCGGAACGTAAGGGAATGTCGTTCGAAGCGCTTTCCAGCGGATCTCGATCTCCGTCATCGATTCGAAATCGAAGATGAGGATCATTGCGATCAAGGTTTCACGATCCGGAAGAATCGACACGTCGATGCCCGCAACGGTTCGTGGAGTCCATTCATCGAGATCGAACACGAGTCTTTCGCGGAGACTTTTCTGGATCGCGATCGCTTCTCTGGCCGTTACATTCCATGAATGCATGGGTCCTCAGTATTCTCTATCCGCAGATTCAGACATCTCTCCCGCAAACCGGCCATCTCGCAGAGTTCACCGATCAGGTACAAGGATCCCGTGACCAGCACCGGTGCCAGCGGATTCAAACGGGATGCAAGCCGGAGCGCATCCGAAAGGCCGTCCGCCTCATGCACCGAGGTATGATATCGGTCGGCGGTCGCTTTCAGTTCCCTTACCGGCAAAGCCCGCGAACCCGCATATCGCGTGACGATCATATCTCCGGTTCTGAGAGTGATTTCGCGGATCATACCATTGTAATCCTTGTTGGCTGGTGCAGCGATAATAGTTGTAAAACGGGCCCCCGGAAAAATGTCTCCCAGCGACTCCGATACACGCCGTATTGCCAGCGGATTATGTGCGCCATCCGCCAGAAGCACGGGGGGTTCATCCGCCGGGTACCAACCCGAGGTTTCAATCGGCATCAATCGTCCAGGCCAGCGTGCTCTGAGACACCCCTCAATCACCGTTTCTGAATCGAGTCCCCAGTTCAACTCATCCGCGAGTGATTTAAAGAGCCCAATCGCCATGGCCGCATTTTCAATCTGAAAGCGACCTGGCAGCCGGAGTGTCACCGGTCCGATCCGCTCAGAATCGGCTTTCAGGTCGAAACATGATCCGTCCATCGAGATCGATCGAACGGACAGGATTCTCGGAACCGCTATCAGGCGAGCATTCAATTCGAGCGCTCTCTTTCGAATCACTTCCAAAGCCTGAGAACTCTGTCGCGCCACGACACAGGATCGATGCGGCTTCAGGATACCAGCCTTTTCCTCGGCGATCCGCCTGATGGTTCGTCCGAGGCTCTCGGTGTGATCGAGACTGATCGGATTTATCGCGGTCAGAATCGGATCGACAACATTCGTGCAATCCAATCGTCCGCCCATGCCGACTTCGAGAATCGAAAAATCGACATTCTGTTGACGAAACTCGAGAAAAGCCATCGCGGTAAGAATCTCGAAGGTGGTCCGGAATCCACCCTGAGTTCCTCCCGGCAGGACCGATCGGACCTCGTTGGCGAGCTGTGTAAAACGGGACTCCGAGATTGCATATCCATTCACTCTGATCCGTTCGCGGATATCGACCAGATGAGGTGAGGTGAACAGGCCTGTCCGGAATCCGCATGTGTTGAGGATCGAATCCAGAATGGCAGCCGTTGCCCCCTTCCCTTTCGTCCCGGCGATATGAATGATCCGTCCATACTGGTGTGGGTTTCCCAGCTCATTAAGGAGGTGACGGAATCCTTCCAGGGAGTATGTCGTTTCGTTGTATGAATTCGGAGGTTTTTTCTCGTAATTGGCAAACCCTAGGACAAATTGGACGGCTTCATCGAACGCGCTGTTCCGTTCACTCATTGCGTGAATCTCCCTGTTCCGCCGCCAACAGCTCTATCAAACGCTCAATCGCCGCCATCATCCGATCCGAGGGGATTCTCCGGGAGATCCGCGGGAGGTGGACAAAGCCGACCTTCGAATCCCGTTGCTCACAACCGGACATCCGCCTCAGCACGCGATAAAACAATGCGTTGCATACATAAGTTCCGGCGGAATTCGAAACCGTGACAGGGAAGCCCTCCGATGCCAACCGAGCGTGAAGCCGATCCACTGGCCAGTTGCTAAATATCCCGTCCGGACCTCGGGGATCGATCGTACGCGTCGTGGCGCAATCGTCAGCCTCATCCGCTATCACCGCATGCTCCAGATTGACCGCCAGGCGTTCCAGAGCGATCCGACGGGATCTCGCGTTAAGCCCCATCAGGACGACGATCGGATAACGATGCGAATCGAAATGATCGCGAACGAACCGTTCACATGCAGCATACTCGACCGGCAGGACCACACTCGTTACAGGCATCCCGGCAATCATACGCCCGTCGAGCGCTGATGCGATCCGCGAGGAAGGGTTTGATCGAAAAGACTGGAACGGCATGAATCCTGTCGCCAGGATCGACGCGCCGATTATCTGTTCTGTACTTGCCATCGGGCCACTCCTGTGTCATTACGAATCACAGATGATTCGATATCATGGCCGGGTATATGTCAAGCAGGATCTCTAACGTCATCGAACCGAACGGTTGAATGGATTGATAAAGGAGGGGCGAATGATCCGGAAACCTGTCCACAGTCATGTTCGAGAGGAGCTGATCGATATCAGTAGGATTGTCGAGGATGCCGTGCGTGAAGTAGGCATCGCCGATGGCATATGCGTAGTCTTTACGCCACACACGACAGCGGCATTGACGATCAACGAGAACTCGGATCCGGCGGTCAAGTCCGATCTCATCGAGATCCTCGCTGGACTCATCCCCCGAAGCCCGCGATATCGCCATTCGGAAGGCAATTCTGACGCCCACGCAAAAGCGTCTTTGGTCGGATCGAGCGTCACGATTCCGATTGTCTCCGGAAAACCAGCGCTCGGAACCTGGCAGGGCATCATGTTTTGCGAATTCGACGGTCCTCGTTCACGTCAGGTTTTCATCCAACTGATTTCGGCCGCTTCGTAAACTCCCAGATCGTGGAGCGCGATACATCGAGCCGGTGCGCCGCCCGACTCATGCTGCCTCCGCATTGTGCGAGTACATGAGAGAAGATCAGATCCCGAATCTGAGAAAACGTACGACCGTCTGATAGTGTCGACACGGCGGCGTCGAGATCAATCATAGGACTTCCCGATCCAATCGGATCCACATCCGGGATGTCGCCCAGAACCATCTTCTGAATGACCAGGTTCTCGAGTTGCCTGATATTTCCGGGCCAGTTGAATCGCTGCAGACGCTCGATTTCCGAAGAATCAAACGGCACAGGCCCCCTCCCCCCATGCCGCCTGAACAGATGATCGACGAGATCGGGAATATCGTCCCGGCGATTGCGAAGAGGTGGAACTTCGAGTCGGATGGCTGAGATCCGATAATAGAGATCTTCGCGGAAACGGCCGCATCGAACGGCCTCTGCCATGTCGCGATTCGTCGCCGCGATCACCCGAACATCGATCGGACGTTCCGAGTGCCCACCGATCGGAGTCAGAAGCCGATCCTGCAGTACCCGGAGAAGCATCGGTTGTACATCGGGAGGCAGTTCACTGATTTCATCCAGGAACAACGTCCCACCATGAGCAATCTCGATTTTACCTTTCCGAGGATCAACGCCTGTCGCCGTTCCCTTTTCAATCCCC
>CAYYMM010000004.1:73795-102391 GCA_964472395.1 uncultured bacterium | reverse complement strand
CCTCATCCTGGCGGCGTTTCTGATGCTGGGCGGAGGCAAGCGGAGGGAAGGGGGATCGGGATGAAATCGCGGGCGCGCATCACGACTCCGGAAGGCATCACGTTTTCGCTCGCGACAGCCGGGCCGGTATCGCGTTTTCTGGCCGTTTCGGTCGATATCGCCTGTGTGTCGCTGCTGGCGGGGATTTTCGATCGCCTGATGGGTGTTTTGGGGTTGATTTCCGAGGATTGGTCTCTGGCCGTGGCGATCATCGCGTATTTTGTGATTTTCATGGGTTTTTCGATGGCCTTCGAGTGGTTCTGGGGAGGGCGGACGCCGGGGAAGTATGTGACGGGGCTGCGGGTGATCGATGCGGACGGGTTGAGGCTGCTGCCGGTGCAGATCGTCATGCGGAATCTGTTCAGGCTGTTCGACATGCTGCCGGTTTTCTACGGGCTGGGTGGGGTGGTGTGTCTTTTGAATCCGCGGCGGCAGCGTCTGGGGGACATCGCCGCCAATACGATCGTGATCCGGGATCGGAAACTCGCGCTGCCCGACATGCGATATCTCGAGCCGGGTAAGTTCAACTCGTTCCGGGATCATCCGGGGTTGATCGCGCGGTTGCGCCAGAAAACCTCGCCGGAGGAGGCGTATCTGGCGGCGGCGGCGATTGCCCGGCGGGATGAGATGGATGCGGATGCCCGGGGAGAGGTATTCCGGGAGTTTGCGGCGCATTTCCGCGCGAAGGTCGTGTTTCCGGACGAAGCGCTCGAGGGGTTGTCAAATGAGCAGTATGTGAGGAATGTTGCGGATGTTCTGATGGCGCAGAGTCGAATGTAAGTGAGAGTCCGAATTTATCGCGATTGATTTCGGGCGTGAGGATCAAGCACACAGATCCGCCCAGACAACGGCGGATCTCGATCTTGCGGTGTTGCAGGCCACGACACACGGCTTATATCCCTTGCATCACTGGGGAATCGGGTTGTCTCCATTCTGGCGCTACTCACATGTGTTTTCATCTATTGTCCGCGAAGGGGCACTTCTCTACGGGCTGCCTGGTGCGTGTATCTCTTCGGAGGCGGTTATGTCGGGCAGTATGTGCTATAGAACAAGGGGATTGCACCGAACATTCTGATGCTGCTGCCGTATGCCGTGACGCTGCTTGTGTTGATCAGTGGAAGCTGGTCGGGGAATCGCGGACGAGTTCACATGTCAGCAACACTCGGTGACGCATTCCACCGGGACATCCGCTGATCCCGATGCCCCTTCCGATCCTTGATTACAGCAAAACGGCTCTGAACTCTTTGACTTCATGCAATCGTCGCGTAAAATCATTGGCAGCCTCTGTTGCTTATGCGCCGGATCGATCGATCCGGACGGGGATCGAACGAGTTCTTTATGCGGAGTACATGGTTGTTTTCATGATACACCGATGAAGGAGAACCTCTTGAAAAAAATCGAAATCATTCGGTTGATGATGGTGGTGTCCATACTCGTTCCCCACATTGTTCTTTCTGTTGCTCCTGATTACTGTCCGATACATGATGGAAGCGAATGCCGGTATCTTTCAACTCAGGTGATCCGATCTTTCAGTGATCGGTTTTCTGACGGAAATCCGGATCAGACGATCTGGCAGTCGCCCACTTGTGCGTTCAGCGTATCGGATCGTGGGAGAGGGATCGCGCTGCACGGCAGGATACGAGGACAATCTGTCCGAATGCTTACTTCAAGGCCGATCCGTACTGATATTGGCAGCATCTCGATTTCATACGCATCATCCAGCATGATCCAAGATGTCGTCTATCATGCGGTGATCTGTTCGATTGATACTCCGGAGCGACCGGCTCAATCGGTTATTGAGATCCCCCTTAATGCGACTCAAACCGGACGCGATCATCTCCTCATGGTGCATATCAATCGAAATGCGCCGTATCTGGCGGTATATGAAGATAACCGGTTTCTACTGGAATCTTTATCCGAACTGCCGCCGACGGTGTCGATACAATTGGTTGCAACGTCCACCCGGATGGATGCGGATTTTTGTTTTGAACTCCTTTCGGTTGATTCTGATTTCCGAATCTGCCAGGCGGGAATACCGGTTGTGACCGCATTGTCGGTACTGCCTGGGCTGCATCCGGACGAAATAGTCATGTTTTACACAATGGATAACGGAGCGAAGTATGAATGGTTCACGCGAAAGCAGACCGCAGAGGGATTCGAGTTATATATATTCAAGTCAGAAGGACTCGGGCCCGACGGCCTCCGCCACACATACAAGGTCGACCCGCCGGTTCTGCTTTGGAAATGGCCGGTTTATAAAGGTGAGACCTGGGAAGCAAACCAGGAACTGATTATTGACGATACTAAGAGAGTGCCGACGCGGTCCGTCGTCCGAATTCATGATCTCGATGCCGCCATGATCCTGCCGGGCGGTTCTTTCCAGAATGTCATGGAGTTAAGTGTCACATACTACAGCGATCTCGGGATGGATATCTCAACCTTCCATTTATCCGATGGAATTGGAATGATCCGAGAAGAACAGATCACCAACAACGGGAGGACATTACTGACCGAGTTCATTTCGGCGTCTTTTTTTTCACCTGTTCCTCCGCCCCGGATTCGAGCGGATCGAGTTCATACAACCGGAACCATGCGTTTGCATGTCCTTTGGGAACCTCGAACCGGGATCGATGGTGTGTACCTCTGCGCAACCAACATATCGACCGGAGAAATAGCTTTCATCACCTCCGGTGGAGAGGTGTCACAGACTCCAGAAGTGATATCGATCGATCCGATGCATGATCATGATGGTCAGTTTTCGTATGAAATCACACCGAGTTTCCTTCACGATAGGTTGATGATGATCCGGTGGAGAGCTGTATCTGTAAGATCAACACCGGTCTTTCAGATGAGTTGTCCAGCGGAATGGCTTATTTCTTATGAATCGGCTGATTCCGGTTCAAGGTCGAGATGAAGAGCCGTTTCACGATTCCCGCAGTGGTTTTCTGTGTGACACTGATGGTTCAGTGTCTGTTCGTCAGCCTCAGTGCTCGGAAGTTTATGCTCAGCGGCGATGAACCACACTATCTCATGCTGACGATAAGCATTCTGAAGGATGGCGATTTTGATCTTGCGAATAATTATAAGAACCAGGACTACCGTACGATTGGCCTTACATCGCTGAATCCAAGGGTGATCGAGGGAGGCACGGAGCGCATCTATCCACCGGATCCTTGGGGGTTTTCTTTATTGCTGCTCCCTGCGTTCCGAGCAGGTGGAGTGACTGGTGTTCGCTTGTTTCTAATGAGTTTAACGGGGGGGTTGGCCGTACTGTTGTTTTATCTGGCTAACTCGATGACGAGTTTCCAAACAGCGTCCGGTATTGCCTCCGTACTGCTGTGCTGTTCACCGCCCATTGTGTACCTCGGGCCCAGTGTTTATCCAGAAATTCCACTCGCCTTGCTGCTAACCTGGGGTCTTCTTACGATGCAGTCAATGACACCGGGAATTGGAAATCGAGCGATTCTATACGGGATGATTCCTGGTTTCATGGTATTGATTCATACACGAGGATTTGCCTTGTGCGCCGGCATGCTTCTGGTTGTGTGGTTTTCGCTGCATCCCGTAGCCGTCAAGATTCGCTATTCCACTCCATGTTTCATCATATTGGGAGCGACACTTGGTGTGACATGGTGGCAGACTGGTACGTTCTATCCATACCTTTGGGGAAATGATCCGTACGCGTCGTATCGGGACCAGGCTATTCACCTGATGGGCTTGTTCCTGGACAGGGAGTCCGGGTTGCTTTGCAACGCCCCTTTGTATTTTTTTGTGGTGCTCGCTGGTTTCTGTGGATCTTCGCGTATATCGAGACGAGAAATCGGGGTGGCTTTACCGTTCGGATTGAATCTGTTTTTGGTGACATTGAATCCTCAGTGGTGGGGAGGTTGGTCACCGCCGTGTCGGTACATGCTTCCGCTTGCGCCGCTTGCGGTGTTACTGCTGACCCCTCATCTTCGTTCAGTGAGACTGACTCTCAAGAGTTTTTTTCTTGTCGGCGTGCTGACCTGGACGATTCTGTTGATGACGGCGGCGTTTAGAGATACCGGGAATCTATACATGAAAGGGAATGGAATCAACAAATGTTACTCCTCGAAGTCGTCTCTCATGGCTGCGTCATTCGCATTCCCCTCTCTGCGTGCGGAAGAACCTTCCCGGATTGCTCTTGCAGCAGTCTGGATCGGGAGTTTCGGACTCTATGTGTTCCATAAGCGCTCCAACATCTTCCGATCCAGGCGCTTCGTCGCGATCATCGCCGCTGTCCTCCTTCTCATCGGGGTGTTGTGTCTGATTCCAGTTCAAAATGGTATCCTGACTGCTTGGCGCGACAGACTTTCAGTGCCGTTATCCGTCGATAAGCCAATCCTGCTCACGCCCCCGCCGAATGCAACGTTATCAGAGGCTCCTCGCTTTACATGGAGTTCGATACCGGGGAGTGATTCCTACGAGTTTTATCTTCGATTCCCGAATGGTTTTCTGGCTGGCGCTCCTGTGCCGGGGGGCCGTAATGAGCTCATCATCGGATCGGAGATATGGAGTCGAGTGCCTGACGGGGAGTATGGGTGGTGTGTGGTTCCGATGCGAGGTTTTGAAGCGGGTACAAACTCGGATGTATCACAGATCCGCAAAGGTCATGCAGCACCGTGAACAGACCGGAAAGGGACTGAAATCGCACAGGTAATGCCTGACATTCCGCATGTTTTTCCCCCACCAGATCTCATCGATGCTTTGTCGAAGGATGTTCCCCGTAACATGCATGAAATGGAGGCCACAAAAAACGGTATCACCGTTAGGCATCACCTCGAGCAGATTCCATGGAACCCAGCACTGCCGCTTTTTAGCCTTCCATGCGGTCGGATTGTAAAAGTTTTCTGTATCACTGCGACTCATCGAGGGCTCGATCGAAAACTGAATCGAATTCTTTTGCAGTAATCCAATACATTCGTCTAGCTGATCGGCGATGTGTTTCCCGTCGAATTCTCGGTAATCAGTCAATGCATCCCGGCCTCCGAACGGCACGGTCAAGCCGCAGGGAATGTTGAATAATTGCGACGGAGACTGCCGAATGGAAGCGGGTGAGGTGCTGATGGGGTGGCGCACACTGACAATGTCGGGCTCGAGATCGATCATCTGACGGATCGATTCGGTGATGCGGTGTTGATTCAAAGAGCAGATCGTGAGTATCAGTTTGATTCTGGGATAAGGCGAGTTTCGGACACGTTTCAGTTCTCTGATCCGTTCAATCCCTTTACGGGCGCGCTCAAAAGATCCTTCTGAGTGCGCGATCGAGTCATGCAGCATGGGGGGGCCGTCAATTGAAATTCCAAGGATCGGGAGTCGATTCATCACGATCGTTTCGGCTTTTTCGGCCAGCAGACAGCCGTTCGTGGTCAACGAGGCATGCATTCCGCGAGAAGTGATGGCGCAGAGAAGGTCATCGAAATGCGGGTATAGAAGAGGCTCTCCGCCGACGATCCCGATCACAGGCATGAATGCTTTGGCTTCATCCAGAATTTTCAAGTAGACGGAGGGTGTCATCGATGTATTCCAAGCGATCGGCAGGCGATTCTGCGATATGGATTCATACACCTCTGCATTGGAACAATAGATACAATGTTGAGTACACCTGAAATCCGGAATGAGGTTGATGCACCACGGGCGAAGACTCCATGTGGTGTGAACAATGCGTGGTATCAAAAAAACGGAGACTCGCTGACGAAAGCCGGCTCGAAACAAGCCCTGGGATTCGAATAGATTCCGGATTCGGGATTGCAGATACAAACGACCGCGTCGCAGGCCTTCGAATCGGTTATGCCATTGTAAAATATCCATGATCCGCTCACCCCATTGGCTGAGAAAAAGATACGCGGCTTCTTCGATAATCGCAAGAGCATTAATATATATCTCTAACTAGCGATGCTGTCTGCTGTTGTTCCGGCATTCTCCTCTTTGAGACTCTTCAGACTTCCTGATATAATCAAACGGCTTAGCGCTAAGGGTCGGATAGGGTATGAATCTGACCTTGAAACGGGGAGATCAATGAACTGGAAAACGAACTCATTAAAACTCATGGCCCTGTTCGCCATCATCGCATTCTCGCTGTCCCGGATGATCGTCGATCATCAGGTCGGCATGATGCTGTTCTACTCAGCCGTTCTGGTGATTCTCGTGTTCGCCTCCATGATGACCGGAGGCACCGCCAAACCGAACTCGCCGGCCATGGACGAGATGGCCCGGCGGTCGTCGATCTGGTGGTGGATGATCGCCGTGTTCGCACTCGCGATCTCGACTGACCGGATCGCCTCCTTCGTCCTTCTCGGCATTCTCTGCTTCCTGGCGCTCCGTGAATTCAACGCGATTCTCCCCCTCGAAATGACTGCACCGGATCGATCCCTGACGTTCCGGAACCGGATCCCGGTCTATTTCAGTTATGCCGTGATCCCGCTCGTCGTGCTGCTGGCATACATCGAGTGGTATGCGTTCTTCATCATTCTGGTGCCGGTTTACCTGTTCATTCTGGCCCCGATTCTGCTCGTTCTGCAAGATCGGACGGAAGGGGTTCTCCAGACGCTCGGCATCATCGTGCTCGGGTTCACCTTCTTTATTTACAATCTCGGACATAGTCTCTTCCTGATCAACATCAGCCCGATGCTGCTCTTTTTCTGCCTCGTCCTGACGGAAGCCCGCGATATCATCTCGGTGGCACTCAACGGCGCATTCAACCGCTACATCGAACACAACCCACAGCGCAAACGCTCATTCATCCTGAATCTCCGGATCGCGCAACACGTGAATCCGGATGCGACCTATGCTGGCGCGGCACTGACTTCGGTGATCACCGCCGTTCTGGCGCTGCCGTTCATTCCGGTGATGCCCGAGATCGGTTATTATCATCTGACGGTTCCCTCGGCGATGGCCTGCGGCCTGGTGATCGGTATCGCGGGACAACTCGGGGAACTCGTGTTCGCGATGATCCGGAAGGATGCAGCGAGCGGAATGGAGCGATCGACATCCGAAGTCGCGGGGATTCTGGACAAGATCGACAGTCTGATCTTCACGATTCCTGTCACGTTTCATGTGATCTATTTATGGTATTTTTAGGAGGGGATAGGGATGGCCGTCGAGAATAAAATCGCGCAGTTGAAGAAGAGAACCGGAGCGATTGTGCCGTTTTCCGCGGAACCGATCACGCAGGCGATCCTCCGGGCGGCGGACGCCATCGGCGGGTTCGCTCAGGATATCATTCCCAACACGATTTATATGGCGTTCAAGGGCAAGAGCGACGCCGAGATTGCCGAGCTTCTGACCGATGATGTGATCATGTGCCTGAACTCGAATCGTTCGTTGACATCCCGCGAAACGCCTCCGAATGTCGAAGCGGTGCAGGATATGGTGGTGCATGTTCTGCGCAGCCGCGGGTTCATCGCCACGGCGGATGTCTATGAAGTCTACCGATGGGGTCGGATCAAGGTGCGTGAAGGCGACATCCCGATGGACAAATTCGCCGGGAACGGGTATCCGGAAGCCAAATGGGCCGAGACTTGGAAATGGAATGAGGCGCACAATTGCGAAACGATTCAAAAGCTCAACGCTTGGGTGCTCAGCGGACGCTTCAGCGAACTCGTGGGTGCCTCTATCGCGCAATACGAATCGAATCTGGACGCGGTGGTCGACGCATTCCTGAAAAAAGGACGCGTGCGCCTGCTGCTCGTCACCGGCCCCTCGTCGAGCGGAAAAACGACGACGACGAACAAGATCGCCGAACGGCTGGGCAAGCATCACCTCAAACTCCGCGCCCTGAATCTCGACGACTATTTCTGGGGTCTCGCCGAGTATCCGCAGGACGCCTTCGGAGACTGGGATTTCGAGACACCCCAGGCGCTCCAGCTCGATCTGATCAACCAGCACCTCCAGGAATTGCTCGACGGAAAGACGATCCGGAAACCGATATACGACTTCAAGCATGGCCGGAGCATCCGTGAGGCGGAAAGCCTGAAGATCGAAGATGATGAGGTGCTGTTGCTCGACAGCCTGCACGGACTCTATCCGCCGATGACGTCTTCGATTCCCGAGAATCTGAAGTTCAAATTGTTCATCGAAGCCCTGTGCGTGGTGAAACTCGGGGACGGGGCGGATGGGATTTACACGAAATCGACGGATTTGCGCATGCTACGGCGCATGTTGCGGGACCGGATCCATCGCAATCACGATCCCCGGATGACCTTGGGACACTGGCATTTCGTGCGCAAGGGGGAGCTCCGGGACATGGTTCCGTATTCGCGAACCGTGGACATCGTGATCAACGGGGGACTTGGTTTCGAACTTCCGGTATTGAAAGCATGCATGGGGCCGGATTTTCCCGATCCGAAGCCGTTTCTCGATCAGGGACGTCTCGACGCGTATACCCGGGGTGAGCGTGTGAAGCGGTTGCTGGACTCGCTCGTGGCTCAACCGGATATTTCGACGAAGGTGATTCCGGAAGACTGTCATCTGCGTGAGTTCATCGGTGGGAGTCTCTACGATAAAAAGCCGAAATAGATGGATATGTATCCTGTACGGCGCATCGGCATGTCGATTCTGATCATTCTGGTGTCCGCATGGATCGGCATTTCCGTTCTGATGTATCTGTTCCAGGAGCGATACATCTTCTATCCGGTTGCCGAACTCGATGTGACGCCTGCGGCGGCGGGGATTCCGTTCGACGACGTATGGATTGACACGGACGACGGCGTTGCTTTGCATGGCTGGTGGATTCCCGCGGATAATCCACGCTGGAACATGGTGTTCTGTCACGGCAATGCGGGAAACATCTCGCACAGGCTTGACTCGCTGATCGTCTTCCGGAAACTGGGGATCAGCGTGTTGATCTTCGATTACCGGGGTTACGGAAAGAGCGGAGGATCGATATCCGAGGCGGGGTTGTATCGCGATGCCGGGGCCGTGTATCGGCATATGACGGAGCGACTGCTGTGTTCACCCGAGTCGATCCTGATTTTCGGACGGTCTCTGGGGTCTGCCGTCGCGGTGGAACTGTCATCGCGTGTTCCGTGCCGTGCGCTGATCATCGAATCGCCGTTCACGTCGATGATCGATCTTGGCTCGACATTCTACCCGTATCTTCCGGTTCGGTTACTGGGACGGTATCGATTCGACACATTGAAAAGGATTGGGGCGATCCATGTTCCGACACTGGTACTGCATGCGACCGCGGATGAGATCGTCCCTTTTGAGATGGGGAGGCGGGTCTACGAGACATCGGGAGCGGAGTTGAAGCGCTTCGTTACGTTATCCGGCGGTCACAACGATGGATTTCTGGTAACGGGCAAGGCGTACCGTGATGCGTGGACCGATTTTTTGAAAACCCTATAGCGGCAGGCCTCCGTGCCTGCCGGCAAGAAAGCGGGTCTGTACTCTAATACGGCCTCCGTGCCTGCCGGCAAGAAAGCGGGTCTGTACTCTAATACGGCCTCCGTGCGTGCAACAGCACGTGCACACTCCGAGTCGGTGCCAACTCATACCGTTCGGGTTGAGCGTGGGGGGCGAACCGGGATCGGAGAGCAGGAACGTATCGGAGCGTCTTGAGGACCGACCGGTCGAAGCCCGGTACGGTATCAACCCGTTCGATCCTTCGACAGGCTCAGGATCAACGGGTATCGGGTGAACAGTACTACCGTATCATCCTCGCGAAAACGAACCCTCTGTTCGGCCCTGCGGGCTGTCCCCCCCGCGAAAACGCAACCCCCCGTATGGGGCGATCCTTGTGATCGCCCCACGTACAAGTTGTCCTTCTCATATGTCGAACCGTCGGGCGCAGCAGCCGCCGGCGTCCCTGCCGGCGGGCAATGCGTATGAGAACCCCAAGGCGTCCCTGCCGGCGGGCAATGCGTATTGTAACCTTCTATGTATGTGCCGGCGGGCACGGAGGCCGTATTAGACCCAGCTATTTATCTGCCGGCGGGCACGGAGGCCGTATTAGACCCAGCTATTTATCTGCCGGCGGGCACGGAGGCCGTATGAGAAGTTACCCGTTTCTTTGCCGGCGGGCACGGAGGCCCGCCGGTATGTCGTTCTATACCCCGGTCATCCAGAGGCCGATTGTTTGCCGGTCCATATCGGGGTGGTCCATGATCCCCATGAGGCGGCCCCGGAAGATCACGGCGATCCGCGAGGATATCTCCAGCAGTTCATCCAGATCCGCCGACAGGAGGAGCACCCCTCCACCCTGATCCCGGCAGTGAAGCAGCATCGAGCGAACGGCTTCAGCTGCCCGCACATCCAATCCATACGTCGGATGCGACGCGATCACCATCCGCGGGGATCCCGACAATTCCCGTCCCGCGATCAGCTTCTGAATGTTACCCCCGGACAACCACCGGACCGGTGTGTCAAGCGATGGCGTCACCACAGCAAAACGCTCGGTCAGACTTCGGGCAAAAGACCGGACAACCGTCTTCCGGATCCAGCCGGAACGCGCATATGGTGCCCTGTAAAATGACCGCAACACGGCGTTCTCTCCAACGGTCATCCCCCCGATGCTGCCCTCATGCAACCGGTCTTCGGGAATCCACGCAATCCCCCTCTCCAGACGTCCACGCGGCCCGACTCGCGTGATATCCTCACCGTCGAACCGGATCATCCCGCGTTCCGCCTTCCTGACCCCGGCCAGGACCGATGCCAGTTCACGCTGCCCATTTCCCGATATCCCGGCAATCCCGAAAATCTCACCCCGGCACATCTCAAACGTGATGCCCTGAACGGCCGGGATGCCGCGGTCGTTACGGGCCGCGAGATCCCTGACTTCGAGAATCACCGGACCGGGCTCCGATACGATCCGGGAACCCTTAACAGGTTCCGCGTTCCCGATCATTTTTTTCGTGATCGTCCGCATATCCATACCATCCGTCGAACAGTCGCTCTCGATCCGTCCCCGTCGCAACACCAGGATCCGGGAACAGAATGTGAGAATCTCGTCGAGTTTGTGACTGACCAGCAGCACGGCGCATCCCTCGGAAATCAAGCGTCTCAGGGAATCGAAAAACGAATCGGTTTCGGAAGGACTCAGAACGGATGTCGGCTCGTCAAGAATCAACAACCGTGCGCCCCTCATCAGGATTCTCACGATTTCTACCCGCTGCTGCTCGCCCGGTGCCAGTTCACCCGCTGCCACATCCGGGTCGACTTCGAGACCGAATCGGCGGGAGATCTGTGTGAACTCGTCCCGCAGCGTTCGCACGGGACGGAAAACCGTGCTGCGATCGAGACCCAGCACGATGTTCTCGAGGACACTCAATGTCGGTACGAGCATGAAATGCTGGTGTACCATGCCAATTCCAAACGCGAAGGCGTCGCGTGAACGTCGGATCTCCGCGCGATCATCATTGATTCGAATGATACCTTTGTCTGGACGGTACAGTCCTGTCAGGCAGTTCATCAGCGTGGTTTTTCCCGCGCCGTTCTCACCGATCAGTCCGACGGCCTGTCCGGCCTCGATCCGAAACGATACATCCCGCACGACGTTCACACCCGAGAACGATTTGGAGAGGGATTCTACACAAAGCGACCGGAATGCACTCGGCACGGAAATGGATCAGTTCTTCGGAATCGTTCCGTCGATGTTGTCCAGGAACCAGTCCATACTCAGTAGCATGGACATGGACGCGCGTTCGCCGGGTTTGAGTTTCAACTGTCCGGTCTGATCCTTGATTGGCCCTGTAAACGGATCGAACAAAACGGTTGGCTCGCGCATCTGATCATATCGCTTGAGCGCCAGGTCGTGGACCGAGATCGGTCCGAGAATGGGGTCTTTCACCGTGACGGCTTTGAGCGGTTCGACGAATTTCGGGTTGATGGGCATGTCGAGTTCGCCGCCGAGCAGGGTGGCGCGTTCCTTGGCGAGCCACCAGTAATCGCGGTTCGTCCAGGTTTTCGTGTGGACGCGCATGAGAATTTCTTCGTACAGACCGTTCCAGTCGACGAGTTGCCCGGAGACGACGGCGTCCTGACCGAAGCGTTGCATCGGGCTGTAGTGGCCGAAGGTCAGGATCTGTTTGCCCTTGGCGGCATATTCCTGGCAGACCTCGCAGATGGCCGGCGAGTCCTGGGTGAAGGCGATCACGTCGCATCCTTCGGCGATGAGCGCTTCGGTGGCCTCACGCGCCTTCGCCGGATCGTACCACGCAAAGAGCCATTTGACGGTCACGCGGGCGTCCGGATTGACTTCCCTCAGGCCCAGTCCGAATGCATTGATGTGCCGGACAACCTCGGGAATCGGATGCGCGCCGACATACCCGACTTTTTTGGATTTCGTGAGCGCTCCCGCCATCAATCCGTTCAGGTAATACATTTGGTAAAGTTCGGCGAAATAGGTTCCGACATTGGGAGCCTGTTTGTAGCCCGAGCAGTGCATGAAGAGGGTGTTCGGGTACTCCTTGCCGGCCTCGATCGTGCTGTCCATATACCCGAAGCTCGTGGTGAAGACGATGTCGCAGTGTTCCTCCTGGACCAGACGATCGATCACGCGCGGGGCGTCGGCCTCGGCAACGCTCTCGACGTAGGTCGATTCCAGCCATGGAAAGAGTTTCATCACGTGCTGCCTGGATTGTTCGTGCGCATGCGACCATCCGAAATCGCCGACCGGACCGACGTAAATGAACCCGGCTTTGATTTTTCCGGTGATGGGGGGAGCGGGCGCACCTCCGGTGTCGGGATTGCCGTTATTATCCGGCGCTTTCGCGGGCTGGCAGGCCGTCAGCATCAATGCGCCGCACAGGCAGGCGATCAGGACCAACATTCCACCGAATCGCAGGAATCCTCTCATCTGAACCTCCTTCCCATCGCTGATCTGTTTCGATTCTACCCGCGAGTGACTCCGGACGCAAGAACTCCGCCCCGTCTGCTGTTATCTCCTCACCCATCCTCACGGTCGCATCCGGGCGGATTCTGTGGCATACTCCTCCGCAGCATCATCAGAAGGAACTATCAAGCCCCTTCTGAAGAGGATACGGTCATGACACACGATCCGCATTCCGTCAGTGCAATCCGCGAGAAGAAATTCGTCGCGATCAGTTCCGTACTGGCTGCCGTCCTTCTGACGGGTCTGAAACTCATCGTCGGCTTCGCAACGGGCAGTCTCGGTATTCTGTCCGAAGCCGCCCATTCCGCACTGGATCTGGTGGCTGCCGGTGTCACCTGGTTTGCGGTCAGTATGTCGTCGCGCCCGGCCGATCGTGAGCACACGTATGGCCATGGCAAGATCGAGAATCTCTCGGCGTTGTTCGAAACCATTCTGTTGCTCGCGACCTGCGTCTGGATCATTCATGAAGCCGTCCACCGGTTGTTTCTCAAGACGGTTGAAGTCGATGCGACCCCATGGGCTTTCATCATCATGATCATTTCGATCCTCGTCGATATATCGAGATCCCGGGCGCTCAGCCGTGTCGCCCGCAAATATTCCAGTCAGGCGCTGGAGGCGGACGCTCTGCATTTCTCGACCGATATCTACTCGTCGCTCGTCGTCCTGGCCGGCCTCGTCGCGGTGTTCCTGTCCGACATCACGGGGTACGAATGGCTGCACAAGGCCGATGCGCTGGCTGCGCTCGGAGTCGCGTTGATCGTCATCTGGGTCAGCTATCGTCTGGGACGCAAGACCATCGCGGATCTGCTCGATGAAGTGGCGCCGGGGCTTCGTGATCGGGTCATCACTGCACTGGATATACCGGGTGTGCTTCATGTCGAGCGAGTTCGGATCCGTCGGAGCGGTCCTGAAAACTTCGTCGATGCGACGCTGATCGTCCGACGCCAATCCAGTCTTTCTCACGGCCATGAAATCGCGACCCGCGCGGAAAACGCCATTCGATCTGTTATTCCGGGGGCGGATGTGATCGTTCATATCGAACCGGAAGCAACCGATGACGATTCGGATCTCCACAGACTGCATACTGCGATCCGCGATATCGCCGTGGGACTGGGAATCGGCGCGCATGCCATTCACATTCACGATGTCTTGGGTCGTCTCACCGTCGAAGCGCATCTCGAAGTCGATGATTCGCTCAGCGTCGCCCAGGCCCACGATCTCGCGACCCGCTTCGAACACCTCCTCCACGAGCGCATCCCGCCGATCGATCACATCATCACTCACATCGAAACCGACCGTCCCCCGGATTCCGCCACACGCCTCAGCGGGATCGGATCGGACGAAATCCGAACGGTTCTGGATGAGTTTATCCGGGGGCAATCCGTTCCCTGCCAGCCTCACGATATCGAGGTGATTCTGTCCGGGAGCGAGGTTGCCGCGAGCATGCACTGCGCGGTCGACGGGAATCGCGGCATTTCCGAAGTACATACCTTCACCGAAAAACTTGAACAGCGACTCAAGGAACGCATCCCCGGGCTCCACCGCGTGATCATCCATGTCGAACCGTCGGACGGGACCCAGCCGGAGGTCACGCGAAAATGACCAGCCGCTTGCCCCCTCCCCGGCTGGTGTGGCAGGCGCATCCTCAGACGAACCCTCATCCGGCCCCGCCCCCCGAACGGAAGGATCTCACGAAAGCCCCCGATCCGCACGCGCAGATGCCGGTGTCCGGCGCGGGATCCGGGCGTGATGGCATCCGCCGATTGTATCGCGGCGATAATCGCGATGTCATGCGCCTCCTGATGCCGGAATTCGCCGGCAAAATCGACCTGATCTACATCGATCCGCCGTTTTGCACCGGATCGGATTTTGAGGTGCATGCGACCGGGCAGGACGCGGCGCCGGGCACGAAGGTGGGGCAGGCGTTCCGCGATTCCTGGCCCGGCGGGTTGAACGGCTATCTCGATATGATGCTCCCTCGCCTTCAGATGATGCATGTGCTCCTGAGCGAGACCGGGTCGATGTATCTGCATGTCGATCCGACGGTGAGTCATTATCTGAAAATCATATTGGATGAGGTGTTTGGCGCCGCGTCGTTCCAGAGGGAGATCATCTGGCGCATCGGGTGGATTTCCGGTTTTAAATCGGTTGCCCGGAACTGGATCCGGAATCACGATATCATTTTATACTACGTCAAGACGCCGGGTCGCTTCACCTTCAACCGGGAACGGCTGCCGCATCCCGAAGGCTACACGCGGCGCAAGACAGCGCGACAGACGGGCGTCTCATCCGGTCGTCCGATCGACGATGTCTGGAATGCGTCGCCTTCCGAACGCGACCTGAAAGGACCGGAATCGCTCGATTCGATCCAGATCAAGAGTTTTTCGAAGGAGAAGACGGGGTATGCAACGCAGAAGAATGAGAGTCTCCTGGCGAGAATCATCCGGGCATCGTCCAATCCGGGGGATCTGGTGGCGGATTTCTTCTGCGGATCCGGCACGACGGCCGTCGTCGCGGAACGGCTGGAGCGGCAATGGATCGCGTGCGATATCGGAGAGGCTGCGATTCGGTTGAGTATGGAGCGGCTCAGATCCATCCTGTCCTGAATAGCTGCCCCCTATTCCCATCCTTCCCCGTTTGTCGTACAATCCTCCCTCTTTTCAGGATGACTCCCCTCATCCGCAACGCTTCGAAAGGACCGAAGATCATGCCGATTTACTCCCAACGCATCGCCCGGGAACTCAATATCCAACCCGCACAGGTATCCGCCGTCACCGAATTGCTCGACGGCGGTGCTACCGTTCCCTTCATCGCCCGCTATCGCAAGGAAGCCACGGGCAGTCTCGACGAGGTCGCCATCACCGCGATCCGCGATCGCTCGGTGCAACTCAAGGAACTCGATGACCGCCGCGCCGCCATCCTGAAGTCGCTCGACGAACGCGGATTGCTCACGGCCGACCTCCGAGACCGGATAAACGCCGCGGAGACCCTTCCGGTTCTCGAGGACATCTATCTGCCCTTCCGGCCCAAACGCAAAACCCGCGCCGGAGTCGCTCGCGAAAAAGGCCTCGAACCCCTCGCACAGATGATCGTCGAGCAGGGTCCGATCGATCCGTCCGTGGAGGCAGCCGCGTTCGTCGATGCGGAGAAAGGCGTCGAAACGATCGAGGATGCCCTGAGCGGCGCTCGGGATATCATCGCCGAGTGGGTCAGCGAGCATGCGGAGGTGCGGAGCGACATTCGAGAGCTGTTCCGGCGAAACGGTGTGTTCCGCTCCAAAGTGATCACCGGAAAAGAAGAAACCGGCGCGAAATTCAAGGATTATTTCGACTGGGAAGAGCCGATGACGGGCGCACCGTCCCATCGCGTGCTGGCGATGCGGCGCGGTGAAAACGAAGAGGTGCTGAGTCTGCGGATCTCTGTGCCGGAGGAGATGGCCGAAACCGTTCTGGACCGGGCTTTCATCAAGGCATCGAATGCAGCCGCCGAACAGGTGCACCTAGCGATCCGCGACGGCTGGAAACGACTCCTGATGCCGTCGATGGAAACCGAGATGCGCGTCGAGACAAAAAAGCAGGCGGACGCCGAAGCGATCCGCGTGTTTTCGGAAAACCTCCGCGAACTGATGCTCGCGGCGCCCCTGGGCCGTAAAAATGTGCTCGCGATCGACCCCGGCTACCGCACGGGCTGCAAAGTCGTCTGCCTCGATCGCCAGGGTAAACTGCTCCATAACGACGTGATCTACCTGTCTCAGGGCGATCGCGCGGAGCGGCAGGCCGAGGAAACCGTCATGGCTTTGTGCGCGCGGTTCCAGATCGAGGCTGTTGCAATCGGGAACGGGACGGCGAGCCGCGAAACGGATGCCTTCGTCCGCAAGCTGCCGCTCCCTTCAAGCGTATCGATCGTGCTGGTCAACGAATCCGGCGCGTCGGTCTACTCGGCGTCGGATGTGGCACGTGAGGAGTTCCCGGATCACGATGTGACGGTCCGCGGTGCTGTGTCGATCGGACGCCGGCTGATGGATCCTCTGGCGGAACTCGTCAAGATCGACCCGAAATCGATCGGTGTGGGGCAATATCAGCACGATGTCGATCAGTCGGACCTCAAAAAGGGACTCGACGATGTGGTCGTGAGCTGCGTAAACAATGTCGGTGTCGAAGTCAACACGGCGAGCAAGGAGTTGCTGACGTATGTGTCCGGACTCGGTCCGCACCTGGCGAAGAACATCGTGGAATACCGCAACGAAAACGGCCCGTTCAAATCCCGAAAAGCACTCATGAAGGTCCCGCGGCTCGGACCAAAAGCCTTCGAACAGGCAGCGGGATTTCTGCGGATCCGCGAGGCCGACAATCCGCTCGACGCGAGCGCGGTGCATCCCGAAGCATATCCGGTGGTCGATCGGATGGCGAAAGACCTGGGTTGCTCGGTGGCCGATCTCATGGCAACCCCCGAAATCCGCCGGAAGATCGCGCTGAAGAACTATGTGACCGATACGATCGGGTTGCCCACGCTGACCGACATTCTGGCGGAACTCGAGAAACCGGGGCGCGATCCGAGGAAGCAGTTCGAGGCGTTCCGGTTTGCCGAAGGCGTTGCAAAGATCGAGGATCTCAAGCCGGGAATGAAACTGCCCGGCATCGTGACCAACGTCACGGCGTTCGGCGCGTTTGTGGATATCGGCGTCCACCAGGACGGGCTTGTCCATATCAGTCAGCTCGCCGATGGCTTCGTGAAGAATCCCTCCGATGTGGTCAAGGTCCATCAGCATGTCATGGCGACGGTATTGGAGGTGGACACGTCCCGCCGGAGAATCGCTCTGAGTCTGCGATCGCAGCCCGGCGAGCGTCCGAAACAGCAGTCAGGTGATCCGAAAAAGCCGCAGCCGCCGAAAGACCCCGCTCGCAAGCCCCCGACACCTCCGCCGGATCGATTCGGCAACAACCCGTTTGCAAAGCTGCTCAAGAATCGCTAGGTCCGACCGGGAGCGGCAATCTCAGAAAGGTACCCACGCATCATCTTTTCGACGCGGAGATGGCGGGGAAGTCGGTGTCGCCGCAGGTGGGGGCGTCGCGGTGCCGGGGATCTCGATGGTGGACTCGATCCGCGGCGTCACGATGACGGGCGTATCGAGTCCCTGCGCGAGTGGGCCGGCGGGTGTGGGAGGAGTCCGGGGTGGTCGGGTCGATGTGGGTTTCGGACGCATGGGAGACGGGGATGGAGTGCGGGTGGATGTGGAGTCGGGAGAGGCAGTTTGCGACGGGATGGGGGGCAGTTCCGGAGGTGGCGGGTCAGGCGTTGCTGTATAACTGAGCACGATGACGGGTGACGGGAATTGTTCCACGTGGAACGGTGTCGGTTCGGGTGATTTCGTCGGACCGGATGTGGGGGGATGACTGACCACTTTCGGGATGGAGCCTCCAACCTGTCCGCGTGGAGCGATCCGGTTGCCGATCCACCAGAAGGCGACCCCGAGAATGACTCCGAGAACGGCTCCGGAGGTCACGAGTTTCCAGACATGCGCCCGGTTTTGCAGAGTATCCACGCGCGTCGTTGCGTCCGGTGACAGGCGTTTTTCTTCCAGCGACCCGGCTACGGTCATCGCCGCCGCGACAGGATGCTCGGGCACAATCGGGCGTTCCGGATCGCGATCGCCGAGAGCCTGTTCGAGATCCCGGACGACGGTCGCGCAATCGACGGGCCGATGGTCCGGAGAACGATCCAGAAGAGCCAGAATGATCGGATCGACGGCAGGATTCAACGCCGGATTGATCATCGATGGCGCGACCGGAGTGCTGTGCATGATCTGCCACCAGACCTGTGGTTCGGAATCACCGGAGAACGCGAGTTGCCCTGTGAAAATCTCATACAGGAGACACCCGAACGAGAACAGATCGCCCTGCGCCGATCCCTTTTCACCCTTAAAATACTCCGGAGCAGTATAATGATACGTACACATGATCTTGCCGTCAGTCGTCAGGGTCGTGAAATCGGGCGACTGCACGCGCGCAATCCCGAAATCCGTGATCTTGGCGGTGAAATCGTCCGTGATCATCACGTTTTCCGGCTTGATGTCACGATGCACGACATCATGCGCATGAGCATAATCAAGGGCCGAGGCGATCTGGCGGGCGATCTGGAGGAGTGCTCGGAGGGGAACGAGATGAATCGTGTCGAAGAGATCGCGCAGGTTGCGGCCCTGGACGAGTTCCATGGAGATATACGGGAGGTCGGAGGTGAAACAGAGATCATGGATGATGACGATATGCGGATGGTTCAGTTTTGCGGCGGCCTGGGCTTCCCGCAGAAGCCGCGCCCGCAGAATCTCAGCACTCCGGATATCTCCCGCACGATCGAACCGGATCGTCTTCAGGGCAATCTCGCGGTACAGGGTGCTGTCCCACGCAAGATACACGTGAGCCATTCCGCCGGATCCGAGCAACCCTCGGATCTCATATCGCCCGGCGATCCGCGTGCCCGGTATCAACACGGAATCTTCCCGTTCCGCCATCAGACCTTCGTCCTCGCTTCCTTGATCCCGATCGGACGGTAGCATGGATCGTGATCGTGCAACAATCCCAACGCACAACACATCGAAAACGATATGTCACGGCATCGACTTCTTTCAACCGAGTCTATGATTCCGACCTTCCGAAGTCAAACAGGGGGGATGGGTTATTTTGGAAAGGATGCCGAACACGAGGTTCGGCGCAACAGGTATTACTTATGAGCAGGGGGTGGGGCGGATGTCGAACACGAGGTTCGGCACAACAGGTATTACTTATGGGCAGGGGGTGGGGCGGATGCCGAACACGAGGTTCGGCGCAACAGGTATTACTTATGGGGGGGGGTGGGGGGTGTATGGGAGAAGGGGATTGACTCGGGGCATCCGCGCTTTTACAGTGATGGCGACGGAGGTGATCGGTATGGGGATGTGGTGCGGACGACTGGTTCTGGTCTTGCTGCTCATGGGATGTTCGCCCCCGGGTGAGATCCCCGGAAAATCCGGAACTCCTCCGAAGGTGATCGGACGGAATGCGCATGCTTCACCTCAATTGACTCCTCCTCCTTTGAAAATTCTCTCGAAATGGACACCCCCGCCGATTGTCGGTAAAAACGCCGCCCATCCTTCTCCACCGCCATCCCCCCCACCATGATCGCCTCGACATGCCATTCTCGCCGAGTGTTTTTCGGGGTCGTTCTTGGACTCCTGTTTCCAATCGCCGCCACTGTCGCCGCCCCGGGATCTGCGCCTCCATCAGCCTGTCCGTCTCTCCGGATCGAGGATCGCGAACCCCTCCTGATCCTCCCGCCGGATGACCCCAGTCAAACATGCATCGCCGCAACGGGTCTTACGCAATCCAAACTCCATGCGGTTCAGCGCGGGCCGAACTCAGTCCGTCTGACTGTTTCAACAGGCGATGAGGCGGGAAGCACGGCCTCATTCATCGACCTTCTGTTCGATCAGCACACGGTGCGGCTCATGAGCCCATCCGGAGGGTTCACTCCCGGCGCGCGCCTGCTATACGATCTCACCCCGCTTTCAGCTTACTTCGACACCTTCCCGTCTGACTGCTGGGATTCACTCACCCTGGTATACGATGACCCCGATACCCTCATCCTGTCCGGCATCGAAGTCATTCGGAACGGGAGCCGGATACTGGCTTATTCCGGTGAGATTCTTCTGGAGGGATCGGGGGTGTCCCGGCGGTGTTTCGCCTCGGAAATTTTAATCACAAAACAGGCGTCGTGTCCCGGAGCGCCGAACGGAATCGCCTGGCATGCCTTCAACGAACTCGGCAAGGACGACGGCGAGAAATATTCTCCGGAATTTCCGGGCGGCTGGTGCAGTGAATTTGCCTCATGGGTCATGCGCCGCAACGGATGGAACACGCCCCAGGGATCGATCGGCTCCCGGCACATGCGCGAGTTTTTTCTCGAGTATGATCGTCTCTTCACAATCGACCAGGTCTATTCCGGTGAGTATACACCCGCGATGGGCGACTATCTGTCGATGTGGATGGGCGGCCACAGCGGCCTGTTTCTGTCGTTTGTCGATCCCGATGCCCCGATCGAGCCGTCGAGCCGGATCATCACGATCGAGGGTGGTGGTGTGGTGAGTGTCTATGAGCGCACGCTGGCCGACATCGATCATGTCGGCCGCGCGCAGTGATCGCCCCGGATTGGTCGCTCGCGGACCCGATCAGGCCATCGGATGCCACGGCGGCAGCATCACGTCGGCTTTTTCGAACATCTTCAGGTGACGGGAACTCAGATAACGTCTCGGCACGATCAGATCATACGTGTGCTCGACGAACCATTCGTCGGACATGAGGAAGAACCCTTTCTTTCCGACCTCGCTGCCCCAACTGTTCTCGATCTTCCACTTCAGCGGCTTGTCATCCACCAGATCGACGCCGGTGAGCACCATCGAGTGCGTCAGGCGAGTCTGATTCGAGAGAACGCGATCGACTTTATTGAGGCTGAATTTGATCCCGAACAGCGCTTCGTAGTCGAAGATCCGGCGATCCAGAATGCCTTCCTTGGTATGGCTTTCCTGAACGACGTCACAGCCGAAGATGCAGGATTGGTTATCCTTGAGCATTTTTATGGCGTATTTCTTCAGATCCTCGATGGGGAGATTCACGGCATGCCATTCGCGACCGCCTGTCATGTTATTGAAAAACTCGACGCTGTAGGGCTGATTGTACGGAGTATCCTCAGTCGGGCAACTCAGCAGGCAATACATCTCATTAAGATTTTCCCCAATGTATTTTTCCGCGAATTCGAGGGGTGTGATGCCGGTTTCGCGGTAAAAATCCTTGCTGTCGTTCCGGAAACTCCAGTCGAACTTGACAGGAGGGGTTCCGAGGCAGATACAGAGAATGCGGTAGATATCGACCAGGATCGTTTTCTTGATGGCCTGGAGCATCTCGGCGTTGGGCTGCTGTGCGTGCTGTTTCCGGAGCTGCATCGCGCCTTCCCGCAGCCGGTAATTGAGAATTTCATTCATGAACCGGGAGTTTTCCCGGTTGAACGTATCGGGCATGACGGCTTTGGGCACCGCGCCGTATTTGTTGATCAGGTTGACGATCAGATGCCATTCGCCGCCGTCCGGTGAGGGGTCCCGAATCAGAAAATTGACGCGGCGGTCATCGAGTTCTTTGTCGATGAGCGCGATGATGTTGTCGAGGAAAAAACCGGCTTTCTCGAATTTGTCCCAGAACATCAGGTAGTTCTGCGAAAATTCGAAGTTCTTGAGTTTGAATTTGCGCATGGTAAACGTACGGAGCCAGTTCAGTTCGGCGAAGAGCCAGCAGGTGTTGCTCCGTTTCTGATCCGTGACATCGGTTGTTTCGACGTCGTGCGAGAACGTGAAATTGATGGAATTCAGCACCTCCCGATTGATCGCCACATCCTGCATACTCGCGCGGGTCACTGCATTGAGACGCAGGGTGTTTGCAGGATCGGTATGAAACAACTGAGCGGCTTCCATTACGAATTCGGCCGGAATTCCGGGCGTTACGACTTGTTTGTTCGCCATGATTCTCTCCTTCTGTGTTGAACGGGATCGTTCGGTTTAAAGATCCGGTCAAGTCGATCTATTCGATAACATGGTTTATCGTCCTGTTCAAGCCGCTGGAGACCTGCGTTCTTGCTTCAGGGAATTGATTTTGTCGCTGAATTGGGGTTTACTGAAAGAACAGGGATGTGTGGGACGGGGGGAGGTTCTTATGACTGGTCGGGCTGCGAACCCGGTGATGTCTAAACTCGCGTCGATTCTGCCGGCGATGTTCGATGCCACGCGGGACGCTGTTCTGGTCTACAGTCGTCGCGGCCGGATCATCTATGTCAACGATGCCATGCGATCGCTTTGGAAGTCTGACCTTACCGAATGTGACCAGATCGATCCCTTTCTCGATCGGATCATGGCAGCATGCCGGTGCGATAGGGGCAAACTCCTCCGAATCTTCCGGCCGGTGCGGCTGTCCCGTTCCGAACGAAACATCCGGTTTGAGCTTCAAGACAGTGTCTGGCTGGATTGCTTTTCCCGCCCATTGATCCATGACTCCCGCTGGGTCGCTCAACTGCTCCGCTTCGTCGACATTTCTTCTCAGGTCGATCTCGAACGTAAACTCCAGGAGAAATCCTATCAGTTTGAACGCATGGCGGACTGTCTTCCGGAACCTGTCTTTGAGATCGATTTGAATGGAGATCTGATCTACGCCAATGATGTCGCGTACGAAAAACTCGGGTATACTCGCGAGGAATCCAGTTTCAATGCGTTCTCGATCATCGCCCCGGAGGATCTCGACAGAGCCCGCCAGAACGTGCAGCGTGTGCTGTCCGGCGAGCGATTACATGGGGTTGAATACCAGGTGATGCGCCGCGACGGGACACGGTTCCCGGCCATCATCCACAGCCGGAATATTCTCAAGAACGGTCGTCCGATCGGATTGACCGGCATCATTCTCGACCAGACGGAAAAGAAACAGGCCGATGAAGCGCTCCGGGTGTCCGAAGCCACGCTTCGCTCGATCTTCGATAACAGTCTCCAGGCGTTCCTGCTTCTCGACCGGATGATGCTGATCCGGACGATCAATAAAACCGCCCGTACATGGATCAGATCCCGGTTTAACATCCATCTTCAGACCGGCCAGTCCCTTCTGAATTACCTGGCGCCGGAACACCGGCCGATGTTCATCGACATTTTTTCGAAGGTCATAAACGGTGAATCGATGCGGATGATCCAGGCCGCACCGGAATTGAACGGTGACAAACGTTGGATCGAAGTCGGAATCAGCCCGGTCATCGAGGATGACGGGTCGGTCAAAGGGGTTTGCATTTCGCTGCTGGACATCACCGATCAGAAGAAGGCCGAACTCGAGGTGATCGAAAGTCAGGATCGGTTCAGAGCCATGGTTCAGAACTCGACGGACATCATTACGATCCTTGACGAAACCGCCCTCGTACAATTTGTCAGCCCCTCGATTACCCGCATTCTCGGCTACTCCGAATCCGAAATGGTCGGCAGGCAGACCTTCGATTTCGTGCATCCCGACGATATTCCCTCCGTGATGCCCGCATTCAGGCTTTTGGCATCGAAGCCCGGGATCGTGTTCGCACCGGAGTTCCGGTTCCGGCACGCTGACGGTCGCTGGATCATCCTCGAATCGGTGGGCAACAACCTGATTCAGGATGCGAGTATCCGGGGAATCGTCATCAACTCCCGCGATATCACGGAGCGCAAACGGACGGAATTGGCGCTGGCCATGGAAAAAGAGAGGCTGCGCGTCACGCTGCAGTCGATCGCCGACGGTGTGATCTCGATCGGAGTCGATCTCGATGTCAGACTCATGAACCGTGTCGCGGAATCGCTCACCGGGATGTCCCGGGAGGAGGCGATCGGCCGACCGATCAACGACATTCTCACGCTGATCGATGAAAAAACGAGGGTGAGGGAGAACATCCCCGAGCTGCTCGCGACACCGGCCCCTCCACCGGATCGCGGCCGCCAGCAGGTTCTCGTGTCACGGGACGGCAGCGAACGCCTCATCGAAAAATCGATTGCGCCGATTCTGCGCGAGGATGGAACGCTCGAGGGACGCGTTCTTGTGCTGCGCGACATCACGCTTCGGCGGAAAAGCGAAGAGGAGCAGTTCAAAGCGGCCAAGATGGAATCCATCGGGATCCTTGCCGGCGGCATCGCCCATGACTTCAACAACATCATGACCGGGATCGTCGGAAGCGTCTATATCGCGAAAATGCTGGCAGGGAAGGACGACCGCGTCCGCAAGGTGCTCGTGGACGCCGAACGCGCTGCACTGCGCGCCAAGGATCTGACCCATCAGCTCATCACGTTTTCCAAAGGCAGCGATCCCGTCAAGCAGGCCGTTTCGATCCGCGACATCATCCAGAACTCCGCTACCTTTATTCTCCGGAACCCCCGAGTCAAATGGGAGACGGATATTCCGGATGATCTGTGGGCGGTCGAGGCAGATGAGAATCAGATCTGTCAGGTCATCCACAACCTGCTCATCAACGCCGAACAGGCCATGCCGAACGGCGGTCGCATCACCATTCGATGCTTCAATGTCCCCGGTTCGATCATGACCGGGCTGCCGGCATCGGCTCCGCATTATGTCCGGATCGCGATCTCGGATCAGGGCGGTGGAATCCCCGATGCCATCCGCGATCGGATTTTCGACCCGTATTTCACCACGAAAAAAGGCGGCAGCGGTCTCGGCCTGACAACCTCGTTTTCCATCGTCAAACGGCATCATGGATTCCTGACATTCGATTCGGATACCGGTGGCACGACCTTTCACATCCATCTTCCCGCGTCGCCCGATCAGAAACCCGTCCGGCGGATCACCGAACCGGAGATCTACCGCGGATCGGGCCGGGTCCTGGTGATGGATGACGATGAAATCATCATCAATGTAACCAGCGATGCCCTGACGATGCTCGGATACCAGGTCACCTCTGCACGAAACGGGGATATCGCGATCGAAATGTACCAGGATGCGATGCGGTCCGGCAGCCCCTTCTCCGCCGTTATTCTCGATCTGGTCATCGCCGACGGCATGGGCGGCGAGGAATGCATCCGGGAACTCAGGCGGATCGACCCGGATATCGTGGCGATCGTGACCAGCGGGTATTCGAACGACCCGATTCTGATCAACTACGGGGATTACGGGTTCAAGGCGGTTCTGCCGAAACCGTTCAACGCCGAACAGCTCAGCGCACTCCTCTACCGGCTGCTCGTGCCGCAGAAATCAACCTGATCCCCGGTGCTGCTCCGGCAGAATTTCCAGCTTTTTCAAGGCGTCGATATGCACTTTCGCGATTGCGATCTCGCGGAGTTTCATCCGATCGGCCCAGACATGGGTTTCCCAGTCATCGAGCCTGAGCACATCGCCGGAGGTGGCTTCATGCAGGTCGAACAGAACCTTGAAATGCGAGTAGGCATGCCGGACCGAGTGGATGTCCGGCCGGGTGATCCGGAGACCGGTCCGCGCCAGAAACTCCTCGAGCGTTTCCTCGTCCAGCATCACGTTCGGCAGTTCCCAGAGGCCTCCGAGCAATCCGGAGGCGCGCCGGCGAACCATGAGGATCCGATCGGTGTCCCGGACGATCAGGATGGCCCCGTGGCGGATTGGGACCTGTATGCGAGGTGGTTTGCGGGGGAATCGGTCGACGCGGTCCAGAGCATGGGCGACGCAGAGATACCGGAAGGGGCAGGGGGGGCAGGACGGACGCGGGATACACTGTAACGCGCCGAACTCCATCCATGCCTGATTCACCCAGCCCGGATGATGATCGTGAAATCCGGATTCGACGATTCCGCGGATCCGTCGGCGGAAAGCCGGGCGTGTTGCGAGATCGTCCAGGCCGAACAGGCGCGACATGACCCGGATCACGTTCCCGTCCACCACACCGGCTGGCTGGCCGAAGGCGATGCTGGCCACGGCCGCCGATATATATTCGCCGATTCCGGGAATCGCCAGCAGGCCCTCGGGGGTCTGGGGGAACCGCCCACTGAAACGCTCGATGATCATCCGCGCGCCGCGATGTGCATTTCGCACGCGTGAGTAGTAGCCGAGCCCCTCCCAGAGTTTGAGGGCATCGTCGAGCGGTGCCGCGGCGAACGCTTCGACAGTCGGGAAACGCTCCATCCAGCGCAGATAATAGGCCTCAACCGTTCGTACTTGCGTTTGCTGCAGCATGATTTCGCTGATCCAGATCCGATAGGGATCGGTGTCGCCCCTCCACGGCATGGCCCTCCGGTTCTGCTCGAACCAGATCATCAGGGTCCGGGTGATGGGAGACGTGATGAGGGGATCCGATGGCGTCTTCATGGCGGTTCCATCATGCGGATCGGAGGGGGTCCGGTCAAGCCGGAGGATTCGAATCGCAGCGCGAGTAACCCCCGGCGGTTGCCGCGCGTCGAATGGGAGAGGAGGCGGACATGGGACGTATATGGTTCGGGACATCGAGCTGGTCGGAGAAAGGTTGGATCGGCCCGTTCTATCCTCCCGGAACCGCACCTCGTGAGATGCTCCCATTTTACGCGACGCAGTTTCCCGCCGTCGAAGCCGATGTGACGTATTATCGGATCCCATCGCGCACCATGGTCGCAGATTGGGCCGCTCGGACAGGGGAGGGGTTCCTGATCGCATCGAAGTTCCCGCGCGAGATCGTCCATGGAGGCGAGGGCTCAACACCGGACCCGACGAAAGTGCTTCTGTGGGCGAGGGTCGGTGCGGCCGCCGAAGCATTCATCGATGTCATGCGCGGTCTCGGAGAAACACTCGGTCCGATGATCATCCAGTGCCCATACTACAACAAATCCGTGTTCGATTCTCAGAATGCCTTTCTGGAACGTCTCAACGGATTTCTTGAACGATTACCCGATGACCTGCGCTTTGGCATCGAACTGCGCAACCGGAACTACTTGACCGCCGATCTCATGGCCATTCTCGAAACACACCGGGTTTCGCTGGTCTGGGCGGACATCCCATACATGCCCCCTCCCTGGCAATACGCTGATGCGATCCGGAGACCGACGGCGTCGTTTCGCTACGTGCGGTTGATCGGAGATCGGAAGGCCACGGAAGCGCTCACCGAAACGTTCAGCGAAATCGTGATCGACCGGAGCGGGCAGATCCGGGAATGGGCGCGGTTCATTTCCGGGGAATGCGATCGATTTGAGGACATTTTCGTGTTCGCGAACAACCATTTCGCCGGGTTCGGGCCGGCCACGATCCGGGAATTCATTCAGGCGCTGGCGGAGATCCGCGGCGGACTGGAGTGAGTGTTCGACCCCGGCGATCAGCTCAGTGTCTTCAGAAACAGATACAGGGATGGATGGACATCGAGCGCGTCGGGTTGCCAGACGTCTTCGTTGCGCACCGCGAGATATACGTAGTGGTCGCGCTGGATGTCGGTCCAGCGTTCGAGCGCCATGGCAACACGAGCACGGAAGTCCTTGACCTGCTCATTGAGATTCTCGACGTGGTTCAGGTTCGTCTGATTTTGAAACTCGGCGGTCGCTTCCTGGGTCATGGACAGGAGCCGCGTGGCCTGAACCATCTGGTCCCTGAGTTCCTGATGGATTTCTCCCGCGATGCCGAAGGGGAGCGATTTGGGTTGCATCGGCTCGCGGCCGTTGTCGACGCCGTTGTTGCCGTGCTGAACGAAAACCGCGTAAGCTTCATCGGTCGGACCTGAGAAGATGAGGAGAAATCGCATGAGGCAGGGAATATCTTCCTTGCGGCGGCCCGGGTCGTCAACTTTGAGTTTGATGGTGAGTGTTTTGTAAGCGGCCGTGGCGTCATCGGGCTGCTGATCGACCGTGAACCCGTTTTCGGTGAAGAACCGCGTGAAATCCTCGAAGGTGCGGGCCTTGACCAGTTTTCTCTTTTCTTCGAAGACCCAGTTTGTCTTGTCATTCGTGGCCACATTGGCCTGCTGGAGTTTCGAGAAAATTTCCTTGTAGTCTTCGATGCGCTTCAGTTCCTGAAATCTCACGGCATTACACCCTCCCGCCCGAAGTATAAAAGAACCCCCCGGTCTTAACCACTGATTTTTATCCCAATACCATATCGGCGGGCCTCCGCGCCCGCCGGCACATACACGGCAGGATCTAATACGCATTGCCCGCCGGCAGGGACGCCGGCGGCTGCTGCGCCCGCCGGCACATA
>CAYYMM010000004.1:42933-73695 GCA_964472395.1 uncultured bacterium | reverse complement strand
GCGCCCGCCGGCACATACACGGCAGGATCTGATACGCATTGCCCGCCGGCAGGGATGCCGGCGGCTGCTGCGCCTGCCGGCACATACACGGCAGGATCTAATACGCATTGCCCGCCGGCAGGGACGCCGGCGGCTGCTGCGCCCGCCGCTATCGACGGGTTGATGTATATGGCGGGAATGAGGGATTGCACCCGCTCCCGGATTCCATAATAATGAATCGCGCTCCTTCAACCCGGAGCCCAGGAGACCCACATGCGCGAATTCCTTCAGTTCCACGACGCCTTCAACCGGTTTCTCGATGTCGTGTCCACCCGGCGCACCCCCGTCGAAACCCTCCCGATCCTCCATGCCCTCCACCGCGTTCTCGCAGTCGATGTCCCTGCCCGTATCCCTATGCCACCTTTCGATAAAACGGCCATGGACGGATACGCAATCATGAACGACGATCCGGCAGACACGTTCACCATCAACGAGACACTCGGTGCCGGAGACCATTTCACTCGATCGCTCGAACCCGGAACCTGCACGAAAATTATGACCGGCGGGATGACGCCGCCGGGGACGGGCCGGATTATCCCGGTCGAAGATGCCGAGGAATCCGATGGACACATGCGAATCACCCGTCGCGGCTCGGACCCGCATCTCTGCCGCCGCGGCGAAGATTTTTCCGAAGGCGCACGGCTCGCCTCTTCCGGTGACCGGATCACTCCCGCTCTCGCAGCCATCCTGATATCGGGCGGAATCGACACCGTCGAGGTCCACGCACGCCCCTCCGCCCGCATCTTTTCGACCGGCGACGAACTGGTCGAACCCGGAGCGCAATTGCCTCCCGGACGGATCTACGACTCGAACGGCCCGATGCTCGATGCGCTGCTTCGCGAGCATCACGTGTCGCTTTCGCCGCGCGGTCGCATCCCGGATATTCTCGATGTCTCGATCGAGATGCTTACGGATGCCATTGCCTCCCACGATATCGTCTGCCTCTCGGGAGGTGTTTCAGCGGGCGATTTCGACTACATCCCCCGCGCGCTCGAAACCTGCGGCATGACGCTTCATTTCTCGGGCATCCGAGTCAAGCCCGGCAAACCCATGACTGTCGCCACGAACGACCGGTGCCTCGTGATGGCCTTCCCCGGCAATCCGGTCTCGACGTTCGTCATGTTCCATCTCTTCGGCATCCCCGCGCTCGATGCCCTGGCCGGCCGGCGATCCGCCCCCCGCTTTCTCCCATTCAAACTCATAGAACCGTTCAAACGGAAGCGCGCTGAGCGTCTCGAGTTTGTCCCCGCCCGCCTGACACCCGACGGGATTGTTCCGATCCCCTACCACGGCTCCGCGCATCTCGCCGCACTGGCGCATGCCGAGGGGTTCCTGGTGATCGAACCGGGAGTCCATGCGATGGAGGCCGGAGCACACGCGCTGTTCTGGCCGATCGCGGTGCCGATGCACGAGACCTCGTATGCGTGATCCGTTCGGTCGCTCGATCGAATACCTCCGGATCTCGGTCACGGACAAATGCAACTTCCGCTGCTTCTATTGCATGCCGGCCGAGGGGGTTCCGTTCCTGCCTCATGAATCGATCCTGCGTTTCGAGGAAATCGTGGAAGTCGCCCGAACCGCGCTCACAATGGGAATCACGCGTTTCCGCCTGACAGGAGGCGAACCCCTCATCCGGCGGGGCATCGTCGATCTGGTCCGCATGCTGGCCGCGCTCGACGGCATCGAGGATCTCGCGATGACCACCAACGGCGCCCTGCTGGCCGGATTCGCGGCGGATCTCAAGGCGGCGGGGCTCCGGCGCGTCAACATCAGCCTCGATACGATGAACCCCGACCGATTCCGCGACATGACCCGCGGAGGTGACGTCGGGGCGGTTCTGACGGGCATCGAAGCGGCGGATCGGGAGGGGTTGCATCCGATCAAACTGAATATCGTCGTCGAGGATCCCGCGCGCGACGAGGACGTTCGGAGCGTCGAGGAATTCGCGAGACGGCATGGATACGAATCGCGGCGGATCCGCATGATGAATCTGGGCGTGGGACGGTTCAGTGTCGTGGAAAACAGCACGCGAGGCGACTGCGCCCTGTGCAACCGGCTCCGGCTGACGTGCGATGGATTCGTCCGGAGCTGCCTGATGTCCCGGATCATGTTCAGCGTCCGCGAACTCGGGGCCGAAGAAGCCTTGCGGCGGGCGATCGCCGAGAAACCCGAGCATGGTTCGGGTGCGCCCGGTTCCGCCATGAACCGGATAGGAGGGTGAAATGAACGCACTGACTCATGTGGACGGTGAAGGCCGGCTGTCGATGGTGGATGTGGGCGGCAAGCCGATCCAGGTCCGCGTCGCACGGGCATCCGGCCGGATCACGCTCGCTGCGCACACCCTGGAACTGATCCGAGGCGCACTGATCAAAAAAGGCGATGTGCTCGTGGCCGCACAGATCGCGGGCATCCAGGCCGCCAAACAGACCGCCCACCTGATACCGCTCTGCCACCCGCTCATCACCGACGCGATCCAGGTTGCGCCGAGCCTGCGCGAGGACGGCATCGAAGTCACCGCGGAAGTCCGCTGCACCGGCCGGACGGGCGCTGAAATGGAAGCGCTCACGGCGGTCGGCATCGCACTCCTCACCATCTACGACATGTGCAAGGCGGTCGATCAAACAATGGTCATCGGTGACATCCGGTTGCTGTTCAAGGAGAAATCGGGATGACGATCGGATTCAGAATCGAAGCGGTGAACATCTCCGAGCACAAAGGTGGAGTCAAGACGCCCGTTGAGCGGATCGTGCTGCGGGAAGGGCATGGCATCGAAGGCGACGCCCATGCGGGTCCCTGGCATCGTCAGGTCAGTCTACTGGCCTCCGAACAGATCGCAGCGTTCGACGGCGCGGGACGGCCGATGAAACCGGGCGAGTTCGCCGAAAACATCACGACTTCCGGCATCGATCTCCGGCAGGTCGCCGTGCTCGACCGGATCACCATCGGAGATGTCCTCATCGAGATCACGCAGATCGGCAAGGAATGCCACTCGGGATGCGCGATCTTCCAGGAAGTCGGTGCGTGCATCATGCCGAAAGAGGGGCTATTCGGACGCGTGCTGAGGGGAGGCGAGATCCGTGCGGGGATGGCGGGTACATGCGAATTCCGTCCGCTGCGGATCGAGATCATCACGCTGAGCGATCGCGCGAGTATGGGGATTTACGAGGATCGGAGCGGGGCGCGGACCGAGGCGATCATCCGGGAGTATTTCGCGGGGCGGCGCGGACATCCGAACATCGTGCGACATCTGATTCCCGATGACGCGGATCGCCTCATGGAACTGCTCGAAGCGGGGCACAGGCGGGGCGCAGATTTTATCCTCACGACGGGGAGCACCGGGATCGGTCCACGGGATATCGCGCCGGAGGTGACGCAGCGGTTCTGCGACCGGATCATTCCGGGTATCATGGAGTTCATGCGCGCAACCTTCGGCTCGAAGAAACGAACGGTGTACCTGACGCGCGGATATGCGGGTTTAAAGGGTTCCACCGTCGTGTTCAATATGCCGGGATCGGTACGGGCCGTCGAGGAAATGCTACCGGAATGGCTCACGTTCTGGGGCCACATGATCTGCATGATCCACTCGATCGACGCTCACTGATCACCTTTTCCGCCTCGCGCGTGCTCCTCTCGCTTCCCGGGAACTGCAAAAAAGCGATTTGATCCGCTCATTCCCCTCCTCCGTTCGTCCTGAGCCCGAGCGAAGCGAGGAGTCGAAGGACGAAACGGAAAGCGGCCCCGATCACTGAGCCCGTCGAAGTGACCCTGAAGGCGCCACCCCGGTCACTGAGCCTGTCGAAGTGACCCGAAGGCGCTACCCCGGTCACTGAGCCTGTCGAAGTGACCCGAAGGCGCTACCCCGGTCACTGAGCCTGCCTAAGTGACCCGATTGATTCTCACCTTGGGATCCGGTATCGTTCGGGTCTGCGAACCCCGTCATTTTCCCTCCAGGAGGTGTCACCATGAAGCAAATCGGAATCCTGTTCTCGATCCTGATCCTGGCGCTCGGATTGGCCTGCGCACAGGACACGAAACCGGCCATGGAACCAGCGGTTCAACCGGATGCCGCAAACCAATTCATCACGCTGGCAACGACCACCAGCACCGAAAACTCCGGGCTTCTGTCCTATCTGAACCCCCTGTTCACGAAGGAAACCGGCATCGATGTCCGTGTGGTCGCCAAAGGCACTGGCGCGGCACTGGAATCCGCCCGCAACGGCGATGCCGATATCGTGATGGTCCACAGTCTCAAGGACGAGGAAAAATTTGTGGCAGACGGTTTCGGGCTGAAGCGGCTCCCGCTCATGCACAACGATTTCATCCTTGTCGGTCCGGAATCAGATCCGGCCCATGTTAAAGGGCTCACGATTACCGATGCGTTTAAAAAACTCGCGGATTCAAAACTGCCCTTTGTATCGCGCGGCGACCAATCCGGCACGCATATCAAGGAACTCGAGATCTGGGGGTCGGTCGGCATCAAGCCCGAAGGCGACTGGTATCTGTCGATCGGGCAGGGTATGAGCAAGGCTCTGATCATGGCGGGTGAAAAAACCGGGTATACGCTTGCGGACCGAGGCACTTTTCTGTCGATGCAGGACAAGATCCCCCTGAAGATTCTCAGTGAGGGTGCGCCGATTCTGGCCAATCCTTACTCGATCATCGTCGTGAACCCCGAAAAACACCCGCATGTTAAGGTCGATCAGGCGAAGAAGTACGCGGAGTGGCTCCTATCCGAAAAAGGGCAGAAGGCGATCGAAGGCTTCAAAGTGGCTGGTCAGACGCTCTTCTTCCCCGACAATCTGAAATAAACCGGGATGATTCCGTCCGACCCCATTGCGGGCGCGATCCGTGTATCGCTTGAAGTTTCCATCGTCTCGCTGATTCTGGCCGCCTTGCCCGGCATCGGGAGCGGATTGGCGCTCGGGATCGAGCGATTTCGCGGCCGAGGCGCGCTCGTGTCGATCCTCTACACCGCGCTCGCGTTTCCCACCGTCGTCGTCGGGCTGTTCGTCTACTTTCTGCTCAGCCGTTCCGGCCCCTTCGGCAGCCTGGGCCTGCTTTACACGAAAACCGCCATGGTGATCGGTCAGACGATTCTGGTCGCTCCGATCCTCGCGACCTTCACGCTCAGCGCCGTCAAGCGTCTCGACCCCGCACTCACCCTGACCGCCCGCTCGCTCGGCGCCTCCCGTCTCCGCCTCTATCTGACGCTCGCCCGCGAAGCCCGCTTCGGGATTCTCGCGGCCCTGATCGCCTCGTTCGGCCGGGCGATCTCCGAAGTCGGCGTGTCGATGATTCTGGGCGGCAACATCGCCGGCCACACCCGCACGATGACCACCGTGATTGCGCTGGAGCACGACAAGGGGCAGTTCCACGAAGCCATGATTCTCGGCGCCCTCCTCCTCGCGATCTCGCTGTGTATTAACATCGGTTTCCATGTGCTGCAGCGCGACTCCGAGCACCGCGATGACTGATATGCCACCTTTCCCCGCGATTCGGATCGAACACCTCACCGTGCATTTCGGCGATCGTCTCGTGCTCGATATCCCGGAACTCGCGATCGACCGGGGTCGCATCACCGTCCTGTTCGGTCCAAACGGATCGGGCAAATCCACGCTCCTCCACGCTCTGGCCGGTCTGCTCGTTCCTTCATCCGGCCGCATCGTGCCCTGCGATGCGCTCGATCCACTCCCCGACCACACGGGTATCGTGTTGCAGCGGCCCGTTCTGTTCGCCGGTTCAGTCCAGACGAACGTCGAGTACGGGTTGCGTTGCCGGGGGGTGCCGGCGACCGATCGTGCGCTCCGGGTCACCCGCGTCCTGGAATGGCTCGGAATCGACCACAAGCGGCATGCCACGCGGCGAAAACTGTCGGGCGGGGAAATCCAGCGTGCGGCGATTGCGCGCACCCTGGCGCTCGAACCCCGTCTCCTCCTTCTGGATGAGGCGTTCTCGCATCTCGATCCGGAGGGTTCCCGCGTGCTTTCGGGCGTGTTGCTCGAGTTGCGTGAGGCGGGGAGTACGATCGTGCTCGCGACGCACGATATCTCGGGGGGACTCGCGATCGCCGACCGCACCGTGGCGCTCGAATCGGGTCGGGTCCAGCCGCATGCCGCGTTGAATGCAGTGCGAGGCGTCAGCGTGCGCGAGCACGAGCGATGGCTGTTCCGGATCCGGGAAGGGTTGGACATCGAGCACACTGCGGCGGTCGAGGGGCGCGGGATTGCATCGATCGATGCCTCGGATATCACGCTCAGCCGCGAAATCCACGAATCGAGCGCCCGGAATCGGCTCCGGGGGACGATCATCTCGCTGCGTGAGATCTCGGGAGGGGTGCGCGTCGGCATCGAGATCGATGCGGGGGTGGTGTTCGAAGCGATCGTGACGGTGCACTCAGCCCGCGAGATGTCGCTCGGGATCGGCGATACGATCGTGCTGACGTTCAAGGCATCCTCGGTGCGAGTATCCGTGTGATCGTCGTGTCGGCTGATATTTCAGGTTCGCAGCCCCGGCGATTTGACTTTTTTCTTTTTTTCGCCTATATTTGAGATGTACTGAGATTCGCTCTCTTTTGCATCGGACACGAAGCGGGCACGGAGTCCGCTTTAGATATTAAGACAACCGACTGGAGGTGTGCCATGATGCGGAAGATCATCGGAGCGATCGCTTGTTTCCTTTGTTTTTCAACTACATACGGACAGTTTCCGGTGCCGGTGGACGGCGCCATGAGCAGTGAATGGGAGGCGACCGGGTTCAACAACGGCCGGCGGATGGTGCGGGACGCGGACGGGTATTTCCACGTCGTATTCCACAGCCAGTCCGCTCCGGTCATGGTTCCGGGCAACCCCGCGATCGCGCCCTTTCGACCGGCGGGAATCTTTTATACGCACAGCCTTGCGCCGGCTGACGGCGTGAACCCGAACCCGCCGCCCTGGACGCTGGCCCATTGGGCGCCTCCGATCGCCGTCGCCGGGACGGACGCGGATTTCGTGGATGACCGGTATCCATCGATCGCGATCGAATATGACGCTCATCCCCTCAACCCTCTGTTCCCTCTTTCAAACGATCGTCTTCATGTTGTCTGGCAGCGGGAGAGCATGGAGGGCGGTGTGTACGACATTGCCTACTCGACACGCCCCAATGAACCCGCGCCGCCTCCGGATCAGACCGGATGGGAAGTTTCGCCGGGCGGTCTGGCGGGGTGGCGGTGGCTGTACCAGAGCTTCATGGAGGGACGAAACAGTCTCGTACCGGCGATCTGCATCGGGACGAACAATGCAGTGCATGTCGTCTGGCAGGAGGAAAACTATCTGTCGCCGGACGGTTCGACCTTCTTCAGCGAAATTCTCTACAAGGGTTCACCCTGGGGCAACTGGATGAATCCATTCATGTTCGATGACAATGTTTCCGCGCTTGTCGACGGTAATCCGGCATTGGACACCACGAATTCTCAGATGCCGAGCATCGCGTGCTCGCATGATCTCCCGTCGGATTTTCTTTATCTGTCCGATGTCTTCGTGACATGGAACGATGATTTCGTCGCGCCGGGAAGCCCCAATCCGGCACCTCCGCACATCTGGCTATCGGTCAATCTGATGGCGGGACAAGCCGGAAGCTGGAACAACCCGCAGGACGTGTCCGCGGCGGCGGGCACGGGTGCTGATGGTTATCCGAACATCGCCGTTTCGCGCGTGAACAATCTCGATCATATCGTTTACATGTCCGAAGTGGGGCAGAACGATCCGGATGGATACACGCCGGGGCGCGGTAACTACTCGCCAGGCGTCAATCCCCTCGGGCTGTGGCCCCAAAGCTCGTTCCCGGGACCCGATCCGGGCATGTATGGCACACGGATCAACGGGATTCACTATGCCTGCATGGGTGCACTGTTCTTTAATCGCGTGGACGACATGATGTACGATTCCGAGTTCCCGACCATCTCATGTGACATGATTATGATGATGCATGTGACCTGGCAGTCCTGGAACACGATGGACTATGAAATCGCCGAGGATTTTTCGCCGGTCCCAGCCGGGTCGTGGATGCCGGATCAGTTCCTTTCCGACCCGGATGCGGACGACCTGTTCCCGAATCAGGCGTTCAAGAAAGTGGGGATGTATCCCAGCGGAGGTCGTGATCTGGTCTGGACCCGTATTTCTGCCGGCCATGGCCCGATGGCGGCAATGCAACCGATGCCCAAGCCGATCTACTTCTCGGGAACGTCCATCTACAGTAACCCGCTACTGCAGACTCCCACTCCCACCGTAACGACTCCTCCCACACCGACTCCGACGGAAACACCGACGGGAGAACCGACCGAGCCGCCTCCGTTTGCGGAATTCGGAGATGCTCCGGACAGCACTAAAGCGCTGATGATCGCGTATCCGGTGTCCGGTACGCAGGCGCGCTTCCCGACCCAGTACAACACCCTGTTCGGAATCGGGTCGCCATTCGGAGCGAATCATCTCGATACATTACACACCCTTCATATTTCGTTCCCGGGAATTCAACCGACCTATGAGGTGGATGCGGATGACATGATGACCGATCAGGACGGGCCGATGCAGCCGAACATCAATCCCCCGACGGGAAACTTCTGTAACAATGATTCGATCATCGTCGGCGGCGATGATGGAGCCGCATTCGCATGGGGAGCAGGATCGACGGTAACGGTCAACATCGTGTCCTTGGGCCCGCCGGGGTTCATGAATGTGCTGTTCGACATCAATCGGGACGGAGATTGGGCGGATCCCGGAGAATGGGTTGTGCAGAACCAAGGCCCCTTTGCTCCGGGACTGGCTGTCCTGGCTGTCGCATATCCGGGGCCCGGGCCGATGTGGATCCGGGTAACCGTGACGGATATCCCCATCACGCATGTGATGCCTTGGGATGGAACAAGTCCGTTGCCGGGGAGTTTTTTCCTGGGTGAAACCGAAGATTATTTCCTGGATGTTCCCGAGATTCCTGCGACGCCGACTCCAACAGCAACACCGACTCCAACAGCAACACCGACGCCGACAGCAACGCCGACCGCCACCCCGACAGCGACTCCGCTGCCCGTTCCGGTTCAATCCCCTGCCGGCATCGCGCTGACACTCCTCATCCTGTCGCTTGCTCTGCTCCTCGGAACCCGCTCGAAGCAGTAAACACGCAACTCCTCTGTGACGGGCCTCCGGACGCGGAGGCCCGAAGGATGCAGGGTTGTCTTGACAATTGTCGAGACGTGCCGCAGATTACCCCTCATGAATTCCGATCCGGTCCGTCGCAGTGATCTCGAGATATTCCATGATTTGATGCGCTACAAGGTCCGTGAGGTTCTTCTTGTGTCGACACGATACGATGCCTTCACTCTAGAAGAGGAAGGCAAGATCTCGGAACGCATCTTCGACACCTACTACCAGCTCAACCTGACCAATGCCCCCTATATCACCAATGTTTCCTCCGGGGAGCGTGCGCTCGGAAAGCTCCGAACACACAAATTCGATCTTGTGGTTCTGATGATGGGCCTGGAGGACATGAATCCGTTCGATCTCAACTTGAAAATCCGGGCAATCAACTCGAAAATCCCGATCCTCCTGCTGCTGAAGGACAACAGCGAGGTCGCGGCCGTCAGGGACCGGCCCGATCTCAACAAGCGCTTCGACAACATCTTCGTCTGGAACGGTGACAGCCAGATGTTTCTGGCGATGATCAAGTATATCGAGGACAAGGTCAACGTGAGCCGGGATACGCGGATCGGTCTGGTTCGCGTGATTCTGCTCGTCGAAGATTCGATTCAGTACTATTCACGCTATCTGCCGACGTTGTATGCCGAGATCATCAAGCAGACGCAGAAGCTGATGACCGACGAGAAACTCGATGAGCGCCGCCGGTTGCTCAGGATGCGTGCTCGTCCAAAAGTGCTGCTCGCACGCTCATACAACGATGCGATCGATCTGATACAGGCTTACCGCGAGTATCTGCTTTGCGTCATTTCGGACGTGCAATATCCTAAAGACGGTGTTCTTGATGATGACGCCGGCATTCATCTGATCCGCCATGTCCGCGATGTCGTCGATGTTCCGGTCGTGCTCCAGTCGTCGGAAACCGTCAACCGGGATCGCGCCTTTCAACTCGGCGCCGCCTTCATCGACAAGAACTCGAACAGCCTCGCCAGAGATCTCCAGGATTTCATCTTCCATTATCTCGGGTTCGGCGATTTTGTGTTCACCGACGCTGCCGGCACGCGGCACGGATCGGCGGGTTCGCTCGATGAAATCGCCCGCATCCTGCCTTCGATCCCGATTGATTCGGTGCTGTTCCATGCGCGCCGGAATCACTTTTCGGCATGGCTCATGGCGCGCGGCGAAATCCAGATCGCCAAGAAACTCAAACCGGTCCAGATCTCGGATTTCAAATCCCCGGAAGAACTACGCACCTATCTGATCTCGATTTTCCAGACCGTGCATCTCGATCAGATCCGCGGACGGATCATCGAGTTCGATGAGACACTCGTCGGGAATGATCATTACATTCTGCGGCTTGCAGAAGGGTCATTGGGAGGCAAAGGTCGGGGAATTGCATTCGTCAACAGGCTGCTTCAGGAGTCGGAGTCGACCGGAGGGTTCGCGAGGGATGTGTCGGTGCGCATTCCACTCACCGCGATTATCGGCACGGCGGAGTTCGATCGATTCATCGAGCGAAACGGATTGGCCGACTGCTACTGGCTCGACGAGGAACAGGTTCTACGCCGGTTCGACACCGCAACACTCTCTCCGGAACTCGAAACCCGGCTCGCGAGCTGGCTGGACCACATCCACGTCCCTCTTGCCGTCCGTCCGTCCGGTCTCTTCGAAGACTCTATTTCTCAACCCTTCTCCGGCATGTATCCGACCTATCTGCTTCCCAACAACGAACCCGATTCCGCAGTACGGCTCGATCGCATGATTCGCGCGATCAAGTGGATTTTCGCGTCCGTTTTCAGCCGGCAGGCGCGGCAATACTTCGAGTCGCTGAATTACAAGATCGAGCAGGAGAAGATGGCGGTCGTGATTCAGACGCTGATCGGCCGGGTGCATGAAGATCGATTCTATCCGGATTTCTCCGGCGTGGCTCAATCGCATAACTTTTATCCCTTCTCGTATCTCCAACCGGCGGATGGACTGGCAGTCTGCGCAGTGGGGTTGAGCCGATACATTGCTGAGGGACAGAAGGCATTCCGCTTCTGCCCCCGCTACCCGAAACTCGATTTTCTGACGACTGAGGACAAGCTCCGGGATCTGCAGAGCTGGTTCTATGCGCTCGATCTGCGGAACGGGTCACTGGATTATTCGAAGGGCGAGAACGCGACGCTCGTATCGCCTGATCTCACGGATGCCGAGCGCGATGGCGTGCTCGCATCGCTCGCCTCGACCTGGGATGAGGGGAACGGACGGATCGAGCCGGGGATCTACGTATCTGGGCCAAGAGTCGTCGATTTCGCGCCGATACTCAAATATGACGCCTTCCCGCTTGCCTCGACACTGGAGACGTTGCTTGAGAGAATCCACACCGGACTAAACTCACCCCTCGAAATGCGATTTGCGGTGAATATGAACGAGCGTGACGGGGGAAAACCTGTGCTGTATGTGCTCCAGATCAACCGGCTGATCCGGGAATCCGAAGCTTGCACGGTCGACCTCGAGGATCGCTCGCGGGAGAGCGTCCTGATCCATACGCAACGCAGCATGGGAAACGGCCGGATATGCGATCTGACGGATATCCTTTTCGTTGTGCCGGAACGGTTTGACAATACATGTACCGAGGAGATGGCTGTTGAGATCGAAGCCTTCAATCAGCGATTGAGAACCGTGAATCGGAAGTACCTTCTGATCGGGCCGGGGCGATGGGGAACCCGCGATCGGTTTCTGGGTATCCCCGTCATCTGGCCGCAGATTTCAAACGCCCGGATCATCGTCGAAGTCGGGCTGGAGGATTTCCAGGTCGATGCGTCGTTCGGATCGCATTTCTTCCACAACATCACCTCGATGAATATCGGCTACTTCAGCGTGCCGTTCGGAACGGACTCGGCCGGGATCGACTGGAACTGGCTCCGCGGGCAACCGGTCGAATCGGCCGGCCGCTTCATCTCCCATGTCAGATTGACGCGACCCCTGAGTGTCATCATGGATGGTCGGACCGGACACTCGATCATCTACAAGGGCGACTGACGGAGCATCAGGGCGCATACCAGCCGAATGTCGCTTGATCGAGGCTGTAGTCGGCGGAGTACTGATCCTGAATCAATCCCCAGAAAACGATACCGTCGGCGATTCCGCTGTTGATCGGCCAATTGAAATTCAGAATCACTTTCTCTTTCCATGCTTCTGAGGCGAGTGCCCATACGTTGTACTCCGGAGTTTTACTCCAGGACGGCCAGAAGAACAGCTCGCCGTATACATCCAGGACCAACCAGGTGCGGACGGATCGGATCGAGCTGTACCGGTTATATGCCCGGAGTCTCAGCATGAAAAGATCGCCGGCATAGTAGGTCGATTGATTCAACACAACGTCGACTGAGATGTTTTCCGTCGGTGTGGGATATGCGCCGGGGAGATACCAGACGGTCAGTTTTGGTGGCGTCACACTTTCACGGCTCATAATCTTTCTTTGTTTGGGATCCAGTCCGGATTGAAACTTGAACATGAATCCGGCATTCAGTCCCGGAGTCACGACCCAATCCCGCACTATTTCCGTTACTGGTATACGCACGACAATGTCGTTTGCATCGATCACGGAGGCCTGTGCTGATATGGATGGTTGCGAGTGCCAGGTTACGGTGGATTCACTCCAGAAAGAAGTCACTTCAAACAGAGCGATCTGTGCGGGGACAGTGGCGCTTGAAAACGTCAGTTCGAGTTCCGCCGCGATTATCTGATTATCGCGGGGTATGGATGTCAGAGGGAAGCGTATGAGAGCATGCGATAAAGTTTCGGGAGCACCAAAAACATCGAGTTTGGTCTTGGACCCGAAATTGGTCGTGGGCATGTAACTTGCGATGTGGGCATCCGCGTCGGGTGTGAACTGGAGAATCGATGTACGGGGAGTGGGAGTGATGGTCGGAGATGGGGTGGGTGTTGGAGTGAAGATCGGTGTCTGTGTTCGGGTGGGGGTTCGAGTCGGAGTGCGGGTACGTGTCGGGGTCGGTGATTCATATCCGGTCGGAGCGTTACTTGACATCGCCGGTTCCGGCAGGTGAACGCGCGGGAAAGACTCGATTCTTGCTGCTGCATCACTGACGATCGGCACCTCAATCGGAGTCTCCAGCCTGATCGATTGCGACTCGATCGGATCCAGGTCGTCATCTGTGGCGAACATCACACCGGCCAGAGGCGGGCAGGTGTTTCTGCGGACCGGACGGAACGCGTCCTGAAATGTCTCGGCAGCAAACCAGACGAGGTCGCAGCCGACCTGCGAGCCGGCTTCCCCGAGCAGAGGTTTCATACTGTTGAGTCCGGATGGCGCGGGAAGTGGTCGCGGCTTGGCCCATCGGCCGTCTTTGGGTTTGTGTGAAAGATAAGCGGTTCGAATCCAGGAATACCGGTCTGATCCGATGCCGGTTGTTTCGTCCCAGACCAGATATAATGTGCCATTCCGATCGGCCGAAATATCCGGGCGTTCGGTGAAATGCACCGGGGTGTTTTCATCCGGCAACAGCCCTTCGGTTGCATTCAGACTCACTTTGACTGCAAGTTCCGGCTCGGTCCACATCCCGTCATCATCCAGTTCGACAGTCCAGATCTCGGTCCAATCGAAGTACCGTGTCCAGCTGCTATCATCCGGTCCGGTGCGATGTTCCCCGATCAGTGCGACAGCGATTCGATCGGAGTTCGGGATCCGAGTCGATGTCGATGCGCGCCATCTCAGTGAATCGGCTCGATCAGCGGGGTGAGGCAGTCTGGCAGGTCGTGTGTCGAGCGGCGGATTCCAGGATTTTCCTCCGTCCGGGCTGATCCGATACCGCCCGCCTTCCCACATGACGAGCACCTGGTTTCCGGATGCTGCGATATGCGCACCGCCTCCGGAATCAGACTCAGTTAATGGGATGGGATCGGACCATTGTCCGGATGCGGTATTGGAATAGACGATTTCGGGAGCAGCGTGCAGGTGTCCGGACGTGTTTTCATTCTCCCAGCATGCATGGAGGACATTCGTCGAGTCGTATGCCAGAAACGGGCGTCTCCAGGACAATCCACGACTTCCCTCGAAGGCATAATGGTTTGAGAATTCAGGTTCGGGAACTGTCAGATCACATGAGCAGATCACGACCTGCCTGGGCATCTCCATGAGACTCGATCGGATGTACCCTGCTGCGAGAGTGTGTCCATCGCTGGAAAGCGCGAGTGATACCGGGCCGGCGAACGTGTCATCCGGGAGGCTGATCATGCCCCTTTGCGTCCAGTTGAGTCCGTCGTCGTCCGATGTCAGCCAGATTGCTTCACGCCGGCCCGAATCACCATACAGACGCGGCAGCGCGAGATGCACTCGGCCGGAGGCATCGCGGACTGATACCGATGCCTCGGATTTTCCCAGCGGATGGTCTCCCGGGGAAATGATGCGAAAACCCGTCATCCGTCGATCCCATGCAATCATGCTGGTTTCGGAGGGATCAGAGAAAGAATCATCGGAAAGTCTCGCGCGGATCCGGTAGAAGAGTGTGGATTGGTTCTTTAGAATATCCGCCGGAATCCTACAGGATGTTCCACGGGCGATAAGATCAGCGATGGGTTCATGAAATGCTTCATCCCGAGCTATCTCGATCTTGAATGCAGTGAACACGGAAGGTGCTTCCCATGTCAGCCCGAGGGAGGGTGACCGGAAAAACGGCTCGCTACCCGTGACGGTGTCGCAACTGAAACTGTGGATGTTACGAATTCCGGCATCTGTTGTGACTTCGTTTGAGTCGTCGATAGCGTTGGTCGAAGGAGGAAAGGGTTCGATGAAGGGCCAGAGTGCGAACATGGCGAGCAGCAGAATGAACAGACTGCCGGCGACCATGGAGCCGCATGTTTCCATTTTTCGAGGAGTCTCTTGAGTTTTCATATCGAACCCTCCCTTCTGCTTATAAGGGTATAAAATCCGCGAAATTCGTGCATCCTTTACTCCCGGCATCCGGTCCCTCTCCCGCGCTTGCGTCAAAACGAAGTTCTGCCGCCCGGGTTGCATCCGGTCGACAACCGTAGCATGCTGTGCGCAGTGACTTGATTCATTTCATGCGAGAATGATGTGGGATGCTTGTTGAAACTTCTGGGCTTTTAGAAACGTAAAATCGGGTAGGAGGATCACGACGATGATCAGATATATGAAACTTGCAAGTATGATACTGAGTGTTCTGGTGTGCACGAGTGTTCCGGCGGTTGAGCCGCCTGCCGCGGAGAAATGTCTCTCTGAGATCGCCGAAGGATTGGACACCTTGTTGATCGACACGGCGCATGTGTATGTCAATCCGATCGACAAGGTCACGAGCCTGTATGCGGCGGATGTCGGAATGGTATTCATGGGCAAAATTTCGATGACCGCAACCGGCGGGCGGATTCAGACGATGAAAAGGATTATGGGTCCGAACGATGAGGAGTTCACGATCAATCTGGAAGGCATGCAGATTCCGATGATCATTACGAATGACGGATCGAACGCGGATCTGTCGAAACTGTCCGAGTTATCCAAACTGTCGAAATTGTCCGAGTTGTCGAAGTTGGCCGATGATCCGCAGCTGGCCAAATTGGGAATCGACTTCAAGGGACTCGCGGAACTCTCGGAGTTGTCCGAACTGGCCGAGCTTGGGAAGGGATCCAAGAGTGATGGTGAGATAAAGGCGGAGCAGGAAGAAGTGATGAAGGAAGCTGCGGAAGCGAAGAAAGAAGCGGAAGAAGCGGTTAAAGAGGCAAAAGAGGCGGTCAAAGAGGCCCAAGCGGAAGCCGGGAAGGATGTCAAGGTCATCCGAATCGAGAAGTCGGCCGAGATGAAGAAAGAGGAAGCCAAGCGCCTTGAAGAGATGGACATGCACATCAAGGAATTCAAGGGTGAGATTATTGCAAAATTGATGGAGTTAACGCCGAAAATCAAAGGGCTTGACGCCAAGGAACGGGTCATTGTGGCATTCGAAGTGAAAGAGGATCAGTTTGCGGAGAAATATGGGACTTCCCGGCTTGTCATGCAAATTGCATTCAAGGATCTGCAGCGGATCAAGGATCAAAAAGCGGATGATCCGAAGACTCGCGGAGAGTTTGTTTCCAATCTGTAATCCTCATAAGGTTGTTGTTTTCATATTGGACCCCGGTTCGCGAACCGGGGTTCCGTATTTAAAGGGGACATTACTGATGCTGTGAGCTTGTCATCGGTTCTGGCCCCTGGGTTGACAAACCGAATTTCCGAGGTAGAATCCGGCACAGGGTTTTTGTTCCTGTTCGGCTCGTGGTGTATCACGAGCCGGATTTTACTTTATCCAAGGAGATTTTTATGAATCACAAGTCGTACAACCCATTTGAAACAGCACAGGCTCAGTTCGATAATGTTGCGGAACAGTTGAATCTGGACACCGCCACCCGTGACCTCCTCCGCAATCCGCTCCGCGAATACCACTTCAGTATTCCGGTCCGGATGGAGGACGGCACGGTAAAAGTTTTCCGCGGCTTCCGCGTTCAGCACAACGACGCTCGCGGACCGTGCAAGGGCGGTATCCGGTTCCACCCGCAGGAAACGATCGACACCGTTCGCGCGCTCTCGATGTGGATGACCTGGAAATGCTCCGTGGTCGACATCCCCCTCGGCGGCGGCAAAGGCGGCGTCATCTGTGATCCGCACAACCTCAGTGATCACGAACAGGAACGGCTGTGCCGCGGCTGGGTCCGCCAGCTCGCGAAAAACGTCGGCCCGTTGTCCGATGTTCCGGCCCCCGATGTCATGACCAATCCCCAGCACATGCTCTGGATGCTCGATGAATTTGAAGCGATTCACGGCAATCGGTATCCCGGATTCATTACCGGCAAACCGGTCGGCATGGGCGGATCACTCGGACGCACCGAAGCCACCGGGTACGGTTTGATCTATACCGTTCGCGAAGCCCTGAAGGAAATGAACATAAAGCCGCAGGACACCATTGCGAGCGTTCAGGGATTCGGCAACGTCGCTCAGTATGCGATTCAGCTCTACACCCGGATGGGCGGCAAGGTCATCTGCGTATCCTGCTGGGATCAGCACGACCAGACCTCCTACACGTTCCGCAAGATGAGCGGTGTCAATCTCGATGAACTCCTCAAGATCACCGACCGGTTCGGCGGCATCAACAAGGAAAAAGCCAAGGAACTCGGCTACGAGATTCTCCCGGGCACGGCCTGGATCGAACAGGATGTCGACATCCTCCTCCCCTGCGCGCTTGAAAATCAGGTCAATGCCGGGAATGTCGGCAAGATCAGCCCGCGTGTGAAGCTGATGGCGGAAGGCGCGAATGGTCCGACGACGATCGAAGCCGACAAAGTGCTCTTTGAACGCGGTGTTTTCGTGATCCCGGATTTCCTCGCGAATGCCGGCGGTGTGACATGCAGTTATTTCGAGCAGGTTCAGTGCAACATGAACTATTTCTGGGAAAAAGACGAAGTGCTCGGAAAACTCGATCTGAAAATGACCTCCGCATTCCTCGCCGTCAGTGAACTCGCACGCCGCAAGAAGATTTACATGCGCGACGCGGCCTACATGATCGCGATCGACCGTGTGGCAAAAGCGGCGAAGTCCCGCGGCTGGGTTTGATCTCCTGACCCGCTGAAAGCAGATTCAAAATGCCCGGCGGCCTGAACCATACCAGTCTTCCTGAATTCAAACGCGAATTTTTCGATTCGACAGAACGGATCACGGTAATGGGTTCCGGGTCGCTGGGCGGCAAAGCCCACGGCCTGGCGTTCATTCACGACTTCACTCGAAATCGCTTTGAACACAGCCGTTTCCCGCGATTTAGCGTCAGCATTCCCGTGATGACGGTGATCGCGACCGATTATTTCGACCAGTTCATGCAGATGAACGATCTGCGTGAACTGGCTCTTTCCGATGCATCGGATGCGTACATTGCCAATGCCTTTCAACGCGCATCCCTCCCGCCCGAACTCACGGGCGATCTCCGTGCCCTGATCGCGACGATCAACACTCCGCTTGCCATACGCTCCTCCAGTTTGCTCGAAGACGCCATGTTCGAGCCGTTTGCGGGCATCTATGCGACGAAAATGATCCCGAACAACCAGCCCGACGCCGACAGCCGGTTTCGGAAGCTCACCGAGGCGGTCAAGTTTGTCTGGGCATCGACGTTCTTCAAGGCTGCGAAGGAATACATCGCTGCGACGGAGCACCGTACCGAAGACGAAAAAATGGCGGTGATCATTCAGGAAGTCGTCGGACAACGGCACGGTGATCGATTCTATCCGCATCTTTCAGGAGTGGCCCGATCGTTCAATTATTACCCGACCGGCAACGCCAAAGCTGAAGACGGCGTCGTCCATCTCGCACTCGGCCTCGGCAAGACCATCGTCGATGGCGGTTTGGATTGGTTTTTCTCGCCGGCGTTTCCCCGGGCGAAACCGCCGGTTGCATCGAGCCAGGCGCTGCTGAAGATGACGCAGACGCGATTCTGGGCGGTGAACATGGGTAAACCGCCGGAATACGATCCGACCAACGAGGAGGAGTATCTGGTCGAGGGCACGTTGACCGATGCCGATTACGACGACACCCTCACCCATCTCGTGTCCACCTACGACGCAGCCTCGGATCGCCTCAACCCGGGCGCCGATTATCCCGGCCCGAAAGCGCTCACGTTCGCTCCCATTCTGGATTACGAGGTTCTTCCACTGAACGAGGTTTTGAAATCGCTCATCAAACTCGGTGTCGAAGCGCTGGGGACGGATGTCGAGATCGAGTTTGCGGTGACGCTGACGGAAACGCCGCGCCTCGCCGCCCAATTCGGATTCCTGCAGGTCCGCCCGATGGTCGTGTCGCATGTTCAGGTCGACATTCCGGATGAGGAACTGACCGGTCCCGACACTCTGACCGCCACCCACAGCGTGCTCGGGAATGGCATCGTCGACACGATCCGGGACGTGATCTATGTCGACCCGATCGTTTTCGACAAAAAGGACACGCGAGCGATCGCGACGGAAATCGAGCGCCTCAATTTGAATATGGTCCAGTCCAGAACGCCGTATGTGCTGATCGGGTTCGGGCGGTGGGGCAGTTCGGATCCGTGGCTCGGAATCCCGGTGAACTGGAGTCAGATTGCGGGGGCGAAGGTGATTCTGGAGTGTACGTTGCCCGAGATGTATGTCGACCTGAGTCAGGGGTCGCATTTTTTTCACAATCTGATCAGTTTCCAGGTCAGCTACTTTTCGATTCCGCATGCCGGTGAATTCCGGGTGGATTGGGATTGGCTGGCAGCACAGGAATGCGTTGAATCGATGCAATTCGTCCGCCATGTCCGGCTCGCCCGGCCCCTCACGGTTAAAGTGGATGGCCGGCAGGGAAAAGGTGTTATTCTGAAATGAACATCCAGGCACAACCGTTCGACGATATCATTCGGGAACTCAGGGAGCGCGCGAAGGAACTCAACTGTCTCTACGAAATCGAAGAAGCGCTCAGTTGTTCCGATGCGCCGCTTGAAGATATTTTCGTGAAAATCACGGGTATCATTCCGCACGGGTATCAGTATCCGGAGTTGGCGCGCATCCGGATCCAGTATCTGGACTACGTCTTCACTTCGGATGATTTTTTGCAGACCGAGTGGGTGCAGAAGGCTGAGTTGGTGGTGCTTGAGAAGCCGATCGGCTCGATAGAAGTGTTTTATACCCGCGAGCTTCCGAATGAAGCCGAAGGCCCGTTTCTCAAAGAGGAACGCCGACTGATCACGACGATCGCTGAACGGATCAGTCATACGATTTTCCACCGCAGGCAGCGGGAAGTTTATCGTGAGTTTGAATCCTCGAAGCAGGATCTCGCAAAACGAAGCCGAGGTGAATGGCGAGTCATTTTGAACCTGCTGCGCTCGACGGATCAGAACCTGTTCATGCTTGTGTCGCGCAAAATGGCCAATCATCTCTGTTGGAGCGGCATCGAGGAAGCCGCGCAGTTGCTGGTGGCGTTTGGCGAAGAGCATTCACGAGGGCGGCGTGGCGAGTTGAGCGAGGACCAGAACCGGCCCAGTCAACGCAAAACGATGGAAAACATCATGGCGTTGAGCAACGAGATTTTCCGGATTGCCGAGCAGTATCTGAGTGATTCGGATATTCTGAGTTACATTCAGAAGTGGGTGCAGGAGGATAAATCCAGTTTTCTCGTCAAGGCAGCCGAGAGCTTTTCGTCGTCGCTGTCCGAAATCGTCGAGGCCCTGACGCGTTACCATTACCACGAACCGGAACTCGCCCCCTCCACCAAGATTGGCCTCAATGTTGCGCTCATCCGCCGTTTCTTCTTCGATCGGCTCGATTTCATCAACACGGCGAAGCGCTACATCGAAGTCAACGACTTTTTCGATCTCGTGCATCGCATCATCCACCCCTCCGACAGCCATGGAAAGCTTGGCGGCAAGAGCGCCGGTCTGTTTCTGGCATCGCGCGTGCTGCAGAAAGCCACCGAGCATGCCGAGATCCTGAGCAATCTCAGGGTGCCTAAAACGTGGTACATCACATCGGACGGGATCATCAACTTCATGCATTACAACAATCTGGAGGAGGTGATCGAGCAGAAGTACAAGGAGATCGACCAGGTCAGACTCGAATACCCCCAGATCATCCAGGTTTTTAAAAATTCCCATTTCCCGCCGGAAATCGTTAAGGGGCTCTCGATGGCTCTCGACGACTTCGAAGACCGTCCGCTGGTCGTGCGCAGTTCGAGTTTGCTAGAAGACAGCCTCGGAACGGCATTTTCAGGCAAATACAAATCGCTGTTCGTCGCCAATCAAGGGACCAAAATGGAACGACTGGATGCACTGATGGATGCGATCGCCGAGGTTTATGCGTCGGTATTCGGTCCCGATCCGATCCAGTATCGGGCCGAACGCGGATTGCTCGATTTCCACGAGGAAATGGGCATTATGATCCAGGAAGTGGTCGGTAAAAGGATCGGTGATTACTTTCTTCCGACGTTCGCGGGTGTGGCGTTCAGCAATAATGAATTCAGATGGTCGCCGAGGATCAAGCGTGACGACGGCCTGATCCGGCTCGTCCCGGGCCTCGGCACCCGAGCCGTCGATCGCGTCAGCGACGACTACCCGATTCTGCTGGCCCCCGGCCAGCCGGGACTCCGGGTCAATCAAACCGTCGAGGAAATGGTTCGGTATTCGCCGCAGAAGATCGACGTGATCAACATGAAGACGAACACGTTCGAGACAGTCGGTATTGTGGATTTGCTCCGGGAGCATGGAAACGAATACCCGAATGTCGAAAAAATCGTGTCGATCCACGAGGAAGGACGGGTGCATCGACCCAGCGGGATGGGGATCAACTTCCAGCAGGACGATATGATTGTAACCTTCGACGGATTGATTGCGGGCACCCGGTTCGTCAACCAGTTACACACGATCATCAAACATCTGCAGGAGAAACTCCAGTATCCGGTTGATCTGGAGTTTGCCTCCGACGGTAAGTATTTCTATCTGTTGCAATGCCGACCTCAGAGTTATGCGCATGGCACGGTGGCTGTTCCGATCCCGAAAGACATTGCGACCGACCGGATTCTGTTCACGGCGACAAAGTACATTTCGAACGGAAAAGTACCCGATGTCACGCATATCGTGTATGTCGATCCTCAGAAATACAGCGAAATCTCGGATCTCGACGAACTGCGCAACATCGGACGTGCCGTGGCACGCCTCAACAAGATCCTTCCGAAGCGGCAGTTCATTCTGATGGGTCCGGGACGGTGGGGCAGTCGCGGCGATATCAAACTCGGGGTCAGTGTCACATACTCCGATTTCAACAATACATCCGTACTGATCGAGATTGCCCGGAAGAAGGGAAACTATGTGCCGGAATTGTCGTTCGGCACGCATTTCTTCCAGGATCTGGTCGAGGCGTCGATCCGATATCTGCCGCTGTATCCGGATGATGAGGGTGTTGTCTTCAACGAGCGATTCCTGACGCGGATGCCGAGTATCTTCCCGGAAATTGCTCCTGAGTTTGCTCAGTTGGGTGATGCCGTGCGGGTGATTGACGTACCGCGCGTCATGGAAGGTCTCGTGTTGAAGGTTCTGATGAACGGTGATCTGGGTGAGGCGATCGGGTATCTCGGTCAGCCTTCAGCGACGACGGAGGTATCGGCGGAGCGGCTTCAAGTAGCGGATCAGGCTCCCGAGGATTACTGGACGTGGCGGTTGCGGATGGCCGAGCAGATTGCTGCAAACACGGATCCGACGAAATTCGGCGTCAAAGCGATGTATATCTTCGGCAGTACGAAAAACGCGACGGCAGGCCCGGGAAGCGACATCGACCTGCTGGTGCATTTTGACGGGACCGATGCGCAGCGAGATCAACTCCTGATTTGGCTGGATGGATGGAGCCATTGTCTGGCCGAGATGAACTATCTGCGGTCGGGGTACAATGTCGACGGGTTGCTCGATGTGCATATCGTGACCGATGACGATATCCGGAGAAAGACAAGTTATGCCGTGAAGATCGGTGCTGTGACCGATCCGGCCAAACCGTTGGTAGTCGGTAAACCGCGGCGATAGCGTAAGGGGCGTTTCGCGTAGGGGGTGTTGGGGCGTTTCGCGAAACGCCCCAACATTCTACCCTTCAGGAATCAACACACACTCGGCCGCCTCCGGATCGGACGGAAGGAACCGGATGATGGACAGTTCCGGGCCGTCATGAGCGCCTTGGAAGCACCAGGTGCCGCCGATACGTTCTTTCCAGTGGCCCGTGAGGCGGGTGGATTCATGGACATGGCCGTGGAGTGTGAGGTGTGGCTGGCGGGATTCGATGTATCGCCGGATCGCGATGCTGCCGATATGAACATCCAGGGGGACGTGATCGATGAACTTGCCGTCGAGCGCGGCCCGGTCGAGCAGTGTCTGGTAAGGTGGCGAGTGGAACAGACAGATCGTGCGCGCGGGATCGAGATTGGTCGTGAGGCAGTCGAGATCTTCCCGAATCGTCGTGGTCTGGGACTCCTCATCGGGAATGGGAGCGGATCGGCGGCCCGCGTCCGGCGGAATGCAACCGGGATCGACGTAGGCCGAGACATCGTAGCGTTCCCAGTCTTTCAGGAGGAACGGGGTGGGGGGGACGTAGGAGTAGCCGAGAATCCGGTAGCCTTTGAAATCCGTGATGCGGTAGTGGCAGTAGGTGAAAAGGCCCGTGTGTGCGGCGTCGAGAATGCCGGGTTCTTCGATGCGGGGGTCATCGTTTCCGAGAATCAGGAAGATGGCGGGGTAATCGGCATCGAGGTTTACTCGGAGGGCATCGAGTTCCGGGATGATGAAGTCGGCGAGAAAGTCGTTGTGGGGTGAGGAGATCCCGGCGTCCGCGAGAGAGGTGAAGAGGTGGGGGAGGATGTCGCCGGCGATCAGGACAGCCTCGGGGAGTTGGAGGCGGATTGCCGAGAGAAGCGACTTGAAGCGTGACGGTTTGCCGTGCAGATCCGAAACGAAGAGCCAGGGGCGCATGGCACAAACTCCAGGGTCGATGAGCGTCGAACCGCAGGACCTCACAGACCGGCGGGGTGACGGGATGGAGTGATTAGACGAAAAATCCGTTGAGAAGTCCATAGGCTGATAGGTTTATTCCAGGTGCAAATTTTTTTTGAGTGTATCGAGTGTATCGGGGGTCAGGTTCTGGTTTTCGAGGATGGCTTTGAAGCGGTCGGCGTTTCGATCGACCGGTCGGAAGCCGCATTCCGGGAAAAACTCCGGGTGGATGGAGTACAGGAGGTTACGGGGGTAGTCGCGGCACAGGCCGGGGCGGGAGTTATAGGAGTCGCAGCGGCGGGTGACCGGGTCGAAGTGGGTGCAGGTGAATATGAAGATGGAGGCGGAGCGGTCTTCCGCGAGGAATTCGAATCCGTTGACCAGGCGGTGCCATGCGAGGGTGATCGATCGGGCGGAGGGCAGGAGGCGGGTGAGGAGGTTCATGTGGATCGAGGGGGTTTCGCAGCAGCGGCCGCAGGCGACGCATTGGCCTTTGAGGAGGAAGCGGGGTTCGCGTTTGAGGGTGAGGATGGCGCGGGTGACGGCGAGATCGATGGTGTAGCGCGTGCGGGCGATACGTTTGATGAGGCGGAGGAGGGGGGGATCGATCATGGGGATTGATAATAACATGATATGGGGGTTTCGCGAAGGGGAGAGGGGCGCTTCGCGTTGGAACGGGCGTTTCGCGAAACGCCCGTACGGACCCATAAATAGTGATTGACAAGATCCCTCGTCCCGATATAAGCTCTTTCCGCTTTCGATGTCCCGTGGCTGGGGCATGGTGAGCGGGTTTGGAGGGATGGCCGAGAGGTCGAAGGCGGCGGTCTTGAAAACCGCAGAGCGCTAACGTGCTCCGTGGGTTCGAATCCTACTCCCTCCGCCAATGGTTTGGGAGAGGTGCCCGAGTGGCCGAAGGGAGCGGTTTGCTAAACCGTCGTATGGGCTTAAACCTGTACCGTGGGTTCGACTCCCACCCTCTCCGCTGGGATTGCGAGCACCCATAGCTCAGTTGGATAGAGCGTTGGACTACGAATCCAAAGGTCGCAAGTTCGAGCCTTGCTGGGTGCATTCAATAAAATCAACATAAACCCACGAAAAATAAGGCTTTTCAATGCTTTGTTGCGTGTTCTATTGCGCTCTCAATGTTAACCTAATATAATTGAATTTAACTGAATTTAACGCACGAGGTTAGATATAGGTTAGATAGAATCGAGAGGCAAGGCAGAAATGAGAGAGAAAAAAGAGGTTGAATCGGTTAACTTTACAAAGAAGTTTTTAGAGATGGTTGATATCCCGAAAGTTAGATACATGGATTATAAGGATACTGAAAACCGGTTTTTAAGAATCAGAGTTTCCAGGACGGGCCGGAAAACCTTCTACTATGTTCGCAAATTCGAAGGGCGTGTTCGATGGATTAAGTTAGATACCTTTCCAGAAATGACGGTTTATCAGGCGCGTGTGAGGTGTGCTGAGTTGTCGGGTGATTATGCCAGGGGTGATGATCCAACCGAAAAGAAATCAAATAAAGGAATAACATTCAAAGCACTGTTCAATCTGTTCATGGTTCTACACTCGAAACCGAAAAAGAAAAGCAGTAAATGGGATGAGTTAAACTATAAGAATCACCTTTCTTCCTTGGGTCGTAAGCAAGTTAAAGAAATCAATTCTGATATGGTTGGAAGGTTGCATGTAAAGATCGGGAACGAATCAGGTAACGGTATAGCTAATAGGTCGCTCGCGTTATTGAAATCAGTTTTTAGTTTTGGAATAAAACGCGGTTACTTCGAGGGCATGAATCCGGGTGCGGGTGTTCAGATGTTCAGAGAAAAAAGCAGAGAACGCTTTATGAGTGCCGATGAGTTGAGAAGATTCTTTGAGGCATTATCGGCACCTTGTACAGAACCAAACATGAGAGACTTTTTCAGTTTGTCTCTTTTTACGGGTGCCAGGCGCGGCAATGTTCAATCAATGAAATGGTGTGACTTAGATCTTGACTCGGGTGTGTGGACTATTCAAGGCAGTGAATCGAAGAGCGGTGATCTGATGAGAGTTATCTTGTCAGAAGAGGCTATTGAGATACTGAGAAAACGAAAAGAAGCAAGTGAAGGAAAATCGCCTTTCGTGTTCCCTTCAAGAAGCAAAACAGGACACCTTACGGAACCTAAAAAAGCATGGAGTGAGTTATTGAAAAGGGCCGGAATTGAAGATTTGAGAATCCACGATTTAAGACGAACTTTAGGAAGTTGGCAAGCCGCGATGGGTGCAAGTTTACCAGTGATTGGAAAGAGTTTAGGACACAAGAATCAGAATACTACTGCGATTTATGCAAGGTTAAATTTAGATCCTGTACGGGCAAGCGTGAACAAGGCAATCAAGGGAATGAAGGAAGGGTCCGGAAATGGTGGACAAGAAAAGAACTAAATTCTTTTTAAATCTTCCAGGATCAGATGAAGTTTTAACCGGATCTATCACGTTTTATGATCAAAAAGACGAAGCATGTAAAAGTGAAAATTATGGTGAATGGATTGAATATTTGAATGATGATATCGAAATGTTGAAAAAAACCTTTCATATTGCAGATGTTTTTTGCGAGGGAATGAACCGTGAATCCCTTGAATCTAAATGTAAGGATTTGGGATTAGATAATCTCGGCAAAGAAGTAGTTTTTAATTTCATGGTTTTGAATGAAATGAGAAGGATGATTTCTGAAATTGATAAGAGATTCGAGATTGAGTTAAAGAAACATCAGTTATCTCGTGAAGAAATAAAAGGATTGTATGATGATATCAAAGGATCAACAGGTGTCAGTTATATTGCCTTAAGAAACATCATGCTGCTATTCATAAGTCTTCATAGTAAAGAGATAGTCAGCGGGACCAAGCAGAAAAGGAACTTAAAAAAAGGCGAGATAAACAGACAAAAGAGCAATCAGGAAAGAAAAGTTGTTGCGACCGAGAAGCAGCTTCTCTGTGTAAACGCTTGGGAAGAAGCAAGGAAGAAAAATCCAAACATAAAAATAAGTGAATTCATTATGCGGAATAGCCACAAACTACCATACTCTCAAAAGATGATAACTCGCGATTTAATGAAATGGGTGAGGCTGTATAAAAAGGTTTAACCTGGCTCGTGAGCGGGGTTAATTTCTAAGAATTATATTACCTCTTGATAGTGCGGATAAGCACTCAGAAACAGGAGGTAATACATGACAAACAAAAGGCTTTTGACAAGAGAAGAAGCAGCGGAGTATCTCGCAACCACGGCGGGGACGCTTGCTGTGGGGGCATGCCGGAAGACGCTTCCGATTCCTGTAGTTAAGATGGGGCGGGCGGTTCGATACGATATTGAAGACATAAACCGATACATCGAAGAACATAAACAGAACAAGCAGACTGTATCAGTCTGAACATTGTCTTGAGGGGGGCGTGATTATGCCAGAATCAAACGATATTGAGTTGATGCGATTCGAGAAACGCGCTGGGGCTTATATCCGTATCGCAATCAAAACCTTTCAGAATATCCAATACGTCGATATTCGAGAATATGTTGAAACAGATTCATACACCGGACCCACGAAAAAAGGTATCAGATTTGAGTTGTCCAGACTCAATGAGTTTGCAGAGATGATTGAACGCGCAAGAGGCATATTGAGTGAGAAAGAATCTGATTCTGAATCTTCCGATTAGGGAAGCATCGATCGCGTCCGGAATACCAGAAAGCGAAATTCAAGAAGCTGTCAATAAACGCCTTGTCTTCTCATTTTATGCCGAAAGGTTAGATATGGGATACAAGGCGATTTTCGTTAATTTGAACAGTCTGAAAAATTACTTCAGAAACAAGACCAGGGAATAGAAAGTTCCCCGAGTCAGAGTGGGGCGCTGCGACTCGGGGATAAAAAGGAATTGCACATGACCAATACTACAGAAAAACAAAACATGATTCAAGGAATGACGGTGTAATTATGGCTAGACCTTTAAAGCAAGGTATGGATTATTTTTCACACGATACGAACGCCTCAAATGATGTGAAGATTGAGGCTCTTATGTCAGAATATGGGAATATTGGTTATGCTTTCTTTTTCAGAATGCTTGAGATGATTTATAAAACTGGAAACGGTGAGTTAGATTTGAGCAATCCGGTTATCTTCAAAAGTATTGTAAAAAAATTCGGTGAATCAATTGACGTATTCAATGAGATTCTTTCATGTTCGCTTGAGGTTGGTTTATTCGATAAAGAAGTTTTCGAAGATAAAAAAGTGCTAACCAGCAATGGAGTTAAAAAAATGCTGGATATAGTCGATGAAAAAAGAGGAAAGTATAGGTCAAAAAAGGAAAAAATTGAGTTATCTCAGGAGAAAACCGAGTTTTCCCCCGAGAAAACCCCAGTTATCCCCCTAGAAAAGTGCATAAACCAAACTAAACCAAACCAAACTAAACTAAAGGAAAGTAAACTAAACCAAACTAAAGAAAATGAAATGAAAGAAAATGAAATGAAAGGAGAGGAAAGGACAGACAAACCAAACCAAACGCGCGGGGGCGCGGGGGGCGCGTCTGTCAGTCAGTCTGTCAATGCGTGCGAGAAAACCAAATTTTTCAATTATGAAAAACTTCAAATAGATGATCCCGAGAAAGTTCTAAGATTTATACCAGCTTCAAGAGAGCTAGATTTATTGAGACAAGACGATTATGCAGCATTGCTGAGAATATGCAGAGATTTAGAGATTCAGTTAGAGGTTGGAAAAACAGTAGTTAGAGATTCAATTGGGTACGTAGTTAAGGCAATTGAGAACATGCTAAGAGAAAAAACTATTGAAGATTATTTTTAACAGGAACAGGGGGTAGTATGTACTGCGTTGTAATTCAGAACACAGAAACAGTGGAAGAGAAGCCGTAAAGTCAAAACATCAGACAGAGAGAGAAGCCTATGAAGCCGGTGTTTCCTTGAGAATGCTATTGAAGGATTTGAGCAAAGTTGAGGTGTTCGTGATCAGAGATAGGGGTTATCGAGTATCTTCTTCAATTGAAAGAGAGGCGGTTAAGTGATCAAATTGGTGGTTCAAAAAATGGTGGTTGGTTCGCTTGAAAATCAGGAAGATGTGAAGAAAATCAGGAAGATATTCGATAAGATTAAAAAGAATGAAAAGGTTGATTTAAGTGAATATGAAAAAGGTTTGATACTCGAATCGGTTATAAACTACTTGCAGAATGAAAAGACCATGCCTGATGTGGTTACGGTGATCATGGTTGAAGATCAGAAATCAGGCAAAACAGCTATGTTGGTTGATTCAGACTTGTCACAAGAAACAAGATAAAAGCATGTATTGGATGCGTACTTCCAGACTAACGAAACAAAGAATTGAAGGGGGTGTATCATGTTCTATGTGATTATCAAGAGAATGAACGAGAGGGGCGGGTTGGTTGCGTCAAAGCATGATACTTTCGAGGGCGCCGAAATCGCAGTTGAGAAGCTGAAAAAGCATATTGAAGAGAGTGCCGGGCCTGGTTGGGGTTGCGATTCGGTGATTATCGAATCAGAGAGCCTATTTGACGAACATCAGGAAGTTGAACCATCGGAATACTGATGAAAAAACAGAGAAAACCAAACAGAATGAAGCATGTATTGAGTGAAAAACAGGAGTCTTTTTGCTTGTTTTATGTGATCAGGGCGCATTATTGCGGACGAACGGCGGCTATTATGGCTGGTTATGAAGAGGCAAGCGCACACGTTAGAGCATGCCGGTTAATGAAGAAATCGAAGATCAGAAATCGAATCAATGAGTTGATAAAAGAAAACAAGTCTCTTTCTGTTAAAAACACAGATAAAACAAGGTGTTCAGTCAATTCGATACGGGGCTAATAAAACCTTAGAAAACCTGAGTTTCTTGTGTGTGAAAACCTATCGGTTTTAATCAGTTTGAAAATAACCCCATAAGATATAAAAACAATGTCCGGTGCATCCCAAGGGTGCATAGGTTTTATCTTTTTGAGAATATCAAGTTTCTTTCAGTGCATATCAAGTGTGCATAATTTTGAAGCATGGTGCTTGCTGGGAGTGCGCGAACTTTCAAATTTATAATTGGGATGCTTATTCTCGGTGCTTTTGAGAATTCTATAAAATTAAAATTTGAAGGATGGAAAAACAACTTAAAATGGTAAATCAGATTGTTTGTCGAGCGGTTCATTGCTTGCGGTTTTTTTCTTTCTACTTGGTTTTCCTTTTGTCACCTTCACATGACGTAAACTCTGATAAAAGTTTTCTGAGTTTTCTTCGAGCATATCTGGTGTGATTACATACTCGGACTTGTCGCAATTTTGATCTGGTTTGCAATTCATTCTATTGCTATCTGTTTTTTCATCGTTGCAGAGTTGTGGGGCGATCGAATGTAGTGCCCGTTTCTTGGTGTTTGATCTATTTGAAGCTCTCTGGCGAAGATCATTAAGCGGTGGAATTAAAGTTACTCTCAATCCTCCGTTAAGCTTTTGGGCATACAAGTAACAACTGTTGGGATCATATTCTTCTTCTGTATCGTTGTATTCTGATGCAATGCATGGAGTATCTTTTTGCTTTTTTTCGATGTCCTTTGGATCATTGGCGTTCTGAGAGTTGTTCATGAAAACTCCTATCTTTGATTATTCTACAGCGAAGTTTAACTTTTCTAAAGCGTCCGAATCCGGATGTCGCGACCAGGTGAACATCTTCGACGGCACCTCTAAGGCAGAATCCCTGGTTGCTCATTACTGCGAACTTGAATCCCATCGATGTAGATCCGGGGGCGGTGCCGGTGAGAATCCCATCGAAATCTTTCCAGGATCTTCCAGGGCAATCGATCTTCCTTGTGGTAGGGTTCCGGTATCCCCACATCGATGTGATGGATAGGTGCCGGGGGCGGTGCCGGTGATCGCGATCGATCTTCCAGGGGAATTGCGAACACCTCGGGAATAGTTCGGAGTGTCCCTGCTGGAATCCCCCGAGACGTTTACCAGGTGCCGGGGCGGTGCCGGATGTCGCGACCAGGTGAACATCTTCGACGGCACCTCTAAGGCAGAATCCCT
>CAYYMM010000004.1:0-42833 GCA_964472395.1 uncultured bacterium | reverse complement strand
TGATCGCGATCGATCTTCCAGGGGAATTGCGAACACCTCGGGAATAGTTCGGAGTATTGACAAAAATATCCATGCGGTTCAGGATTGAACATGGAGGTGTTACCGAAATGAGGTGTTATGGAAATATACCAAACGTTAATTATCATATACGATGCAATCAAATGGCTTTTTTCAGGTATTTTAGTTCCAATTCTTCTAACACGTTGTTCTATGTTGCTTCCAAAAAAGAACCGAAAATACTACAATAATTATTCTATGGTTGCAGACCCAATTTTTACTTTCCCCCAAATCGCATCATTACGCAGCGTGGCAATACAAATCAGAAAAATATTGAGGGATAATGAGCGTATTTTTAAAAATTTTGGCCCTAATTCTAGTTCAAAATTTACAGAAGATGTTCGATGGGATTTGAAGGCATGGGATAGGTTGAAAAAAGAAAAGATCGTTCCTAATAATAATCTGATAAAGAAATTGATTGAACAATACATGGCACTTTTCCCGGATGAAATAGAACCTATTGTTATTAAAATGATAAATCATATTGAGGTGTTTGAAATACACTGTCAAGATCCCTCTGTACAGTATTCAGATAACCAATTTCCAGTCGAGTTTGAGAGACTGATAAATGACCTTGCGTCTGATGTTAAAAACCCAGGTGCTTTTTTCCGAGTAACAGGAACTTGGATCGAAGATGAATTTATTAATCGAAACATTCCAATCATTGAGGGTTTTTTTCTAGGTTCAATTCTCCGCGAGCGCTTACGTCCGCAAGATGTGGATATATGCTTTCTCATTCACGATATAGAACCTAAAAGAAGACGTGAAATTTCAGCGGAGCTTAAGAAGATCAAGCGATCATTTAAGCGCAAATTTAATACCGCTTTGCACCTAACAATTTTTCGGTCGCATGAGAAGGCAGAGTATGATTGTTTTTTACATGAAACACGGGTGAAAGCTTATCTTTGGTTAAAAGGAGGAAGCTCTAATGGGGAAGGATCTAAGCTATAGTGTCAAAAAGTTTGTAACAAATGCGCTCACATCGCATAAAAAAGTCACAAGGGTCTATCAGTTTCCTCACGAGGAAGAAATCATAATCGGAGTTGATCGAACGGAAGGTCTGTCATCTGTGATTATTCACATGTCTGATGCATATCGATACTCGCTACATAATTACGACATGAGACCGGAAGAATTGAAAGAAAATTCCTTTATCTTGATCGCACGCCCCGAAGCAGGCTTTGATGATGAAGTCATAAGCGTAGCAAGAGAAGATTCGATTGGAGTTGGGCAGATCGGGAAGCTTCTGGGTGCTCTAAATCGTGAGTATGTTTGGACATACGAACTGCCTTGAATTCTTCCAATCGCAGATATTGTTGAGGAGCATATGTATGAAATACTGTCCAACATGCAGAGAGTATCAGGGCGGTGATCCTGCCTTCTGTTCAAAGTGTGGAACAAAAACTGTTGAATGGAAAAAGGGTGAATCGGTGCCGGTTCCACACGTGAAGAATCAGAAACAGATTTATTCGTATGCCGGACGAATACTTGCAGTGGTGGTAGCATTTCTGCTGCTAATTTCATTTATCAAGGGATTAAACAAGCCGAAAAGGAGCATCGCGCAATCGGCACAGAGAAGCATTGCTTATGCAGCAAGTACACCAACACCAGCGCCAACATATACACCATTACCAACCTATACCCCATATCCAACTCAAGAGACAAAAGAGTCAGTAAGAAGTGATCCAGATCCAACGGCGACACCAGCTCAAAAGATACGAAAGAGCAAAGTTTTATCGGGTGGAAGCGATTCATCATCCGGACCTGCATTCCCGAGACAGAAAGTTGAACCAACGCCAAAGTCATTTTTTGATCGTGTCGAAAGAAACTACGAGAAAGAAATTACAAAACCTCGGGTATGCTATGGATGTAAAGGGACGGGTAGAACAGATTGTATTTTTTGTGTTAATGGTCTGAAAAGAAACATATTCACAGGTGAATATGAGACTTGTGAGCATTGTAATGGTGAAGGATCATCGATTTGTACTCATTGCAATGGCACTGGGGAACGATAGGGATATGATTGAGAATTGAATCTTTTAATAAATGTAATTGCGTCTCTTCAGTGTCCGGTTTTCTCTTCAGTGTTCGGAATAGTGCACTATAATCATTTATATGTGATTGTGCTGAAAATTGAAAAGTGAATAGAATCAATAGCTTGCAGACTTATGATAACTAATTGGTTAAGGGTATAAAACAGAGATAAATCAATAAAATCAACAAGTTGCGCTGTTTTTAGGCTCAACTTAACATAATGTTCCTTATCGGACATAGAATAGATGAGATAAGCTAGGAATATCAAGAAATAGCATGGAATAAGAATAATGCTTGACAATCTGGTTTAGATGGTTATTCTGTTCATGATCGCGCTTTCGATAAACGGGGCGCAAGCACACAATGGAGGTAGGAAATATGGTTCAAAAAGCAGCATACACGATTGAAGAAACAGCAGAGATGCTCGGGTTTAGTGTTACTCACATCAGAAGAGCAATCAAAGAAGGAAAGCTAAAAGCGATGGAAACAGGGCGCGGGTTCAGAATCAGCAAGCCGGATCTCGAAAACTATTATCAGAGTTTGGGCGGTGGTAAGTTGTTTGATAACGGAGTGAAGGAAGGGGTATAAAAAAAACAGGGGGAAGCGTCAAGCTACCAACTATCCACTTCCCCCCACAAACAAAGGGATTTTTCAATCCCATGAGGACATTATATCATGAATCCAGTTAAATTTGAAATCGATAGACATCCAGATTATAAGCGATCAGCAGAGCGACAGAAAAAAGCAATCGAAATGAAGATGTCAGATTTTCTTTACGAGTTTGCAGAGTGCCAGGGAAAACTTCGTTTCATTGCAGCGGGGCTTGATTTAGTGAATGAGACAGACGATAAGAACGCAAGAAATAATATGGCCTATGCAATCAAATTGTTGACTGATGAAATCGAATCGCTTTCAGGTGTGATAGAGAAATTTGACTTTAAACTCTTACATGATAAACGCGATTGAAATAAATATCCGAGAAGAAAACCAAGGTTAGATATAGGTTAGATAATTCTAATCATGCCTGATAAAAAGCCTTGTGTTTCAATGGGTTGAGTGTTTTTTTCTTTGGACTACGAATCCAAAGGTCGCAAGTTCGAGCCTTGCTGGGTGCATTCAATAAAATCAAGCTGTTACGCCCACTTCGAAAAGTGGGCGTTTTTCATTCTGGTGCCAATCTAACCTCTGTCTAACCTGTTGGGAATGGAAATCGGCAATCCATCGACAACTTTTCTAGCATGGTCAGGATTCAGGTGGTGATAGATCTCCATCGTGATCTTGAGTGAGTTGTGACCGAGTAGTTTCGATACTGCTCCAACGTCGAATCCCTGCTGTATCGCAAGGCTGGCGAAAGGATGTCGAAGATGATGGATGTTGAGTTGGGAAGATTGGTTTTTATTCTCGCTGCGAGATGATGGCGTTTGAAGCAATTCCGCTGTGAAATTCCATCCGCGCCAGGGAATACATACTCCGAAGTCTTGGGCAATCTCTTCAGCACCTCTGAAAGCTGATTATTGATCGGAATGTCCCTACCTTCGCTGTTCTTCCGACTTAAATCCGATCGGATAGAAATCATCTTCTTTTTCAAATCGACATCCGACCATCGCAGATCGAGCAGTTCCCCTTTCCGCATTCCCGTGAAGATGAATGTTGCCGCGATCGGTAGATATGAAGTACTGCAGGATGCCAGATATCGTTCGACTTCCTCCGCCGACAGGAACGCAATCTTCTTGCGGAAGGTTTTCGGGAGTTTTTTCACGGGGTTGTCGCCTTCATACAGACCCCATTCTTTTGCTCTGGCGAACATCGTTTTGAGCACACGGAGTTCATTGAAAAGCGTTGTCGAGCGTACGTGCTCTTTCACGCGTTGATCCTTCCAAGCCTGCACATCCAGTGGCGTGATTTCATCCAGATACCTGCCTAGAATTCTGGTAACCAGTGAACGTTGATCCTGCAGATCTCAGCAACATAGGTGTTTCTGGCTTTGTCCGTCATGCAGTGATCCGCATTCGCCATACCCGACCGATTTTGTACACGGGTAACCACTTCCATTGAGCGCACTCCGAGTGGTTGATTTCGTTCATATCTGAGACGGGTGAAGGGCTAACTTGACTCTGTGACTCTTTGAGCATTTCGATTGAGAGAAGCACGTCTTGTTCTTCTAGGGGGGTTGTTCTTTATTAATTCTCCTTGCTTTCGAGGGTCCTTTGTTTCGAGATTGGCATCGTTGCGGTCTCTACTTAACTAAACGCGTTTTGAGGCGAGTTTTCCCATTTGAAATTGAATAATATAATGTGATGGGGGCGCAGAAACAGAGAAAAGTTAAAGCAACTCTTTGAATTATAACAACTATGTGAGTGTTGTATGTGCGCCGTGATCAGTAGTTAGTGTTAAATATTATTTATTATCAAAACGGCATGCACTCCACTTCTCCATTTTGCGTGCCACGCTGCCTCGGTTGGTGGAAATGACAATGTAATCAAAACGATAAGTCGGGTGTGGCAGCGAGGCAGTGATTTCGCTATAGAGGCAGGCAAGGTGATTATATTAAAAGAGTAACATCATGCGTTATGGGGCATTTTAGCGCGTTCTCGGGGTGTTGAATTGGAGCTTATTCTCGCCCGTCGCGAGCGATCGCTAGCTGACGCTTGAGCGTTTTAGGAGTATCGCGAGCGCTGTTTAACTGCAAAAATGATGATCACTATGTCTATTTAGTTAGAATATTCAAACAGCCAGAACTTCTTCTCCTCCGAGTTAATAATGTAAAGCTGATAATAAATAGAATTCAGACCCCACTGGCTTTCGCCAAAACAATAATAATAATAGGGTTTCTTTGTGTCGGGAAGATATTCCTTTGCCACATTGGCATTGAGACCAGATATCGTATTAACAGCCTTCTGGTCCAACATTCCTATTTTTTTGTTCTTTATGAACCTATCGAATCTATCTATTAATTTAATAATATCTTCTTCAGAGCAAATAAATGTAATAAACAAAGTTCCATCACCATGGAAATCCCAGATCTTGTCGGACCAAATGTGAATCTTCGTAGCTGATTTTGGAATATAAGGATTTCTGTGCCGAATATTTGCATAATATCTCATTTCAAAAATAGCAGGCACTCCATATCTGACAGCTATAATCAAAAATATAATACCAGCAATTGCAGTAATAGCTTTCTTCCAAAATGCTGAGAGGCTCATATCTTTCCCTCATTTTTGTGCCGACATGTCGTATCGAACCAGAGTCTCTTTTTCCCGCATGAGCAGGTGTGCGTGGTGTACTGTTCAGATAACCAGGCTACTGGACCGATCTCTTGAATTCTTTTTATGTTTTCATAAGCCAGTGCATGGTGCTTAATTCCGTCGTTATAAAAAGTGGTCATCATGTCGCAAGGAAAATCTGAACACTCATTGCAATGCAACAACCTTTTTTTGACTGCGCACGGAATTGTCGGGCAATCATTTACGAGATTTGGTTCAATCCGACATCCTTTGCATCCGACGACTGAGTTTTCTTCGTATGATCCGCATCCGCCGCAGTATAATCCGCAATATGACAACAACGTGTAATCTTCGGGCATGTTATAAGCTCTTCTCCAAAGCATCCAAACGTTTCGTCATACCCTCATACTCCCGCATCGCTATTCTTCCGTAGTGGAGTTGAATGGCGATCCAAAAACACCAGAAAAAAAGCCCTACAAGCAGTATCACCATCCAATCCTGGTCACGCAAAGCCAATCCACTCCATTTCCCGAGAGCATACCAGCCGAGCATCGGCAACGGAATGAACAAGGACCGAAGAATGCCTGGCCATAAGCGATCAACCGCAAGTTGAACCCCAGCCTTGCGCAAGTGCAGCGCGAACAGATCCCTCAGCAAGCTCCCGTAACCGAGAAATTCAAGCGGAATTCTGCGTCCGCCGTATCTCAGGTACGGGAATGTTATAGCATTGAGCGTGAACTCATCCTCGGAAGTGGGTGTCAGCTTGGTAAGAGCTTTGCTGTTAGCTCCGTGCCAAAATCCGTCAGTATTTATGCGCCACGCTCCTCTCCAAGCGTGCTTCTTCAAGAGTATCCTCAAAGACATAATCAATGGAACACTAAAGAATAATAACAAACCCACGCTCAGAGTCGCAAACACCGCGATTTGCGGTCGATCCCAATATCGCAAGGTTGAAAATGGGATTTTACGGAGAAAAAACCACCAAATTAACAAAAAACAAATGGCAGGATAAGCTCCGATGCTGATCTTGTCCGTTAATCCGACGTCCCTAATCTCACCCGACAGATATCCTTGAGATTTAAGCAAGCTTTCGATGCGATTCCACCAAATTTCGAGCAGGTATTCTTTGTGTGATCGCTTAGGCGAACGAATTGAATAGAAGCCGCCGTCGTTTGTCAGAATATGGTAGTGAGAACCCATTTGACGAATGGTTCGAATATTCTCAAAAGTGATGTCCAGGCTAGTTTGGCCTGTCAGCCCTTTCTTGACAGTAATCCGATCCTCATGCACGATCGCATTGCCGCATGAGAATGGAAAATGAATTGCCTGCTGAGTCATTTCGAACCTCATCTGATTATTCCATACGCCCACATCTTGAGCCGATTTTGTCAGTTTTCGCAGCTGCGGTCAATCAGCGGCTTTACACTTGCGTGGAACACACACAGCATGTTTCGAGCAGTATCGAGCATCGAGTCATTATCTTCGCCTTCGTCAAAGAGGATACTCCTGTATAACTCGGCAAATGCTTCGTGGAGCCGCCCCCGAAAGGAAGTGCTGACGGAACAAACTCAGGAGCGAGCTGCTCGATGTAAGCAAACCTGTACTTCAGCGGGCATCCCAAGTATGTGTTGATCTGAGAAAACGACACATGGGGTTCTTCCAATATTGTTGAGTTCATAAACATTCTCCTTATTGTACATAAAAAATAGGGACCAGCATCCAACGAGTCTTTCCCGTCGAAACTGATCCCTATTGTTAAAGTATTGTTCTTAACAAGCGCTTATATTGACGTTTTCTGAGCAGCTCTAATTTCTTGAATGAAGATATCCGCTGATTATTTTGGCAAGGCGAAGAATCGGTTTGTCCCTTTCCAAGATTCATCTATCGGGTGCCCATCGATCACAAGACCGCGACCATCAGGGGTCACTTCTGCGACTGGACAAAGCAAACGGCCCTCAGGATTTGTCCAACCAGAGCTTCCTGGCGACTGCAAGACTGCAATTGGAAATTTCACTTCAGGATGCTTATACCGCGGGAACATAACCAGATGATCCACGGTAGCTGATTTGAGATTGTTCTCATCGAGCACTTTAAGCATTTCATCGGTTGTGACCGTAGAGAACACTTCAACGATATATATCGTATACTGGCCGAGCATCGGATGGCCTTCCAGATCCTCGTCGGTGAATGGTCCTTCACCATGGACTTTCGGGTTGTTTTCTCCTAAACGGCGCAGATCCTCCTTCGTAACGACAGTTTGATAAGGTCCTTTGATAATCATGTTTCCCTCCATTATGTAAGGTCATGTCCCTTAGGTTTTCTGCTAATGCGAGACTATACGTTTTTAGCTGAGAGGTCAAAGGGATCAATGATAGAATTTCTTTTTATGTGATTGTTTTTGCACCCGAAAAGACACATATGCATATTGTCGGGCGCACAAAAAAATAAAAAGTTAGGGCGGAGAAAAGATATTCCCCGCCCTGAGTTCTGTGAAGATGACTGTTTTTCTTACGCTGTGAGTCGCTGAATCAAAGCACTGGCTTGATTCTTCGTAATATAAGCCAGAGTCACATCAAACATCTCCTTGCTCATTCCATCCAGGGACATAGTTGTTAAATTCTGGCGTTTCCCGAGAGCCATGACGTAATTGAGTTGCTTGGGAGTGATTTTGTCATTATTCCCGTTGTCACCATTGCCGTTATTACCTGATCCGTTTCCACCATTCGAGGGGGCAGACTTTGGGACTTCGGGTTTCTTGGGAACTTCCGCAGGTTTAGGAGGGGGAACAGGAGTTGAAGGTTGGGGCGCGGCAGGCTGAGAAGATTCTGGAGTGGTATCAGCCTTCTTCGGGGCGGGAGACGAATTCTTCGGGCGTCCAACTTTCTTCTGAGGCGTTTCAATTGTGCCACCGACATCACCATACAAATGCAGTCCGATTCCGAGAAGCGATGCGCATTTCTTCAATGCGTCCGTGCTTGCACTCTTGAGGTCATCTCCGAGGCTCAAGGCTTTGTGTGTTTCCGAATCACGAGTTATCTTGTTCGAGCCGAACTGCATTTTCGTGATATTCCCTACCGTGAGTTTTCCGATGGCGACGACTTCTTCTTCGTACACGCTGTGTTCCGTGATTTCAAACGACCAGTCACTCTCGAAGGCTTCGTTGAGACGCTGGATAACCGAGTGTCCTTCGATGTAGTCGAGCGTCTTTCCCCAGAGACCTTTCCGACTTTTAATTTGATCTGGGGTGAAAGGGGTTTCAAGCACTGTTCTTGTTTCGCGTTTCATGACTTTGTACCTCCATGTACAAAAAAAGAGCCGTGCGTGCATGAGAGACATTCTCACACACCACGGCTCAAGTGAGTTTGAACTGACGTTGTTGTCAGTGTTTTATAATGTTAAATATAATGCTTATTGCGATGGAATTATGCTTTTCAACGAGATAAAATGCCCGCAGAAGCGTTTTAACTTGGAGAGCAGCGCTGTCCCATATGAAGTGAATGCAAAAACAAGGTCGATCAGCTAGTGTTGCTGTCGTGGTCTAGCGGAATCTAATCCCTATCTGATTGTTATTTGTTCTGAAGAGCAGTATGATCGTATCATTGAGAGGAGTTTTACATGCACATCTTAAAGATGAACGATCCAAAAGAGACAGCAATACGAGTCTTTAATTCTCTGAAATCGAATCTGTTAGTCGGACGATACAAAGCGTCTGATTTTATTAATGAATCACCAAATTGTATTGACCTTCAACTTTTGAAGACTCTAATTATAAATGCAATAAAGAACGAATATTATGTTGGGAAAGAAGACGATCAACTCGACCGAGAAGTTGCGAATACAAGAATGTGGCTAACAAATGCACTTGCGAAAATTTCCAATGATGATCAAGAATCAACAAATTTTTGCAAGGATTTTATTTATAGAAAAATTGAACCTTTCAAATGGACTAGGTATTGGGTATTGGAAGGCTTCATCACAAGCAACAATCCCGTAACAAAAGATATTGCAGATGAAGTTGCATTGGATACGGAAGATCCCCTTGTATCCATGCTTGCATCAGCCTACTTAGCCTCTACTGGGGATAAAAAAAGTCTTGATAAAATTCAACATGATCTAGGCGATCCAGCAAATAAATGGTTTGCTCTTCGAGCTTTAAGGATTGTTCCTCTTCATGCTGCTGTTCCTTCTCTTTGTGAAATAGTCGAAGACGCGGAAGATGAAGATATAATTTATGATGCGATAATGGCGTTGATTAAAATCCCGTCTCATTGGCAGCAGTCTATACTAGCTATGCAAGCTCTTTTAAAATGCATCGTTAAAATGAGACCTATGCCTTGGAAAGATAGTATACGGGCGATTGCAATAAGGGGTCTCGGAAATTTAAAAAAAACTGATTCAGCACCAATAATTATTGAAGAGCTCGCAGATGATAATCCTTCGATCGCCCGAGAAGCAGCACGCTCAATAGAAAAGATCCTTGGCATAAGCACGACCGTATCAAGAATAATAGAATCGATCTCAATGTCAGATTTTAGCGATTCAAATATTATAGAAGCATATGCTCGTGCGCTTCGTTGGCTTGAGAGGAAGATTGTCGCCGAAGAACTCGAAGCCATGATTGCTAGAGGCACATCAAGTCAGCAGGAAATCGCAAAAATGCTATTAAGCGAGATTGGAGGCAGAATTGCTTTCGATAAACTAAGATCTAGGACAGATGTTATCAAGCAATTTGGTGAAATCTTAGAAAAAACCGAAGAGAAAGTAAGAATTTTGTTTGAGAATTCAATAACTGAAGCCCAGAAAGGCTTTTTTGTCGCTATTTTAATGGATATTGCAATTTTCATTATTGGCCTTATTCTAATTATTTGCAGCTCTTATTTAGCGTTTACATCTGAAGGCAATCTTCAAAACTGGGTAGGTATAGGAGTGCCAGGCGGCTTGGGTGTATTGGGCGTTTTATATAGTCTTTTAGTATCAAATCCTCGCAAACAGGTGATAGAAGCTGTCGACCATCTTATGCAAGTGAAAATTATTTTTCTAGCTTATCTTAGAAGATTGCATCAAACAGATCAGGCATTTACAAGATTAATGATGGACGAAAAAATAATTTCGATAGAAACGATTAACCATTTTGCTGAAGTTATTGGAACAAACATGAAAGATACTATTAGCCAACATTTTTATAAAGCAAATATAATTAAAAAAAATTAATAGTGAAAAATGGCGCAAAAGAAACATATAATTTGTATCCGAACTGTTTGCTTATATTGAGTTCCAGATTAATCTGCCAGATTCTATTTAATCAGCTGATTATAATCCTGATACAGTATTTCTTACGAATCCGAGTGATCCGCAACACTTCCCTTTTATTGCCAGGGAAGGTGCATAAGTAATAATACTCATGCACCCCCATAATATTGTGATCTCAATTTTTCTGCAAGATCACCAGCACGTAGTACCTTTTCCAAGACTCGATTAACATCGATTGGAGATGTCAAACTAGAACGACATTCCAATGCATCATCTCAAATCACTGCCACGGTTGACATAACATGTTGAATTCGTGAGAGAGTTAGCAATTACCATCTTCATCTCCATCAAGATCTGGGCTAAGAACGTCAAAAGCGACGTCGTTACTGTCTATGTCACGGCGCACAATCCCCCCACTTGATATTCTGCTTTGAGAATCTGGAGTGAATGAGCACACTATCCATCTAAAAATCACTGCCACACTACCACGGTTGTAAAAGACGTAGCTGTAATTGAATGAAATACAACGCTATTTAAGTGGCGTGACGTACCGCCACTAAAGAGACAAAACTTGTAGTAATGTTTGTCCTTTGCGGCGCACCACTATTTTTCTGCTGCCAACTCACAGACATTTCTCTTCAACAGTTTTCAAGTGGCCAGACGTCTTCCCACTACAAGCTCAAGTCTTTATTTAACAAGGCTTCGAGTTGTGCAATCACGTACAACTATAGTCTCCAAGTTGCACTATAAAACCTATCTAAAAACGCTCAGGATGGTCTACAACGCATTAATATAGCCACAGAGGGTGATAGTGCTTGTGAGCAATTTCCTATAACAAATATAGTCTATAAGTCGCTGTAAAATATAGCGTTTATTGTACAACAACTGAAATGTTATAGCAGCGAGGTTTCGCATAAAGTCATGTGGAGTGCGGTGACTGCTGTTTTGTGGCAATAGCAAATCAATATTTACAATGAGTTAGAGAAGCGTGGCAGCGAGGCACGAGTTTTATGAGAGAGGGGGGGATTCTCAATTGCACTTTCCTTCGACATTGCACTCAACTCGTTGTAAAATTTGTGAAGTGAAGCAGATTTCAGGGGGAGTCAAAAACATGAAGCTTACTGTAATGATTATTTGTATTGCTGGGATGATTTTTTCGAGCAGTGTTTTTAGTGCAACAATTCGAGTTCCCGCTGATCAGCCGACAATTCAGGCAGGGATTGATGCGGCTGTGGACGGAGACACAGTTTTAGTCGCGGATGGGACTTATACGGGAGCTGGGAATAGGGACATAGACTTCAAGGGGAAAGCGATTACTGTGGCGTCGGAGAATGGTGCAGAGAACTGTGTGATTGACTGTCCATGGCATCAAGGCTTTATTCTAACAAAGAATGAAAGCAATAACTCAGTTATCAGGGGCTTAACGATACAAAATGGTAATGAATCTCGTGGAGGTGGTATTTATTGTGAATATTCAAGCCCAACAATTCTCGATTGCAGACTTATAAACAATCATGCTTATTACACAGGAGGTGGGATTTATGCCAGATTTTCTTCATTAATAATAATTAATTGCAAAATAACAAACAACATCGCCAACGATAAGGGTGGAGGTATTTTCAGTTGGAATTCTTCACCAACGATTATCAATTGTGATATCACAGAAAATGTATCACTTGAGCAGAATGGCGGGGGAATTGCATGTTATAAAGGTTCGATAACAATTTCAAATTGTGATCTAAGCAGAAATTCCTCTGATTTTTCTGGTGCATCTATTGGTTTGTTGGACATCTTTTTCGGTAGCATAATTAACTGCACAATTATGGAATGCTTCCAGATTGAACCAGGAAGTGCTGGGAGTCTAGCCTGTGCGACAGTGGAGATCAGCTATTCATCGAATTTGTATTTTTATAATGTTAATATTTCTCAAAATTCAAGTGCTGGAATTTACATAGAAAATTCAGAAAACATAAATATTAATAATTGTTTAATAGCAAGCAACACATCAACAAAAGATGGTGGTAGATGTGTTGGTATTCAAGGATCAACAGGTACATTAATGAATTGCACCATATCTGAAAACATCATGAACAATGATGGTTGTATTCATTGTTCTTTAAGCGACTCTATGATAATTAGTAATTGTATCATTTGGAATAATTTACCACAGGAAGTTTCCAGATATGGTTCACCCCAAATAGTCTATTCTGATATTAAAGGAGGATTTACTGGAATTGGAAACATAAATGCAAAACCCTTATTTGTTGATTCAAGTCAATCAGATTTTCACCTTCAAAACAGCTCTCCATGTATTGATTCAGGCACAGACATTGGAACACTTCCTTATGATTTTAATCGTAAAAGTAGACCTCAAGGCGGGGCGATAGACATGGGCGCATACGAATACCAGGAATGGCCTGCGATTACTCGCGCATACGTCGAAATGCCGTCACGCACAATTCAGCCAGGTGATCGAGTAAAAAGCGAAGTAACAGTCTGGAATCCCAATGAAAACACACTTGATGATTATCCCCTGTTCATGATTCTAAATGTATTTGGAAATTTCTTTTGCGCCCCAAGCTTCACTAATTTCGACTACATTAAATGGAGTTTTCCTTCTGGCCTGACGGAATTGACTGTGATCCCCGAATTTATCTGGCCTTCTGGCGTGGGATCTGCTTCGGGAATCGTGTGGTACGCGTTTTTAATGAATCCAGAAATGACTGAATTGGCAAGTGAAGTGGGTGTGTTTGATTTCGGGTGGAGTGAGTGATCACATGAGACCATTCCAAACGAGGAGTTCGGAAATGTTCAAAGCGATTATGCTGATCACCATTATTATAACTGCACCTTTTGGTGTTTCCGCCGCAATCATACATGTTCCTGCTGATCAGCCGACAATTCAGGCAGGGATTGATGCGGCTGTTGAAGGAGACACGGTGCTGGTGGCGGATGGGACTTACACGGGGGATGGGAATAGAGATATTGATTTTAAAGGAAAGGCTATCACTGTAACTTCTGAAAACGGGCCAGAAACATGCATTATCGATTGTCAGGGAGTTACTGGGCATCGAGGATTTTACTTTCATACTTACGAAACTGAAAACGCAATCGTACAAGGCTTTTCGATAAAAAATGGCTCTCCGTGGATTAATCATAAAGGCGGCGGAATTTATTGCCTTGAATCCTCTCCAACCATCAGGGATTGCGATATATCAGAAAATAATACAAAAGAAGGTCCAGGGATATATTGCCTTCGTTCTTCTCCAACAGTTACAAACTGTGTGATCTCAAACAACTCCTTCTCAGGATTTCACATGAGTGCAGCAATCGCATTCGAAGATTCCTCGCTCACAATTGCCAACTGCATCATCTCTGGGAAAAAAATGTCAAATAGCTATGGGAGAGGAATATATTGTCGAAACTCTTCACTTGTAATCTCCGATTGCTCAATTTCTGTGAACAATGAAGGGTTTGGTGAGGGAGGCATTTTTTGCGTTAATTCATCCGTGAAAATGACCCATTGTATATTCTCATTGAATAAGGTTAACGTTGGTGGCGGGGTAAACTCCTACGAATCTTCTTTGGACATAGACAATTGTACATTTTCGATGAATGAAGCGTGGAATTACGCTGGAGGTGTTTATTGCTATTTTTCTTCTGTAAAAATAGCCAATAGCATCTTTTCATATAATAAAGCGCTTTATGAGGGCGGAGGTATTTGTTGCACCCATTCTTCTATGGATATAAATAATTGCACATTCTTATCGAATGAGGCAGATTTTGGTGGTGGGGTATTTTCCCATTATTTTTCTTCTGCTGCACTCACCAACTGCACATTCACATTAAATAAGGCAACTAGTCAAGTCGGCGGTGGGATTTATTCAAGAGATTCGGAGAATCTAAGTATTTCAAATAGCATACTGTGGGGAGATTATGGGAGTGAAGTTCCCATACGTACATACCACATCAATATTTCTTATTCCGATATTCAAGGAGGATTTCCTGGTATTGGGAACATCAATGTTGATCCTCTCTTTGTCGGTGGAGACCCATTTGATAATCATTTGTCTCCGAATTCACCTTGCATTGATGCGGGCACAGATGCTGATGTGTCTGCAACAGATCTTGAAGGTTTTGCTCGCCAGCAGGGCGGTGCAGTTGATATGGGGGCATACGAATCAACTGGTTGGCCATTGGAAACCAGAGCATACATTAAAATGCCGTCTCATTTGTTCAGGCCAGGCGACATAGCGTCATGTATAGGATCTGTCTGGAATCCTCATGAGTATGTTCTTGATGAATATCTCTTTTTTGCCGTGCTAGATATCTGGGGGACGTATTATTGCGCGCCAAGTTACACTGAGATTGATTACTATTTTCTAGACTGCAATCCTGGTCTGACCGAGATTCCGATTATGCCAGAGTTTACATGGCCATCTGGAGTCGGATCAGCAACTGGGATAGTCTGGTATGCCGCACTAATCAATCCAGAAATGACTGAGTTAGTCAGTGAGATTGGAGTATTCGACTTCGGTTGGAGCGAATGACATGCGATCCGCCAAAATGAGGAGTTCCCTAATGTTCAAAGCGATTATACTGATCACCATTATTATGATTACACCTTTTGTTGTTTCCGCCGCAATCATACATGTTCCCGCTGATCAGCCGACTATTCAAGCGGGGATTGATGCTGCGGTAGATGGAGACACAGTTTTAGTCGCTGACGGGACTTATACGGGAGATGGGAATAGAGATATTGAATTTAAGGGGAAGGCAATTACTGTCGCTTCGGAGAATGGAGCGGAGACATGCATTATCGATTGTCAGGGAACGGAGGAAGAAAATCATCGGGGATTTCGTTTTAATAATCGTGAAGAAAAAGACTCAATAGTCTCAGGATTTACAATCAAAAATGGAAGTGCAGAGTATGGCGGAGCAATAGCTTGCGATTTCTCTTCTCCGACAATCTCAGATTGCATTTTGTATAGGAACACATCGCGTAGCCATAGCGGAGGAATCGATTGCTACTATTACGCTTATGCAACAATCTCAAATTGCACGTTTATTCAAAATTCAGCAGAAAATGGTAGCGGTGGTGGAATTTGCCATTCATTTCATTCCAAATCGACAGTCTCCCACTGCACGTTTATTGAGAATACAGCAACAGCTATGGGGGGCGGAGTCTGCTTTGTAAGCGCCAGCAATTTGATAATCTCCAATTGTTCCTTTTATAAGAACGCGTCTGGTTACAAAGGAGGAGGACTTTACATCGGAAATGGTTCCAACTACACAATCGTTGAATGTGTGTTTAATGAGAACGTCTCAAATGAATATGGCGGTGGTCTGTGCATAGATTATGGTCTCGACACCACAATCTCCAATTGCGCATTTTGCAGGAACGTATCGAAATGTGATGGTGGCGGGATGTATTTGCAGACCTTCGACGACTCGCTGATCTTCAATAGCATTTTGTCCGAAAACCTGTCGAATGGCCATGGCGGAGGGCTTGCTTGTGAATCTTCTTCTCCGACAATTGTCAACAGCATCTTCTCAGCGAATTCCGCAGAAGAAAAAGGCGGAGGGATTTTCTTTTTTACGACTCAAATGGATATATTCAATTGTACTTTCAGCGGTAACTCATCAAAGCAAGGGGGGGGAGGAATAACCAGTGGATGGTTTGCTTGCACTTTGAAGGTACATAACACGATTCTTTGGGATAACTATCCTTATGAGATCGAGTCTTATGAACCTGAACCAGTAGTAAGTTATTCCCTCATTCAAGGAGGCTATCCAGGTATCGGTAATTTCGATGCAGCCCCTTTGTTTGAAGGCGGCAGCCCTTTCGACTTCCATCTTCAACCCACGTCAATTTGCATAGATGGAGGCACGGACTCTAAGGCACCAGATTGCGATTTTGATGGGAACTCCCGTCCACAGGGCAGGGCTATCGATATTGGTGCATTTGAATATCAAGGACTTCCACTTGTAAGTAAAGTATATGTGAATATGCCATCTCACCAGTTTTACGCTGGGGATAGATCATCTTGCTCTGTTTCCGTTTGGAATGTTGAAAACACTACACCGTGTGACTCCAGATTGTTTGTAATTCTGGATATCAGGGGCGAGCTATATTGCGCTCCAAGTTTCACTTCTTTCGATTACTATTCGGGTTGTTTTGAAAACGGCATGACCGAGATTTCAGTCATTCCTGAGTTCACATGGCCTTCTGGAGTCGGATCAGCAACAGGGTTAGTTTGGTACGCCGCACTAGTAAATTCAGAGATGACTGAACTTGCGAGTGAAATTGGTGTGTTTGATTTTGGATGGAGTGAGTGACATGAAAAAGATCATACTTATTTGTTCTGTTCTGACTTTGGGATTTTTCTTGATTTCCTGTGATGATGATGCAACAGGTCCCAAACCGCAGGATACTCCAGCTCCCTTTACGCCAACTCCTATCCCGACAGCTACCGAAATCCCAGAAACACCAACTCCAAAAACGCCGTCGTATCAGGGAGAGTGGTCGGGCTGGATTGAAACCACGAAACACACTTTTGATCCTGAATGTTTTGATGGGACAATTTGGTTCAGAGTCATCGATGACACTTATATCAAAGGGGACGCAACGTTTTGTGTCCTTGCAAATACTGCTCAGTATGCATCTTATCCAATTACAAAAGTATTTGAGTTTGAAGGTCCGATAATTGATGGCAAATTCGAATACATACATTACGAAAATTATTATGATAGGGTACATCGCGAGTTTAAGATAAGTGGTTCTTTCGATTCATATCGAACAATTACTGGTACATGGAGATATTACTATAACCTTCTTGGAGAATATCACGAATGGGGAGGTGGTCAATGGCATGCAGAAAAGATTCGTGAATAGCATTTCGTACCCAAACAGCAGATATCGGGTGCGGAGAATAAAGTCGAAGTGCGTTTGTGAACTTGAAAGGAAAACAGAGTCATGAGCTTCTTTGATATGATCAGAACTCAAAAGGGAAAGGTCATACTAAGGGTTTGTCTTTTCATCCCTTTCTTTTTACTTGCATCTCTAATCCCGCTATCTTTCTACTTCAACATGACTAATCCAGATTCCCATGATAGTAAAGTAATTCAATTTATACGTGATTATATTATATTTTTATACTTTATTGTTATCGTACTATTGTTTTATTCATTGGCAATAATTTTCTACATAGACTCGAAAAGCTTCAAGGAGAGTGAACTATCTAATCAAAAACGCTTCAAATTGTTCTTCAGTCATTTCGAACAGATTCGGTACTTCCATAAATATGTCGATAATTCGAAAACCAAGAACTCGACTAAGTGAGAAATGTCATAGAAGGTCAAACTGCACCTTCATTCAAACACGGCGCACCATCCATCATAAATCACTGCCACGCTGCCACGGTCGTATAAGCTACTGTGTAATCTCTTGAAATATAAAGCTTTTCAAGTGGCGTGACGTACCGCCACTAATGAGACGAAGCATGTGGTAATGTTCGTCCTTCGCGGCGCACCACCATTTTTCTAATGCTGAATCACAGATATTTCACTTCAACAGTTTTTAAGTGGCCAGACGTCTTCCCACTACAAGCTCAAGTCCTTATTTTACAGTGCTTCGAGCTGTGCAATAGAGTTCAACTATAGTCTCTATAATGGCACTATAAAACCACTCTAAAACGCGTCAGGATGCCCTACAAACGACTTTTATGATCTCAGAGGGTAGCGGTGGCTGTAGTCGCTATCAGAATCAGCCTATAGAGATGTGCTTCTCCTTTCCAGAAGTGTTGCGACTGTCTCAGACCGTTTCAATTTTCCTTGTAACACTTTGAGCTAGTACTTGCAAGGGTTTGAGAGAAGTGTTCCAATGTTTCACATGGATTTGGAATTGAAGGATTGGTTCAGACAACGCACCACTTTACTGTCCTGTAAAAAAATGCATTTTCGGGATGGAAATTGATCGAGGTTAAATACTCTCACCACATACTATCATTCCCACTGCAACTGCATGTAATGCATTTAGTCTTGAAACTTTGGAAAACTTAACTTAAGGATAGATTTCATTGGACTAAAGTGATCCATAGCCAGTTGGAACGCTTTGCAACGTTTTCAACAGTCGAGATAGTGTCCATCCATCTATAGCGGCGCACAAATCATTTTCTCGTAAGAGTAAAGAAGTTGTAACTGTCGTTCTTATACCAATTTCTTATTTAACTTGTATCTTCCTATTGTGTTTCACCCAAATAACTGTGGCAATTTATACTCTCATCGTTTGGAGACACCACAACTTATGATAAGTATGAATTGTGGTTGCTGTAGGTTCTAATACCTATTTTATCAAGCGAATCTATCGTTGTTTGGGGAGGGATAAGCGAAGGTCAGAAGCTGCGTGATCTGAATAGAAAGAGGTGGTTATAGCGAGAATGTTGAGGAAAGTTTGACTTTATAGAACCTTGTTTCTATTATAAAACTATGCAATGGAGGTCCAATTTATGAGAACAAGATTATCGACTCAGGCATTCGATGAATGGAACAAACTAAATGATCAAGCCTATTCTCTAATTGAAAAGAAAGACTATGACAGAGCAACTGGTATTGTTCAGGAAGCACTCAAAATTGCAGAGCAAGACGCAGCTGAATCTATGCTCCTGGCTCAAAGCATGAGTCAGCTTGGTGAAATTTACGCGTTTCAAGGAAAATTTCGACAGGCTGAGTCAATCATAAAGCGCACCCTTGATATGCTCGATAATCTAAATGGAGGTAATAGCCCAATTGCTGCTATCTGCTTGGCAAATCTCGGGATGATGAATAAACACCAAAATAATTTTGATGACGCAATTGCCTACTTCAAAGTAGCATTAGAAATATTTGTGGGGGTGGATGGAAAGAACCATCCGTTAGTTGCTAATACTCTAGACAACCTTGCAGATGCGTATTCAAGTCAAGGGTATTACGATGAAGCAGAGCCTTGCATCATAGCAGCTGTGCAAATCAGAGAACAAATTTATGGTCAACAGCATCCTGAAATTGCTACCAATCTAAATGATCTCGCAATCTGCTACTTTATGCGAGGTCAATATGGACAAGCAGAGTCCTTATTCCAACAGGCCTTAATGATTTGGGAAAAAACAACTGGAGCTAGTCATCAACACTTTGTCGATTGTTTGGAAAATCTGGCATCTTTATACAGGAAAACCAATCGATTGAAACTTGCAGCGGAATATGAGAACCGTGCAGCAATTATCTTAAGGCAAATCTGATTGTTGTTGTTGATTTGATTGTCTCAATAGATGTTGGATAATTATGCAGGAAGGTAAATTCATGTCGTATTTAGATGGAAAAGTTACAATCGGAGGTCTTATTCTGGACGCTTGGATATTTCGTTCAGCCATGACATTGTTCAAAGAAATGAGACTAATTTCGAAAATCGGTAATTACATCAAGTCGATGTGGCGAGGATTTTATCCACCTGAATTCAAATTCTTTGCTGTCAGAGATGCGGGGATACTCGAAGATGGTTCAACAATGATTGAGTGTGCATTCGGATTTAAAGATCCAACCGATCACTTATACACTCTTATCATAGGAATGTTCCAGACTGAGCATACTGGAAAACTAATAATCGGACATGATTTTGTGAAAGCTTTTCGAGCTACAGAAGAAGAATGGGAGAAGATCTTAATTCATCAGTCAGATCTTCGATAGTCAAAAATTACATCATAGGAACAGCCCAAAAAGGTAAATACAAACTGGAGCTGTGACGGAATATCTATTTACGCTTGAATAGATTTTACCTAATCTCGGCATATTCCAAGGCAGCGAAAATGACATTAATAATTTGATTCTCTTCCTCACGAGAATAGTGTTCTTAGGAATACCTCCTCTATGATGCTATCAAAGAAACATGAACTGTTCCATCTTCACTCAGGCCTCGAAAAGTTACGAAAATATAAAGAATATATGGTCTATATTGCATAATCCGGATACATTGATCCACGTATTCCGGAGGAATTGAGCCACCCATTCCGGTAAATGTGATCCAGAATTCGGATAACCGTTGCCATCTCTAAATCCGAAGGAAGTCTTTCTGTATTATCTTGAATAGGTTTGATTCAACTTTCTAAAAGTTGACCGGGGGGTTGCAGGGGGATGGAATGCCCCCTGCATGAGTTTCAAAAGGAATGGGGATCCAAGTCGGGTTCCCCATGGTTGATGGTTTATTCTGAGAGAGGTTTCTTTTTCTTTCTCAGGGATTCTCCCTTGAGAATGATCTTGTGGGAAGAATGAACGATTCGATCCAGCAGGGCATCGCCCAGTGTGAGGTCGCCAATGATGATATGCCACTTCTCGATCGGCATTTGACTGACGATGATGGTGGACTTCAATTCCGCCCGATCCTCGATAACATCAAAGATGATTCGGCGTTCCTCTTCGGTCATTCCAATCAAACCCCAGTCATCCAAAATCAGCATATCCGTCCGAGCATACGCGTGCATCAAACTGCGATACCGGCCATCCGCACGCGCTATCGTCAGGTCTTCGACCAGCACGGAAATACGCACATACTGAGCGCTGTAGCCATCCCGGCAAGCCCGATTGGCCAGCGCATTCGCAAGATAGGTTTTACCGACTCCGGTCGGGCCGATGATAATGCAGTTTTGACGGTCCCGGATCCATTGGCAATTGGACAAAGACAAGATCACTTGCTTATCCAGTCCACGCGATACTCGAAAGTCGATATCCTCGATGGTGGCGTTGTACCGAAGACGCGCTTTCTTCAATCGGGTTTGAAGCCGTTTACTGTCTCGACAGGAGATTTCCCGATCAATCGTCAGACCCAGTCGGTCCAAAAACGTCAATGCTTCATATTGCGAGGATTCCATTTGTTCATGAAGCGCTCGTGCCATTCCATCCATGCGTAATTCGATCAGTTTGTTAATCAAGTGGTCAACGACAATTACAAAGACGCCTCGTATTGCCTCATTGAATAGTGTTACCCATCAGAGGATGAAGAATCACAGTGATTGTTTCCGGGAACGGCATGAGTAGCGATGGGATGTGTGAGTGAATCCATTGCCCGTTGGTAACGGAAAGAGGGTATTGGCCGACTGGAGGCACTTACGGGCAGGGGCCCTACAGGAGAAGAACTCTTGTCCGTCTACTTCTGTCACTTGAGTCTGCGCTACACAAACCTTGTCCTTCGAATACAAGGCTTTTTGCCATTGCAGTGCGCCATTTCTTCACTCGGCGTTGAAATGTGCGAAGTTGACCGTCACTAAACGTTCCGGGATGATCCAATTGGAGGCGGTCAAGGAGTTCTATGGCCGTTCTTTCCGGTTCGGCTCTCAGCCATTTTTCCGCTGTAGGCCAAACCGTTTCGAACGCATCCGTGCGCGTACGCCAGTGGCGAGTAGGTCTCGGGTGATTACAGTGCGTTGGACGGACCTCACCGCCTTTCCAAGCAGTGGCCAAACTAGACAGGAAATGAGCGAGATCAGCAGAGTCATGTTCTGGGATGTGAAGTGTCTCTCCCTCCGCAAGAGCGGCTAAGCAATGCTGGGCGGAACGGATTTCATCAAGCAGGCTTAACGGATCAAGAGTATCTGCGAACGCACGAAGATGCTCTTTCAGGGAATCGGGGATGGTTTTACTGACTGCAAGTCGGGAGTAGGGCGTCGCTGGAACATCATAACGTTTCGTACCGCGTGCCCCATTGTACGTTTTCGTCAATAGTCGGAACGACGGCTGGAAGAAGTTAACGAATAGTCTTGACGCGTTATAGAGCCGAAACAGTGCTTGGGCAGATTTCAGTCCGGCCAACCTGCGGTAACCAACCAGTCGGCGAACGACCGATCCATTCTTCTGCTCGATCCATGCCTGGTCGTTCTTGTGGTACGGTCGGGATCGAGTGAATTCGATATTGTTTTCCAGGCAGAAGTTAACCATCAATTCGTTCATGAACTCGCTGCCGTTGTCTGAATCGATGCCTCGCAACGGGAATGGCATGGCCGTTCTCAAGTTGGACAATGCCTCAATCACCAACGCACTATCTCGAAAGAGAAGCGGTAGACATTCCGTCCAGCCGGATGCAATGTCTGTTAGCACAAGCGTATTCAGGTAGTTACCAAAGGGGCTCTCGCCACAGTGCGCCACGAGATCGATTTCCATGAATCCCGGTAATGGATCCTTCCAATCAGCGAAGGTGCGTACAATTATACTGCGTCGGAGTTTCGGTTGTACCTTTCTACGCCTCGCGTCGCCCCGAACAGCCGCACGGGTGCTTGCGAGCAGCCTATCAATGGTTGCGGCACTCGCTGACATTAATTTACTCCGGACATCAGCGTGCAGATCTAAATGCCCATGTTTCTCCAACGCAGAAACAAGACTGGGAAGCAACGGTTTCAGCCGTTTACCACATATCCGATCAGAAGCCTCCCACAGAACCACGAGTGCAGTGCGCACGGCTTCATCATATATTCGGAAATCTATTTTCGACCGTTTTCCAACCGATGGCTCACCGTTTAATATCCGGATTGCGTGTTTCCGGTGGTATCCTGTGAGAGCCACAAACTCGTCCAGAATTCTTTTCTTTTCTTTTGTGTTACCCAACTTGTACCGATCACTAATCGCGATTACTAATTCTGCCCGTATTGCTTTGCTGATCTCTGTTTCCATGTAATCCTCCTCGTTTAATCAACGAGAGTAGCATACTACATGAGGCAACGAGTTATGTCTGGTAGCAAATCGGGCGAGGCAATGCGATGTCGAAGTGTAGTTGTCGTCAGCCAATTCCTCCCATAACAGATGCAGTGTCACTCCTTTTCGCCGAAGCTCTTTGTAAAGGGTAGGCCAATCCGGCACGTCAGACGTTTCTTTTATTAAATTTGGTGTCTGGATGATCATTTGCTCCAGCACATCATCGGAAATGGTATCCGGTAACGGCCATGACAGGCCTGCTGTCTTTGCACGATTACAGTATTTCGATACGGAACTCCTTGAAATACCACAACTTTGTGCTATATCTCGATCTCCTAATCCACAAAACCATTTCAACCGTAAGACTTCTCTGATCTTCCTCATACAGTGAATCTCCTTGGCTCATAGAGCCCAAATGCTCTCAACCCCTGTGGTCAAGAGACCACTGTAGATTAACCTGATGAGTGATCAGAATAAGGATACTATGCGATGAATGCTCGCGGCTCCGGAATCGGTGCTCGCACTTCCGGAATCAGTGCTCGCGTTGCAACAGAACTGACTGCGCTCGGGGCCGAAATATGCATTGTAGCTAATTTCAGGAAAGATTGCATCGGTTGAATAAGTGAGTTTATTATCATCCTAAGCAGGCGTTAGCGGTTGCACAGATTGATAAATGGATCAGAAAAAAGTGCTAACCGACAGATTTCGACGAAGTCCAGATGTCTATGCTACAATGAAATCGCGTTTCAGTTGTGTGTATCAAGATTTGCCAATGACTGATTCGCTAAAAAACTATTTGAGATGATGTTCATCGTTAGGGGGTGTACATGGATAACAAATGCAAACATTGTGATGGAACTGGCGTTTGTGAAAAAGCTATCTGCTCAATTTGTGAACATGATCAACTCGTGCAATCAAAACCATCTTCATCGCAAGAATCGACTATTCTCAGTAATCTTAGAGAACACATTATTGAAAGACAACGCTTAGAATCTGCAATTATGACTGGAAATGAATACTTCAATGCTGAAGATTTAAAATTATTAAATGCACTTCAAAAGACACGGGAAGAAAGAGATGAGATGCTCAAGTCTGCGATTGATAATAATAGACTGGAAGAAACCACAATCCTTACAGAACTTCAATCACTGAGGGAAAAACGAGATGAACAGCTAAAAGAAGCTATTGAGACTCATCGGAATAATCGAAGAACTAGAGCCATGAATGATAACACACTGCTCAATGAAGTAATCGAATACAACAAATTCAGAGAAAACGCTAAGAAGCTATTGTCTGATGATAGCATTCTTATTGAAGAGTCATTGCTTGAGCAGACTTTGGTTTCTCTGTTCAAGGAGAAGTCTGATGTTCATGATTTTGCGGCATTCGGACGATGTAATAAGCTCTGCCTTATTTTAGAAATGTACGTTGTTGGGAAGAAGACCAATGTATTTATCGAAATTACTCCTGCTCAGATTGTATGGGAACGACATCAATATCAAATGAATTTTTTGTACAAGATTGGAAAGTTAGAATATGAGAAAGGTTTTTTGGAACGACTGTTTCAGGCAACATTTACAGATGTAGTTATTGAAAAAATTATAAAATTGGTTACATCTGCATTAGGGTGGTTCTTAATTAAAATCCTACTAGAGCATTGGATAAGCTTAATCTTATCGGATCAGATAAGGTCACTCCTAACGCAAAGTAGTGAATCTGTAAAAATTGATGGGAATAAAATCTCTGTTGATATCGAAAAAATTGCGGCATTAGTGGCTATGGAGCAGTTAAAATACGCTGCTTTTAATCCTCAGCTAAAGTCTTTATTTGGCGATAGAGATGTTCAATTGGATAAACTCGGCGCTGTCCATAAGATTTCATTTAATCGACATGGTATGGAGGTCGAATGCAGAGTATCTGACACTTTTAAAGATCATCTCAAGCAAAAAATTATTATGGATGATCCCCTAAAGCTCAATATGCCATAAAGATAACCATTATCTGTGATCACAAGATTACACATTTTTATATTATTCTAAGAGATTGCCACGGTCACATAACAGCAACCGTGGCAATGTAATTCAACTTCTCAAGCGTGGCACTGTGGTAAAGAAAATCCTGGCACTGGCTACGTAGTCTCTATTCGGGCGCACTCCCCCACTATGAGATTCAGTACCTTTTCGACATCTCCAAGAACAGAAACACAAGCTACTCCCACATCCCTATTAGCCTTCTGAGCATAGTTAGAAATGTACTCGTAGCTGTTTCCAGTCGTAATATTTTCTGTGCGCCCGAAGATATGTACTATAGTTTGAGCCGCCAACTCAGCCGTCACTTCCTGTTTCCAGTCCTGTCCATTCTTCAATTCTACCACAACTCGTTTGTGAGCAGCATGAGACAGTTCATGGTAAAACGTCTTCTCTTCTGGAGTCGCTAATCTTATTTCGTCTTTGTCTGGACGATAGTAACCATACCAGCCTCCTTGATAAGCAATTGGAGCAACATCAATTCCCCAATTCTTTGCAACGTCAAGTAAAGGAAGCTTGGGAAGTTCCAGATTCTCATACTCAAGTTTATCTCCATCCGTGTCTTCTATACGAAAAACTGGAATAGCCAAGAAACATCTCAAGACATGACTGATGTGAGTTGGTTTTTCATGTTCATCATCTCGCGGCGCACACACCTCCTTCTTATTGTTTGCAAGCCAAGGAACTAAAATATAAATTGATTTACTCCCTTTCTTCACATAGCGGTTTACATGAATCCATTGTAAGTAGCCTCTCGCATCTGACGTTCCATTCAAAGTCATTATTATTCTGTTTGTGAGACTTCAGGAATTAAAGGGAACATCAAATGGTGGGAACGTAGCAAGACTCGCTGCTGCGGGCACATTCCCACATTTATAAAATTCTACAATCTTGTTCAACGTTTCAGACACTTTGGAATTCAAGTTCATACACTTCTCTCCATTTATCTCTTTATAAGAGCAAGTTATGGGATTAGTACACACGTATATTATTTGTGACTATATAACAGTCACACAACGCACCAGGATGGGCTACAACGCGAGATTATAGGGCGGGCAGGGTGATTACCTTCTGAAAGAATACTCAGGGCTTTAAAATATTTAAAAAATCGAGTGTGTGCAGGATTTAAAATATAATAAAAGGAGTCTCTTTGAGTGAGGCGCATAAAAATTAGGAAGCATGCTTATGGGACCCAAACAATAGAAACTCATTAAGGATTATTACTTACATCCAGAGTCACTACCACAGACAAGAATTTGGGATTTCTTAAAATTTTATAATCTGAAATTGGGTTTTGACTGGGGTTGACATATTTGTCTAATATTGAAGTGCAAATATGATGGAAATCTCAAACAACGCTAAATATTCTGATTATTATTAAAATAGTTAATTGATATTGCCTTTAAACTCCAACCATGAATCCCAGTAGTTGATTACTTCAGCATTCCGAAGTTTAGTTGCAAGTATCGCATCGATTCGTTCACGAGTAGTTCTACTTTGACCATCATATAAACAGACAAATACATTTGAAAATTGACTTAGGGCATGATTCAAGATTGCCGAAACCTTAAGATTAAATTCAAAGTCCATCTCATCATATTTAGAAATGTCGAAAACCTTTGAATACACATCTGAATAATCCTTAATAAAATCATACATATAAACAATATTTTCAGCACAGCTCAGAAGCCTTGTTTGAAGAACATTCAGCGGCTCATGAACTGATATCAGGTCGGTCCTAAATCTCCTGAAAACTGTATATGGAATGCTCATTTGATATGCAGCTTCAGCAAATGCCAGATTTAACCCATAAGGTTCAGCTTCCCAATTAGAACTAATAACATGTGCTATTTTTTCTCCGACAGCCTTCTGGAGCTGTTTGTTTATGCCACTGATGATTTCCTTCGACCATTCAACCAATGACTCGAAAGCTAAATCACTAAAATAATTCACAAATTGTGATTTCGCCCCATGAATTCGTTCTGTATCTGTACCAACACACGATAAATTGTATCCAATTTCAGAGTATTTATTTAGGATAACGTGGATATCGCTCTGATGTTTTTGCTTTCTCGGAACGTCTAAATCTTTGTTCTTTACTTCATTTTTAGCTAAAGAAATTTCTTTTAACAGTCCAATAATTTCTTTATGCCCTCCTCCTTTCGCGTACGACAAAGGAGTAGCATTTAGATTGTCACGGAGATGCATGTCCGCACCGTGTTCTAATAATAAAGTAACTATTTCGGTTTTTCCATGTAATGCTGCTAAGTGGAGGGGTGTTGAACCCATTATATCGCGCGCATTAACATCAGGTTTATATGACAAGTAATCAACAATACTATCGTGCAGAGAAATTCCAGGTATGCACGTAGATTTCTTCTCTTTGCCTAGCTCTAATCCTTGAGACACAAATCGTTCAATATCTTCTTGATCAGATTTCATAGTTACTTGGTGCAAAGGTGTATAATAACTATAATCTCGCCCATTTACATCCGCGCCATACTCAACAAGTGTTTTTGTTATTATATTGTTATAATTCAACAATGAAAAGAAGATAGCGGTAAATCCTTTGTTGTCTTTTGCTTCTATTTCTGCGCCATATTTTATTAGTAATTCAATTGATTTTTTTGCACCAACCTTTGCTGCGAAATGGAGAGGTGTTGAACCCTTGAGATCAGTCGCATTAAAGTCGGCTTTGCTCATGAGTAGTAATTCTACTAACTTATCATCATCATTTCTGATCGGGATAAATAATAATGGTACATCCATTAGTGATTTAAGATTTGAATCTGAAACCTTAATATTCACGTTTGCGCCTTTATTAAGGAGTAAGCGAGTAATATCCAAATACCCGATATTAACAGCAAACCAAATTGGCGGACAGCCATTTATACAGGAATTTACATCTGCTCCATTGTTTAAAAGAATAGTAAGGCAATCAAGATTATTGTATGCTATAGCCACATAAATTGGAGATAATCCATCGTCACTAAGTAAATTTGGATCAATACCAGATTTTATTAAGCTGCTTAAATTCTCACAATTCCCACTTCTAATAACATCATGTATATTAAGGATCTTTTCCAGATCATTCACAGCGGATTCGCCTAAAGATGTCTGAGGATCATTGCTTGCTTGATGAGCACCGAACTCATCCCATACCCAGGCTTCTTGCTCGCGGGTTAGTACGCTAACTATTCCATCATTCCCCAATTTTTTCAAAATGATGATTCTCTCAATTTTAGTAAGAGGTATTTCTATATTACCAACAGCCAAATGACATATCCTTCCATCAAGATAGAATACATATTGCTCACCTTCACATGTTATAACAAATGAGGAAGAAAACTCACTCATTTCAGCTTGCAATTTTTTTGCTTCAGAAATACTCAACAGTCGTTTTTCATTATTTTCATAAGAGTAAATCTCAGATTGAGTCACAATTTCGTAATCGATACCCTTAAATCTAACAGTCTGTGAAGGGATTTCACCGATACCGACATTCTCCTTTTTTATCCCTGAAGTAATTTGGGTGGAATCAACAGAGCTTAAATGCTTTTCATTATCTCTACTAACTTTTAATAGAGCTTTTAAATATTCAGGGTGTGTTATCCGCGTATCGATTTTTTTTGATTTTAATTCAACAATCCTCTCGGTCGTTGTTTTAGTTTGGGCTTCTAATTCCACATCAAATCGCTTCTTTGTGGGATAGCTGGTTCCGAATTTTACTGGTTCAGTAATTGTTGATATTCGCTTATCCTCCCCAATATCAATATTCCTGCTCAAATCGTTTGATGCTGTTCTTCGTTCAGCACGAGAAAGTGAAGATAAAATATCCAGTGTTTGTTCTTGGTGTTCAATAAGATGCTTCTCGCGTGATGAGTAGTCCCATATTAACTCTATTTTAAAGGATTTTATTTTTCGAGAAATCAGTAAACACATTATGATAAAATAGTAAATACCTAAAAATGTTAATGATAAAAATATGAGCCACAGAAAAACAATCCGAATCAATTCACTAAGATTTGCAGCAATAGACCAGAAAGCCATCCCTATAAATGCTAATATCGGGAGTACTAAAAATACCGAAATAAAGAGGAGTGAAATGATAGAAATTATTGAGAATACTATTAATTGATAAGGACGAAGTCTAATAACTTTTTGCTTTTTAGATTTCTCACTCTCGGAAAATATTCTATTAATTAGGCTGGAATGATGCTTCTGTATTTTCTCGACAAACACTTTTAATAATTTCATCTACGATTCCTTCCTAATAAATGACGTCAGATCTCAACTGAGATTACCATAGTTGGAAACGAGAACCAACCCAAAAGCAAAATTTATGTGCTACTAAACACGTATGAGTAATATCTGCTTGACTTGTTTTTAAATATTTGTGATTATTGCATAATCAAACACTTGGCATTCGAGAAAGGAGATTACATGGGAAAGCTGAAAGCAGCAATTATAAAAAGTACAGGAAGCAAAGGAAATCGAAATTCTAACAGCAGATGAAATCAAGAAGATTGATGAAGCTGTCAAATTAATTAATCAGCAAGCCAATGCTCCCGCAAAGTCTCTACTGGAGATTGGCAAATATCTACTCGAAAAGTTCTTTGAGAATGACCCCAAGAGGGTCGAAGATCGAGCACCTCGGAAAGGTATTTCTTTTCGAAAGCTCGCAGAACATCCCGACATTTACATGAGTAATCGGAATCTCTCGAACGCCGTAAAGTTGGCTATTCAAGAAGATTTATTCCGAAACAACAAATACAATGATCTCTCTGATTCACACAAGCTACTGCTGTTCAATATTGAGGGTGCAAGTGATAAAGATAAGCTGAAATTTGCGGACAAAGTATTTGCTGAGAAACTCTCTGTTCGCGGCTTACATGATGCGCTTGTGAAAAAGAACCTTTTAGCTTCGAGGGGGCGTCCTTCTCTTTCAGAAGGTACACATGAGCGAAGCGAATCGTTTGATTTGCTCAAGTCGTTTTACAAGCCGATAGAGAAGTTAGCGAATCTGGAACTGGATGACGATAATTATCGAGTCGCAGAACTGAGTGATTCGCAATTTGAAGTTTTAAAGCGACTCAGAGACAAGCTTGATCATCTCATTGCGCGGCGCACAGCTACCAGTTGATAGGTCTAAAAGCCTTGCATTCTCTACGTTATTAAGTGGCCAGACGTCTTCCCACTTGTTTGTAATCGCTCTTGTTTTAATAGTGCAGCTCTATCACGCTACATGTAACATGTTCAACTTGTGAACTTGCGATGGCTGTTCAGAGTCCTTTGTCATGCATACTCACTGTGGACTTGCCCCCATCTTTGGACCATTTCTGATGAGAATATATCATAATTATCAGTCCTCGGGAATACCGAGAAGAGGCTTTGGATCGATTGACATTGAGGAAACTGTTGCCGCAAATTCCGTTGGAGATATGTTGCCGATTGAGCTATGTGGCCGTTCGTTGTTGTAATGACGCCACCACTTTTCGACTTTTTCTCTCGCATCTTCCAGGCTTAGAAACCAGTTCTCATTCAGGCATTCCTGGCGGATGCGGGCATTGAATGACTCGATATAGGCGTTATCGGTTGGCTTACCCGGACGGCTGAAGTCCAGTTTGACTTGATTCCAGTATGCCCATAAATCCACATCTTTGGATATAAACGATGGTCCATTGTCCACCTGGATGACTTTCGGTTTCCCATGTATTTTGACTGCCTTTTCCAGGACCATGACCACCTCGTGTCCGCGAATCCGCTGACTCACGTGGATCCCGGGACTCTCACGGGTGTGATTGTCGACTATCGTTAACAGCCGGATCCGTCGCCCGTCATAGAGTTGATCCGACATGAGATGCATTCTCCAACGATCGTTCTTCTTAGAAACTGCAGACACAAATTCACGCTTCAAACAGGCTACCCGTCTCCTGGGTGGCTTCCTTCGTATCCCCAGATTTTCTTCACGATACAGCCGATACAGCCGTTTGTGGTTGATTGCCCATCCTTCACGGTCAAGAAGAATGTGGAGTCTTCGATAATCATACCCGACCCGCACCATCGCCAGATCCCGCATCCGCATCCTCAATGCGATCTGTCCTCGGTAGAACGTGGGTTCCGATATCCCCATCTTGCGGACAATTTCCGAAACCGGTGTTCCACTTTCCGCCTGCCTGAGTGCAAATGTAATCTGTTCTTCCGTGAATCGCTTGGCTTTCATCCCCGTCTCCCTCCTAGAGAAAAAATATACCCGATATTTTCTCACTAGGAACGGCCCAAGATCCGGGGAGCAGACCACTGCGAAGTGTTGAAATTTGACCATTGATTTAGTATAGATTTTTGAATCTGATTAAGTCAGATTAACACCAATCTGAAATTGAGAGGAGGATCCGAAAGTGAAAACATTATTTGGAATGAAAATCAATCATGATAGAAATATTGAAGATTATTGGAAGCAAGCTTGTTCATCTTGGATAGATACCCAACGACAGTTATGTCAAAATTTCACTTTCTTGGATGCTCCTTGGGAATATTTAGAGGTAACCAACTCTTCACTTTTAGCGGGATCGCTAACATCTGCTGGAGCGCCAGCTATGCCTGAAACATTTGTCATGCGGAAGCATAACAAATCAAGAAAACGAGTTGATATTTGCATCGTCATGAAAAATTCTACGACAACAAATGTCGAATTGGTCGAATGCAAACTCGCGGAGTATTATGCCATAAGGAGAAATTCGATGGCCATTATAAACAGGGAGTTCGATAACGCACGTGAACAAGTTAATAACATAACTGGTTTAAATGGAATAGAGTTTGCAAATCTTCCACAATTGAATCCCATCAACCGAACGGGAGTTGTGATTGGTCTTCCTTGTTTTAGGCCTAATGTAAATAGTCTTCAACGGGCAAACGCTATAAATCAAATCGTAATAGATTTACAAAATATTGATATGGATGCATGTGCTTGGTATTTTCCAGGGGAGTGTTTTGATAGACTTAGCGACCGATATCAGAAATACTATCCTGGCACATTCGTCGCTATTAAAAAATTTTAATTTGTAATTACCATAATCATAGTATTATTATATTGATTCTCAATATATTATCGTAATAATAAATAGTGATTATCACTGCGACTGTACCACCCTTAGTAATGCATTATAAAAATCAAATAATCAAAATAGTGTATCTGGATTCTTTTGCTATGATAGATTTTCAATAATTGCATCAATCTTCTTAAGTATTTCAAAGGCGCATGAAGTATCAATCATTGATTTCGTCAGTTTTCTAAGTATTTTGGCAGTATCAATGTAAGGATCACTTATAAACTCTGTAGGTACGATTCCGTTGTCAGGCAACTTAAACCATTCAGGTTTTCTTGATTTAGTCAACGCTGAATCTGCCCTGCGTAATGTGCAAACAAAAGACAACAACAAATTACAAACAACTATCGCATCCTCCAAAGCAAGGTCGTACTTTTTCTGCTTGATATACAGTCTTGATCGGAAAAGAAAGTTGTCCCAATGTTTAGAGGGAGCTTCAAGTTCAATGGCTACATTAATATGGCGGAGTGCTTCGTTTCGTAACCCTTGTTTATACAAAATTTTTGCTTTGCTGAACCAAGCGTCTGACAAACCTGGTTCTAGTTCAATCGATTTATTTATATCTGCAATTCCTTCTTCTGTTCTTCCAAGTGAGCATTTCGATAAACCGCGAGAACAATATTCTAGCGCTGTTGTTGCTTTTTTGTTTGACTCTTTGAGATCAAACAGTTCAACATAATATTCACTCTGATACGCCAAAAACTCTTTTATGAAAATATAGGGTGTTTTCGACAAAGGCTTTTTATTCATTAACCATTTATAAAACTTTTCATTCTGATCATTCACTTGATCATCTTTTCTTGAATCTACCACACCTCGTAGCCCTGGTACAAACTCATCATAAAGTACCTGATCCGCAATCTCATTGATCTGCTCAATTAACTGGATTGACAATGTTACTGGAATGCTATTGTCTAAAATACAACTCTGCAACAACCGATTAAGCACTTTCTTAACATAGTCACGATACTCATTACTTGCTTTCAATGTGCTCCCTCCCTATGTACTCCATCATAACATAATTTGACCTGGTCAAGTAAAACTGGACAGTTGCGTTAAGCGACCTCATTCAATTCTCCCAATTCCACGAAGACAATAGGACTGAGATATCCCAGATAGGAATGAAGTCGATGTCTATTGTAAAACATTTCGGTGTAATCAATGATATCTCTTCTGGCTTCCGTTCGTGTTCGGTATGTCATACCAAACAATCGTTCTGTTTTTAAGCTTCCAAAGTAGCTTTCAGCAACCGCATTATCCCAGCAATTCCCTTTCTGACTCATGCTGCAAATCATTTTGTTTGATCGGAGCATTCTCTGGATTTCGTCACTGCAATATTGACTCCCGCGATCCGAGTGAAAGATGAGATTGGGTCCAGGGTTACGGCGCCAGATTGCCATACGGAGCGCATCGATGACCAAGCATGTAGTGATGCGGGAATTCAACGACCAGCCCACGATCTGTCTGGAGTATAGATCAATCACCACAGCCAGATATAACCAGCCTTCTTTCGTCCAAATATAAGTAATGTCCGACACCCATATACGATTGGGGGCATCGACGGTAAACTGGCGATCTAAATGATTGAGGGCAATAGGTAAACGATGGTTGCTGGCGGTGGTAACCCGATACTTCTTGCTTTGTTTGGCCGAAACCCCTGCCCGTCTCATCAATGTTCTCGCGTGGCATCGACCGCACCATACGCCTTGGGATTTCAATGCCTCGACATGCGTCGGGTTCCATAACTTCCCTTGGTCAGACGATGAATCAATTTCACCAGTTGTATCCGTTTTTCATGCGTGTTCCGACAAGAACCTGATGCTTGTTTTTGCCAATAGTAATAACCACTCCGACTCACACACAGCACATCACAGAGAACCGAGATCGGATACTCCTTCTTTGCGGACAAAATAAACTGATGTCTCAATTCGATTCTTTCGCAAAGAAGGCCGCCGCTTTTTTTTAAGATTTCACGCTCCATCTTCAAGCGTTTATTCTCTTTTTCAAGCCGTTTGATCTCAGTAGCCATCGATTGAGGGCTGTCAAAACGTGTGCTTCCGATTTCGTCCTGGTCGCGTTGCTCCTGTTTCCAACGACTCAACATGTTTTCATTAATACCCAGATTTCGAGCAGCTTCCGAAATCCGATACCCCTGCTCCGTAACCAGTTTTACTGCCTCTTCCTTGAACTCCTTTGTATACCGTCGTCTTTCTGATTTCATCGAACACCTCCTTGGTAGAATATAATTCCACTCTTAAGAATGTGTCCAGTTTGACCCTACCACCTCAACTACCTCAATTCAAATGTGCGAAAGATATTGTACGTTATCGTGATGCGTAGCAGGTGGCATGGGTTGATTGGAAGGATTCACGTTGCGCTTTCTTTGGACATAGGCTGAAAACCGCTGTAAAATGGGTGAAGTGAAGCAGATGTAAGGAGTCAAATACATGAAGTTTTCTGTAATGATCCTGAGTGTTTCGGGATTGATTCTTTCAAGCAGTGTATGGGCTGAAGTGTTTCGAGTTCCGTCTGAATATCCGACTATTCAAGAAGGAGTTGACGCCGCTTGGATTGGTGACACGGTAATGGTAGCGGATGGGACTTACACGGGAGACGGGAATAGAGATATTGATTTTAAGGCAAAAGCGATTACGGTCTCTTCAGAGAATGGACCGGAGAGATGTATGATTGATTGCCAGGGTAGCGCACAAGAGAAACATAGAGGATTCTATTTTCACAACAGAGAACCGAATAACGCGATAGTAAAAGGATTTACCATTCAAAATGGATTTTATGAGAATGGTGGTGGCATTTACTGCAAATCCTCCTCCCCGACAATCTCAGACTGTGTGTTTACTGATAATACAGCAACGAGTGAGGGCGGTGGGATTTGCCTTTTCGACTCCCGCAACTCGTCCATCTCCAATTGTATGTTTTCTGAGAATAAAGCGATGGATTGGGGTAATCTTGAGGGTGGTGGGATTTGCTTGAATTTCGCCTACAACACAACAATCTCCAACTGCACGCTTACTGGGAATACAACGGAATACGGCGGCGGGATTTGCGCTGACTATTGCTCAGGCACAACAATCTCCAATTGCACTGTTACACAAAACAGATCGGAATTCGGCGGTGGGATTTACTTGTATACTTCCAAGAATTCGACTATATTCAATTGCACTTTTACAGAGAACCATGCAAAGTTCGGCGGTGGGATGGACATACATTCTTCCGAGAACTTGATAATCTCCAATTGCACATTTTCAGGGAATATCGCGAACTATCACGGCAGCGGTGGGATTGATGTTAAGTACTGCTCGTCAAAATTGTCCAATTGCATTCTTTGGAACGACACTCCAGATGAAATCTCTTACATGGAGAGTATTCCAACGACCAGTTACTGCATCATTCAAGGGGGCTATCCAGGCATCGGCATCTTCGACACCGATCCTCTCTTCCTCGGCGGCAATCCATTTGATTACCACCTCGCCCCCGATTCTCCCGCAATCGACGCTGGTACTGATAACAATGCACCCGCTCAGGATCTGGATGACACCCCCCGACCTCAGGGTGGCGGTGTCGATATGGGTGCATACGAGTATCATGGCTGGCCTTCCCTGAGCCGCACCTGCGTCAAGATGCCTGCTCACATGTTTATAGCCGGCGATCCTGCATCCTGCTCAGTTTCAGTTCGAAACGCCGGCACATCGACTCTGTCCGGATACCCGCTGTTCACAATACTGGATGTTTATGGAAGCTATTACTTTGCTCCGGGATTTTGTGACTTTGATTACTTCAAATGGAGCTTCCCTCCCGGTCTGACTGAACTGACTGTTCTTCCGGAATTCACATGGCCTGAAAATGTCGGATCTGCGACGGGAATCGTCTGGTATGCCGCACTCGTCAACCCCGAAATGACCGAGCTTGCGAGTGAAATGGGAGTATTTGACTTCGGATGGAGTGAGTAGAAGAGCTTTCAGTAGAACCCGGAAATCGGATTGCAACAGGAGTCATTGCAGGAGTTTGGATTATCTTGATCATTGGGATTTTGAGCTGGATTCTGAATGGAGACTCCCTCTCCAATGACACACACCACCATTCATCCCGATATCAGCGCTCCCGCCAGTGAGCGTTCGTGCCTCCAGTGGCGTTTTGGATTCAACGCTCCGTTGTGCTAGCATCATGGAGGAATGGGGAGGTATCTCATGAAAACTCGTTTTTTCACTCGATTCAGACCCGCCGCCGCCTTCCTGCTCATCTGTTGCCTCCTGTCGCTGCCCGGCATCCACGCATTCGAGGAAACCCCATCGATCGGCTTCTTCGGCGCAGCACGATGCTTCGGCGGCTCCTGTCACCTCCTGAATACCGGCACTCAGTTGATTCTCATGGACTGCGGCTCCTTCATGGACGATGAACCAACCCAGAAATCAAACGGTTTCCCGTTCAATCCCCGCTCCGTCGACCTCGTTACCCTCTCCCACGCGCACCTCGATCACTGCGGCCGCTTGCCTGCCTTGTTCCATCACGGTTTCACAGGCAAGGTCCTGTGCGCCAGACCTACCGCGGAACTCACCGAGATCATGCTCCGTGTGCAGCAGGGAATCCACGCGGAACACGCAGGCTTTCCGGGTTATTCGGACGATGACCTGAAAGCCGCGGTCGCCTCCCTGACGGAACTCGATTACCAGACAATCATCCCATACCTGAACACGCCCGGTATCACGTTTTTCCCGGCGGAACACATTCTGGGGTCCGCCATGACCCTCATCGAGTTCGACACTCAGGGACACCGGAAAAAACTCCTCTTCACGGGCGATTTCGGAAACAATACCAATGGGATCATGCAACCCAAATCCACTCTGACCGAAACCGACTACCTGGTCATCGAATCAACATACGGCGGCAAGATCCGTGAGAATGGCTCACAGGAACTGGATGCCTTCTATCAGATGCTCGCGGCTGCCGCTCTCGATAATGGCGTCGTGATCATCCCCTCCTACGTCCTTGCCCGGACTCAAAGCGTTCTGGCTTATATTTACAAGGGAATCGAGAGCGGTCGAATCCCGGCACAACTCAATGTGTATGTGGACTCGCCAACGGCCTCCAGAATCACCCGTATCTACGCGAAATACCCGGAACATCTCCTGAAACCATTTCAGGGAACTCCACTGGGCACGCAATCACCCTTCTCCTTCCAATCCCTCTTTCTCCTGGGCAGTTTCCGGGAGATTCAACGTCCGGCGGTCGTGATCTGCCCCTCTGCCGATGCCTCGACAGGAAAGGTGGTCACCTATCTCAAGCGGTACATTTCCGAACCCGATACGCGGATCTGTTTCGTGAGCAGTTATCATCCCGAAGGGAGCCTGAGCGGAATCATCCGTCAGAAGCCGGACCAGATCGACATCGACGGCACTCGATATCCCATGCGCGCATCCGTATTCGAGTTCGGTTCGTTTTCCGCTCACGGGGATCAGAAACAGATCATGGACTGGCTGAAAAACTTTTCATTCATTCGAACCGTGTTCATCGTCCATGGCGACATGGCGGACATGCAAAGCCTGGCTGATCGGATCAAACAGACTTTTCACTGGAATGTCATTATCCCCGAGCCTGACAAGACCTATGATCTGGAAAGCGGCAAATCGCTGGCTCTGAAACACGACCCTGCTCCCGCTTCAAAGTAGTTCCGGGCACGCGCCAGGCTGTTATCGATACCGATTCTGAAGGTCACTCGCGGCCAATCGATCAATCCGATGCACAAATCTACCGTTTAAGCGACACCTTACTTCCGAAAGGAGTCGCCATGAACAAACCAATCATTGCAGCGATCTTATTGTTCGGCATCTCGACCGGCTTGACAAACGCTCAGATCATCCTCCATCCGGAAGCAACCGGCGATGTCTGCCATCAGTTCACCTATCGATTCGCCTATCGGGCGGATATTCCGATGACCGCCATGAGTACCTCGGATGACTTCATTCCCGGAACTCCGGGAATCCACGCCGGTAAACTCCACGATCAGACTCAATCCGGAAACATGTCCACGTTTTTCCACAGTACCCAACGAACCTGGACACAGCACGGTATCCTGGAATTCCGCATCGATCAGACCGCAGGAGGCACCCCATTTCCACTCCCCGGAATGACGGAAAACAACTGGGAAGCACACCTCAACGGGCTGGTCCTCGAAGAAGGTCCGGAAGGCGTTTTGTTTCAATTGCAGATGGTCGATCAGAGCGACACCTGTGAGGACGGGGCGATTATCGAAACCGACTTCGATTGCGGCGAGGATTTTGTAGCGACCGTCTTCGATACGATTCCTGACGCCGGCACCGAAATCGATCCGATCGACGTCACCTCGCAGCTCCGACGCGATCTGTTCGGAGCCGGAACGGGTGATGCGACATCCGGCTTTATCCTGAAACCCGGCAATCCCCTACTCGCCAATGCTTTCATCACACTCGGAGCATCATCCCCATTCATCGAGATTACCATCAATGGGACACCCGCTCCGACTGCGACCGCAACTCCGGTGCCGACCCACACTCCCGCCGCGACACCCACACCCCAACCGACAGCCCCTCCCGGCGTGGATGCCTCGGTGGAGCTGTCCCTGTCGCACAGCACGTTCCATCCCGGTGATGCCTTTCTCCTGACCGCGTCCATCTCCAATCATCTCCCGACGCCGATGATCAATGCCCCGTTTGTCGTGCTTCTGGATGCATTCGGCTCATACTACTGGTATCCCGACTGGACGGACACGTTCTCGGTTCATCACGTCGATCTTCCGGCCGGCGTCACCACCTTGACGATTCTCGATTTCATCTGGCCGTCCGGTGTCGGCTCTGCTGCCGGACTCACGTTCTACGGTGCGGTGCTCACATCGGATTTCTCGGCGATCGTCGGAGCCTGGGACTCGGTTCCATTCAACTGGAGCGAATGATCTCAGGCAGGACGGTTCTGCATCTCCAGAATGACCAGCTTCTGCCAGATGTTTCTCGATAACCCCGTGATCAGATTTTCCAGATCATTGACGGCCTCGTTCGCCATCGGATCCGGAAAATTCTGGATGTACAGAAACGCCAGTTTGCTCGTCAGCGACAGCATCTCGGAGCAGTAATCCAGATACCGTCCGAGTTCGAACGGTGTCAGGTTCCGAGCCGGAGAATGTGGAGTTTGGCGTCCGACCGACACCGTTCCATAGGGGTCTTTCGTCAGTTGATGCGCGTCGATGATATGCGCGAGGCAGCGCAGGCGGTTGACCGCGGCGATCACCCGGTTCCGCTTCTTCCGGATCTCGACAGAAAACAACGACAGCAACCCCGCGCCGATGACCAGCAGTCCGCTGATCGCAGCTTCGGCCATCTGAACCAGATCCGACAGACTCATGGCCTCGGACTGGAAGTGAATGCTGGTCATGGAAATCACCGTAATCGATGTGACGGCAAACACGAGCAACGCGATCCCGATGCGCCAGAAATAGAGCGGTTTTTCGATCGCATGTATGATCGATGCGGTCTCGGAGGCCACATCCATCATCGATTTACATACGTTCGCCAGGCCGGAATCAGGGAATCGCTCCGAGATTCTCGCGTGCAGACGCTGAATCGTGTTGCGGATTTCATCACACGAAAGCTTGTCGTAACGCGGCATCATCGGGCCATGATACCGGAAAGCCCTGCCCGATTCCAGCGCTTGACTCGCAGAACGATCGCGGGATAATTGCGCAACGCATCTCTTCAGGAAGGAGTCTCGGGCAACAAACGTGAATCAGACGCCGACCCGGAATGAAATCGTACGGTCCGATGAATGGCGGCCCGGCTCCCGTGTACTCGACGGCTATACCGTCATCCGTGAACTCGGGAAGGGCGGTGCCGGCATCGTCTATCTGCTCGAACGCCCGCTTACCGGACGTGCAATCCGATTCGCCGCCAAAAAACTCCTCATCCCGCAGTCCGGAAAAAAACTCGATACAGAAGCCCTGCTTCGGGAAATCCGGATGTGGATCGATCTTCCGGAACACCCCAATCTGACGGCATGCCGGTTCGTCCGGATGATCGATGGCGCTCCGATCATCTTCGCCGAATACATCGATGGCGGGACACTCGCGGACTGGAACCGATCCCCTCACCCGAAAGATCTCCTTGCGATGCTCGATATCGCCATCCAGTTCGCCCGAGGCTTGCACGCCGCGCATCGATACGGACTGATTCACCAGGATGTCAAACCCTCCAATGTGCTGATGACGACTGCCGGCGTCGCCAAACTGACGGATTTCGGCCTGTCAAGGCTTCAGGGGGTGAGGGGAACGCTGCCGGACGACCGCATTCCGGACTCGGCCAGGGTCAGCTCCGGCGGGATGACTCCGGCTTATTGTTCTCCCGAACAGGCAGGGGGCGAACGTGTCAGCCGACACACGGATATCTGGAGTTACGGCCTGTCGGTGCTCGAGATGTTCTGGCCGGATCAGCACTGGCCGGTCGGGTTTCTGGCACCGTCGCTGCTCGATGCATACCTGGGCAGCCACCGCTCGGGACGCATGAGACGCGGCGACCGGGTGCCGCGAATGCCGGATGTGCTGGCGGAGGTGCTCGAGGGATGCTTCCGGGAAGCGCCACGCGAGCGATGGGGAAGCATGGCCGATGTATCCCGGCGTATCACTGCCGTGTACGAATCGATCGCCGGTCAGGCATACCCCCGCCCGACCCCGGATCTGCCGCCGATTCGGATGGCGCGGCGCGGGACTCCTCCGCGAACGAGTCTCCTGAGTGCGGTGCGGAAAGATCCCGGTCCCTTTCTCCGGAGAGCCTGCGCGATGGCGTCCCGCGAGATAGGCCCCGAGGAACAACCATCCGGCCCGCGGGAACGCTCCTGGCGATCGCTCGCGCTGGCGGACTACGCCCTGTTCGATCGCGCACTGCAATGTTATCGCATGCATCCGGATCTGTGCGCCCCGGAACATCTCAACGAACAGCTCGAAATCCACCTCCAGATGGGCCTCATCCTCAATGAACTCAACGACCTCCGGGGCGCGATCGGGATACTCTCGGCGGCTGTCGATCTCGTCGCAAAGCAATCCGATTCCAGCCTGGACTCCGAATGCCGCATGCTGCTTGCGAAGATTCACATCAATTGCGCCGCCGTCCATCAGCATCTCGGAGAATTGACCGACAGCGCCCGTGAGGGGCACCGCGCACTGGCGCTGGTCTCCACGATCGATCGCGAGCAGGCCGGCCCGTCGATTCTTGAAATCATCGGTGCCGCGCAGATCGCACTGGCGATCGATGCCTATCAGAACAGGCGCTATGATGATGCTGCCGCGCGCTATGCCGAGGCCATTCGGGTTCTGGAAGAGGCTCTCGGGCACGATCCTGCGCCGCATATCGCGCAGAAACTGGCCATCGCCTGCCTCAATCGCTCGAATCTCGCACGCGCACTTCATCAGCTCGACGAGTCGCTCATCTGGATCGATCGCGCGATCCAACTCAGCGAATCGCTTCTGGACCATCCCGCCATGTCGGATGTGGCGCACGGGGTTGCGCTCCAGTATATGAACCGCGGCATCACCCTCCAGATGCTCAACCGGAAGACGGATGCCCTGGCGTCATACCGGAAAGCGCTCGATGTCCGGGAAACCGTGATCCGTGAGCAGGGACGGGTCGACACGCGAAACGAACTGTCCCGCATTCAGTCCAACATGGCGATTCTCATGGCGGAACTCGACCGCCCCGACGCATGCTCGGAGTTGATCCGTGAATCCGTCGAGCGGCTCGAATCGCTCATTTTCGAGGAAGGGCGGACGGAACTCCTCCAGCAATATGCACTCACGTGCTTTCTCGCCGCCGAACAACTCAGACGGATCGTTCCGGGCGACCGGATTCTGTCGTACTATGATCGAGGGCTGGAAATCGTCGAGTATCTCAATGTTGAGCACCCGAGCGAGCAACTCAGATCGATCGGGGCGACCCACCGCGCCGCTCGCGACGCCTTTCTGCGGTCTCAGTGCCAGCCGAATTCGAATGTATCGAGCGAGCCATAGAGTTCGGTCATCTCCGGGTTCGTCATGGCCGCATACCACTTGATCCCGCTTGCCGCGCCGGCACCCGCGGGCCAGGCAAACGGCGGCAGCACCTGGATCGGATTGTTCCCGGGCGACAGGGGCATCAGATAGAACGCGAATTCGGAAAAGTCCGGCGCGAAGAAATAGGATCCGTAGACATCGAGCAGGACGAATACCGGGATGTCCGTCAAGGTCGATCCGGACGCGTTGCAGACCATCACATCGCACGAGCAGTTGTCTCCGGCGCCGAAATCATGAGACGGCATGTAAATGCTGCATCCCGATTCGGTGCAGTCTCCAGGCGTCGGGCTCGCAGGGTGAGGGGTGTTCGTCGGTTCGCCCGGAGCGGTGGTCGGCGTCCATG
>CAYYMM010000003.1:0-117365 GCA_964472395.1 uncultured bacterium | reverse complement strand
ATGGTGTTGATGATTCCGAAGAGCGAGATGACAAACGCGACCCCGACCATCACGAACATGATCACCCGGGTCGATTTGAAAAATTGCAGGATCCCTTCGCTGAGTTCCCGTGAGCCCAGCACGAAATAGTCCGCCGGCAACATGGCCCGAATCTCGTTCCGGCTCTGATCCAGCTTCCCGATATCTTTCAGCTTGACGGCGATCGCCGTTAATTTGCCCTCACGATCGACCAGTTTCTGAGCCGTCTTGAGGGGTATGAACATCGTTCCATCGTCCTGACTGTAGTTTCGCTCCAGAATGCCGGAAACCGTAAACTCGCGATCAAACTGCTCCGAGTATGTCCGGTCGCCCACCGCGAGGCTTTCGATGCGGGCGAGTTCCGCTCCCAGGATGATGGACGATTCAGATTCGAACCAGCCTCCGGATTTGAACGCCCAGTCGGGCCGGATCTTCTGAATCGTGTCCGTGATGCCCATGAAAATGTCGGTTCGCGAACCGTCCTCGATGGTCACCGTGAAGAGCTGAAACGGCATGATCACATCGACGTTCGGGTGCCGGAGCAGACGTTCGGTCAGGTCTTCGGCGACATAGAGCGGACTGAGACCTCCCTGGGCAATCACCGAAGCGGCTTCGATCGGGCACCCTTCCTTCGTGATATACATGTGAACCCCGGTCTTGTTCACCAGTTCGTCGGTGACTGCGGAGGAGTATCCCTTGTCGAGTCCGAGAACGACCGTGAGTGTGATGGCGGAGACAGCGAGGCTCAATCCGGTGAGCACACTTCGAATCGGGTTGCGGCGCAGATTACTCCAGGAAACCGTCATGAAGGTCATCCGCCACCTCATCCGATCGTCAGTCCGAGAGCGGACAGAACAATCTGTTCATCCCCGACCGTTGCCTGGACGTAAACGGTGACCGGTTTTCCGACGGGCAGTTTCGGGAACTTGAATCCCTGCGGGTAAATGGTGGCTTTATGGACTCCGTCCTTCAGAACGAAGTCGCACAGGGATGCGCATTGTGAGGAGATCACGCCTTTGACGGCGAATGTTTTTCCATTGATACTCGAAGGAGACGCCAGCACGCTCGAAAGCGTCACGAGTTGTACGTCGGAGGGGATGGACACGCCGAGGTCCATCGTTCGGGCGCTGGAACATCCCGAGAGCATCACCGCGAACCCCAGGATTGTGATCGGAATGACACAGATGACCGAGTTGATTCCGATCCGGTGAATGGCATGGGATCGTTGCATCGATTTCATACATTGAACCTTTCTCTGCATGCCCGATAGTGATTCGTACCTGAGCAGTACGGGTCAATGACCGGCATGCCGATATGCGATTTGGATTTTCAGAGATTACAACGTTGAAACAGACCGGAACGGTCTAAATGCGCAGAACGACCGATCGGGCCACGGCACAGGATCGGTCACTCTCGAGCGTATCCGGCGGAGGCGCTCCTGACCGCAGAATCAAGGGCTTGAACGCGGACAGGGGCGGGATGATCATATCCGGCATGAGTTCTGCGGTGCGGACGAGATGCAGGGTGAGAATCTGTGGCGGAGGGATCAGAGGCATCGGGTCGGCACTGCACATTACGCAGCCGCATGTGGCATGCCTCGATTCGGAACCCGGCATCGTTTCACAACAACAGGCATGATCGCCGCACCGGGAATCGTCATGCGCACGGCAGAGGCAGATCGACGCGAAGAACAGAAACACCGGCATGCACACCGCGATCGTCAGAACGAATACTGTGAATGTGGGTTTCCGATTCGCCATGCAGCTCTCCCGGCCTCTCGAGCCTCGTGATACCATCGTATGAATCACGATGGATAAAATCAACCGGCTCCGCAGGACCACCGGCAAACACCCGATAGATACCGATGGGCGCATCGCTTGACTCCGGACGCGCACCCACGGATCAGTTGTTCGGGCCGTCTACTGTATATGAACGACCTCAGCGGCGTGGACAGTCGATTCGCAGGACGTCCCTGAACACCGCCCGGAATGCCTCGACAATGTCCGGATCGAACTGGCTTCCCGCACATCGGATCACCTCGTCCAGAGCCTGTTCGCGGGACATGCTGTGGCCGTAGGGACGCTGCCACGTCATCGCCTCGAACGAATCCGCAACCGCCAGAATGCGTGCGCCGAGCGGAATGTCTGTTCCCGCGAGACGATTCGGATAGCCGCTCCCGTCCCACCGTTCATGATGATGGCGGACAAACGCCGTCACATTTCCGAAAAACTCGATCGGCGTCAGAATCCGTGCCCCGATTTCACTGTGCCGCTTCACTTTTTCGTATTCGTCCGTCGTCAACCGGTCTGCCTTGAGCAGAATCGCTTCCGGAATGCCGATCTTGCCGATGTCATGCAGATGCGCCGCCACCCGGATCTGCTCCACGGTTTCTTCATCCAGCTCCATGTGCCTCGCGATCCGCACGGCATACTCCGATACGCGGAAACAGTGCCCGATCGTTTCCGGATCCTTCGCCTCGACGGTCTCACATAACGACTTGATCACCTCCAGATACAACTCCTGGACGGTGTGAAACAGATGCGCCTTCTCCAGAAACACGGACATCTGCCGGATGATCGTCTTGAACAGCAGAAGATCTTCCATCGACAGTTCACGCTCGGCCGAATCGCGCACTTCGATCACGCCAAGCAGCTTGTTCGGGAGAAACAGCGGTGCGGCAATGGCGGTGTTAAAGCCGTCATAATCCGCTGGAGGAAATGATCGATATGCGTCGAGATCCTCATTGGAGACCATGGTGGTCCGACGCGTTTCCGCCACATACGAAATCAACCCATCCCGGAACGGAATCCGAAGTTTTCCGGTGAGGGGTTCGCGAGCGCCGATTGCGGCAGCGAGCTCGAAGCAGCGGTTGAGACTGTCATAGAGGAAGATCGAGCAATCCTCGAAGTTGAACAGCTTGAGAGTCTCGCGGGTGATGATCCGGAGAATGTCGCGCGTTTCGAGATTGGTGCCCATCACCTGCGTGATCGAATGCAACACCTCCAGCTCGTATGCCCGGCGCTGCACATCCGCATGAGCCTTGGCATTCGAAATGGCGATGGCGGCCTGAGAAGCGAGCAGGGACAGCATGCGGGCGTCATCATCATTGAAATCGTTACCCGGAATCTTGTTGGCGGCGTCGAGCACACCGATGGAGTCCCCCTCGAGTATCATCGGAACATCCATCAGCGAAACAATCCGATCGACGACCTCGCCCTTCCGGACAAACTTCGTATATTGTTTCAAATCGTTCGTAATGACGGGTATCTGATCCGAGAAAGCCGAACCGATTGTTCCTTCGCCCGGCTTGAAGGCATGCGTTCCGACCTCATCCCATGAAAAGCCATGGATGTTCGTGGGATGAAGAAGCCCTGTGTCACGATTGAGCAGCCACAGGATGCACCCCTGACACGGAAGCATCTCGGTCACGGCTCTGACGATCCGCTGGAGCAGTTCGTCGCGTTCCAAGGTGGATGTCATCGCTTTCGTCACGTCCAGCAACGTCAACACGCGTGGGTCGATGCCTTGCGGTTGCATAGATGCCTCCCCCTTTCCTATTTTAAACTATATGAGATGTTTCGTCGAATCTTCGATCGACCGCATTTCACAAGGAAACGATAGAAAACATGCCTGGATTCGGTTTACAGGATATCTCTGATCGTAATAACATCTTCGAGCATGATCGACACACGAAATGATTCCCTGCATCCCATTCGTTTGATCCCGGTCTCAAAAGCTTTAGATAAGGCGAGTGTATTCAGAACAAGGACAGGAAATCCGATGAGATGTTTCAGTAATCGCTCCGGACATGCGCCATTGATCCTGATTGCGGGACTCATCTGCTTCACCGTGTCGTGCGTCAGCCCTCCGGATGATACGCACGTTCGAGAAGCCGGAACGCATACCGTGCGGATTCTGGTGCTGGGAGGTTACCCGGAACCTGAACTCGAAACCGGCAGTCACTTTCGCCAGAGCTGGAATCTGGGGGCCGAGACATCCGTTCGCAGTGAGATGCCCGTTGCGGCGGAGGCGACGGCCTGGGATCTGATCGATCTGTCGTCCGAATTCGTGCGCAGCAGCGGCGCATCAATTCGTGATATCGAGATTTTCTGCCGGAAAGCCGCTGACTCCGGAGCTCTGGTCTTTCTGGAAGCGGATGTCCCCCTCCACAACATGCAGGATCTAGCCGGTCTGAGCGATGTCAGCCCGAACGAACCGACTCTCGTGATTCCGATCTTTTCTCCCTTTCCGCCTCTATTGCAGCATCTCGAATCCATTCTCCGAACCGCGTCCATCGAGTCGCCGACCGGAGACCGAACGACGTATGAACAGACCCATCTCCCGTCGTTCGTCGACACCACTGAACAGGAGTGTCGATGGATCCGCGGCTTCACGGCACGCGCGGATTCCGCTCAGACGCTCGTTGCGGATCCCCGGGGCAATCCGCTGATGACCTTCCGCCGGATCGGGAGGGGTGCCGTCGTCTGGATCGCCGATTTCAGCCGCAAAACGGTTCCGTTTCATGGGGTCGAGACAATCCGGGATTTCCGGCTGGGATTTCCGGATCCCGAGGCCACCAATTTTCATTACGGTGCGGCCGGGCTGGATTACCTGTTCCGCGATCGTCTCGTGGATCTCTCTGCCAAATTGAAATATGGGTATTCCATCCGGCGCGTTCCCGGGCCGAACGGAGCGCCGTGCTGCGCCTTTCAGAATCATCTCGATGCTTACGATAACTGGACGGCGCAATACGCGATCCGCTGGAGCCGGATCCTGCTCGAACGCGGACTGATCCCCTCCTTTACGGTTCGCTCGGATCTGACGCAGTTCGATCGCCCGGAAATGGCGGGGTCCTCGAACGGTGCGCGCGATGTGGCGGATTACTGCAGGCAGCGCGGGATTCCCCTCAACCTGCATCTGACGTTCGAACCGACCGATTCGCGCGAAACCGAGCTTGATCGAATTGACCGGGACCTTGCGAACCTCGAGGCGATTGGTATTGCGCGCACGGACATCACGGGCTGTGATCATCATGTGTTTTATACGCACGCCAGCCCGGTCTGGCAGTCGTATCATTCATTGCTGGAGCGTGGTTTGTTTCATGATTTCGGCGGCGAAACGCTCTCATGCTTCGATCTCTTCCCGTATGCCTTCTGCACCAGCTCGGCGTACGCACCTTATTCCCCTCCGTTTCTTCTCGAAGACGCCGCCGGTCGCCTCCTGCCGCTCGTCGTCGGTTCGCCGCTTCCCGCTCGCCCGCTCTTCAGTTCCTATCTGAATCGAACCGGATTTCCCGCCGCTCTGGGCATGCCGGTCCTGCAGTATTTTCACCCCGAATTCATTCATGAGGCGGACCGCTTCGATCAACTCGATCCCGAATTCCAGACCATGATCCAGTCTCTCGAATGGCTCCGCGATGTGAGCGGATATGTTCCGCTGACCGAACCGCAGGTCGCGCGATCGATCATTGCCGCCCGGACGGCACCTGTCCGCGCGTATTTACAGGGTGAGAGGATTATCCGGTTCCATGTCGATTCCTCGGTCGCGATGGCTCAGGCGGGTTCCTTCCGCAGCGCCCTGGGTGTTCGGATCGAGGTGTCGCCGGAACGTGCGGGAGGTGTTCACTGGACGACCGATGCACATGTGCGGCGGCTGGATCCCCATGACGGCGCATTCGAGATCGGCCTTCGCCCGGACGGCGACACAACGGTCCGCATGAACGGCGGGCAAATGGACGGATTCCATATCGAACGGATCAATCTTCCGTATGAATGGGTCGATCATGAAGACGGCGCCGAGATCATCGTGAGCGAGCCGGGACTGCGGTGGATTCGATTGCCGTGCGATCCCGGCGCATCGGAAGGGTGGCTTCCCGAGACATTCTCCGGGACTGTCGTCCGGCGCGCCCGGGCGATCGATTTTTACCAGACCGGTCGAGAGCCCCTCCGAATGACGTTCCGGAAGTTCAGCGGAGCCGGTTTCGACCGCCTGCTGTGCAGACTCATTCACACCCGGGCGGATGTCGAACCGGTCATGGAACTGGATTTCGGTATGCCGGAGGTGCGGTCGATGCTGCGCGAGGGCTGGTGTATCATCGATGAAATCAGTGAAGGTCGATCCGTGACCTGGGCCTCGGGCGGGCTAAAGAGCGAAATCGAGGTTCCGTTGCAGAATGCGAGTTCCATTCGGGCGGAATTGGATGTCAATCCCTATTCGATCGGTAAACGGACGCAGCAGACCATGACGGTCCGGGTCAATGAGTGGGTTGTCTGTGAGACGATCACTCTGAAACCAGGCTGGCAGCGTGTGGCGTTTGACATACCGTCCCACGCGCTGATACATGGTTTGAATCGGATTGAATTTGCGTATGGATACACGGGTTGTCCCGGTCTGGATCTGCCGCACACCAACGACTTCAGATTGCTCGCGGTCATGTTCGATCGCCTGCGGTTTTCTCTGGCAGGACCGAAAGGAATAGCTCCATGAAACGCACGCGGCATCTCATGCTGATGATCACGGTTTTTTTTCTGCTGGAGGCATGTACGGACACGATTCCGAATCGCCTGCCGGAATCGAGCCTCAGCATGCTCGACGGAAAAACACCGATGACGATCGCCGAACGCGCGACTCATTACGACATGAGTGACGCAAAGGGGCGTGCGATTCTGAAGGAAGGCCGGCTCGACGATGGGGATGCGGTGCGTGCCGATGCAGGAAAACTCGTCATCGAGCTGCCATTTGCCACCGTCCGGGATCGATTGCTGCGGTTTCGGTTGAAATCCCCGGAACCGGTTCAGATCTCGGCCCGTCTCGATGGTCAGGCTCTCCCTGCACTCACGCCGGTCGTCGACGGCGATTCAATCACGGCGGATCTCGCATGCCCCGCTTCGATGACCCGGCTCGGGACGAACAGGATCGAGGTCGAGTTAACACCTCACGCGGCATGTCGCATCGAACGGATTTCGGCGCTCGATGGAGGCGCCCGGCTGGGGTGGGCCGCCGTCTGGGAAGATATCCGGCACGCGGTGATCGGGTATCCGTTCGTGACGGTTTCGTTTCGATCGACGTTCGGGAAGGAGCGGAATGTTCTCGCGTTCTCGACGGGGCTGGACGATTACGCTCAGGTGCAGAAATCGGACGGCGGACGCCTCCGAATGATCGTGCGTGCCGGGGACATGGAACAGGTCGGCGACTGGATTGCGGTACGACCGGGTGAGAAATGGGCTGAGCATGGAGTCGAGATTGACCAGGGTTTCGCGGGGAAGGAGTGCGAGATTGCGTTTGAGTTCGATGCGGGCGAGAAGGGTGATCCGACCGGCGATCTGCTCGCACTGGCGGATGTTCGGGTGGTCGGTGAGGATGTTCCGAAAGGTCCACCCGGCAGGCCGAGCATCATTCTCATCACGATGGACTCCTGCCGGATCGACCGGCTGGGTTTCGGCGGCGATGACATCATCCTCTGCCCCGCGCTCGATCGGTTGGCGAGGCATGGCAATGTGTTTTCGGATTGCATCTGCCAGATCAACAACACGCCTCCGTCGCATTACACGATACTGACATCCAAGCGTCCGCATACGCATGGCGTTTATGACATGGTAACGCCGCTGAGCGATCGTCATCCCACCGTCGCGCGATTGCTGGCTCGGGAGGGGTACCGGTGCGCCGCGGCGACGAGCGCCGCCTGGCTGTCGGCCCGGACTCACGGTCTCGGGCCGGGATTCGAGCGTTTTTATGCTCCGGGAGAGGCGCAGCGCCGCGCCCCGGTGACATTTCGCTCGATTGCGGACTGGCTGCGCGAGCGCGCTCAATCCAGCGCCTCACAGCCGTTCTTCACGTGGCTCCACTTTTTCGATCCGCACACGCCCTTTGACCCGCCCAAGCCGTACGATTCGCTGTATTATTCGGGGAACCCCCGCGATCCGGCCAATCACTCGATGGACACCGTCGGATTTTCACCCGAACAGGTCGAATACATGAAAAGCTGGATCGGGGACATCACGGATATCGACTATCTCAAGGCGCAGTATCGCTCCGAGATCACCTACATGGATGCGACGATCGAAAAACTGATGCGGATTCTGGCTGAAACCGGCGCGGACCGGAATACCTGGCTCGTGATCACCGCCGATCACGGCATCAGTCTGGACGAGCACAATCTGTATTTCATCATGGCCGGGATGTATGAACAGCAGATGCATATCCCCCTGCTGGTCGTTCCGCCCAGAGGCCAGAAAGCGGGGCGCGTATTCAGGCAGACCGTTCAGTCGCTCGATATCGCACCGACGATCATGCGCATCGCAGGGGAGGAGATCCCGTCCGATTTTGAGGGCCGGAACCTGCTCCCGCTGCTGTCCGGAGAGTCGATCCCCGAGATCCCGTATGTCATATCGGAACATGCGAACAATCAGGCCGTGATGCTGCGGGAGCCGCAGTACAAATACATCCATTACTTCGGGCAGCCGTACTACATGGAGCCGGAAGTCGGCCTGTACCATCTCCCGGACGATCCGATGGAAATGATGAATCTGATTGGAATGCAGCCGGAAAAAGAAGCCGACATGAGCAACCGTGTCGGGGAGTTTCATGCAAAACCGATCGGAGAGGCGGACACCGGAGCGGCCCACAGCGATGCCCTCCAGAAGAAACTCGAAGCGCTGGGATATATCGAACCAGGTGAGCACGAACATTGAGGTGAATCGACTCCTTTCCTGCAGAGGTGTGTGCGATGCGGTCTGCTTGGGACCGGACTGAAAGGAGAAGACCATGAAATCGTTTCTGCTCACGGCAAGCATCCTGATCATCATCGGATCGTCGGTGTCGGCCGTCGTCATCCAAGTGCCCTCGGATCAACCAACCATCCAGGCAGGGCTGGATGCAGCCCTGTCCGGCGATATCGTTCTGGTCGCTCCCGGAGTATATACCGAGTCGCTCGAATGGCCCGGTCTCGCGGTGTTGACCCTTCGAGGCGAGTTTCCCGAAAACCGTCCGGTTGTCTCGGCACCCGCAGATAAGCGGTGTCTCCACTACACACCGGGAGCCTCGGGTACGGAGATACGGATCGAGCATGTCGTCTTTGAAAACGGTGCGCCCGTCAATCAATCCGGAGGAGCGTTATACGTGACCAACTGCCGGGTTCAGATTGACGATTGCGTGTTCCGGAACAATGACGCGGGGCAAGACGGGGGCGGCGCGTATTTTTCGACATGTGAGGTCTCGATCGCGAACTCGGTGATCTCGGACAACCATTCCATCGATCAGGGGGGAGGCGGGTACTTCGACGAATGCGGCATTGCTCTCCTCAACTGCACCGTCGAGCGAAACGATACGGGAGTTGCCGAGTATGTTCACAGCGACGGTCTCGGGTTGTATCTGATCAATTGCCACGGTTCGGTCTCGCACTGCGCGATTCGGGATCATGGCAATGCATACATCGATGGATCCGGAATCTATGCACGGGGCGACATCGATTTTATCGGCAATACATTCGAGAGCAACGAACAGCAGGGCAGCGACTATTACGGCGGTGCGCTCAATGTCTGGGGACCCTGCCTGGTCCGGAACAATCTTTTTTCGGCCAACGTTGGAATCGGATCGGCGATTGTCGCGGGAGGTGGTGTGGACATCGAGAACTGCCTGTTTCTGGGAAATACGAGTTCATTTCCGGGAACGGGGGCGATTCTCGCGCTGGATCAGACCGACGTCTCCTTCTGCACATTTGTCAGCAATACGTCTGCCGGCGTGCAGGTGCTCAACAGCATGGATCCGGTGCCGATCCATCACTGCATTTTTTCCGGCAATCAGGTCGGTATTGCGAATTACAACGGCAATTCATCGGTTCATTCCGGGTACAACGCCTTCTGGAACAACGGGACGGACTATAGTGCCGTGAGCCCCGGAGACGGTGATCTGCACGGATCGGATCCTCTGTTTGTCACTGGGCCTCAAGGCGCGCATTACCTGAGTCAGACGGTGGCGGGGCAGAGTCAGACGAGTCCGTGTGTGGATGCTGGAGATCCGGAGACCGGGGCTTCGCCCGGTGGGACGACCCGTACCGACGAGGTGCCGGATGAAGGTAGAGTCGACCTCGGATACCATTTTTCAGCCCCGGATTCACCTCCTCTTCCAACGCCCACTGCGACACCGGCCACGTGGACAGGTGTTCGCCTGACGCTTCCGGACACGGATCTGCTGGCGGGGGATCGGTTCGTTCTGACCGCGACCTGCCGTACTCCGACCGGGCAGACCGTCGCGGATTTATATGGGGTGCTGGATGTCTTCGGCGAGTATTTTTTCTATCCGTCCTGGTCGACCACTCCGGAATCCGCGACCATCGCGCTGGAACCGGAGGTGGCGGTCGACCGGACCATTCTGGATTTCATCTGGCCTGCGGGTGACTTCGGAGCAGTGAGTGACCTGCAGATCTGGGGAGCGATTCTGGAACCCGGGACAACGTTCGTGATCGGTGAGATCGATTCCGTTTCGTTCGGATATCGGTAGACGGTTCGCGCTTCAGTCTCCGACCGGGATTATACAATCAGCACCAGTTCGACTATAGTGTCTGCGTCAGGCATTTTGCTTGTGGAGGAGGTCTTCCGCAATGAAAGCTCAGGGTGTCATCGCAGTTCTTGCTCTCGTTACGGGCTGTTCACACCTGAACACGCACCCGCGATCCCTGGATCACCGGTTCTCTCCGGAAGTCCTGAACGCTGATTTTTCGCTGCTCCGTTCTGCGCTCGAAGAGGCTCATCCCGGGTTGTATGACTTCCGTTCGAGGGTTGAAATGGATGCGTTGTTTGATCGGCTCCAGTCGGAATTGAGCCGGGACATGACCGAACTGGAATATCTGCAGCGGATCGCCGTTTTGAACGGAGCCATCGGCTGTGGTCATACCGCAATCGTTCCGTCGCTCGGCACCCGCAATCAACTCATGAGCACCGCTGGATTGTTTCCCGGTGATATCCGGATCGTGGACGCGCGGATGTTTCTCCTCCGATGCTATGCGCCCGGTTCCGAGTCGCTCGATGGGAGTGAAATCCTGGTTGTCAACGGTTCACCGGCCGGAATGCTGCTCGAGCGGTTTCTCGAGGTGCTTCCGTCGGACGGAGTGAATGTTACGCACAAGTATCGGATGCTGGATGAGCGGATGCGGTATTATTATGCAGCGTTCATCGGGACTCCGGTGACGTTTGACATCCGGCTGAGGAGACCCGATGGCACCGAGCAGACCGTGACCGTTCCGGCGATGGCTGAACATGCCATGCGGACGCATCCGAGCTACATGGATCCCGACCGCGAGGATCCTGAACCGTATGCGCTGGAGATATCTGACGACAGGTCCACGGCCGTGCTGACCATCCACACGTTCACGATGACCGACCAATATGAGTCTTTTCTGGCCGACGCATTCGGAAGCCTCCGGGATCATGCGATCCGGAACCTGATCATCGATCTCAGGGGGAATGGCGGCGGGGAGGACGAATACGGGGCCAGGCTGGTCTCGTATCTGATCGATCGGCCGTTTCGATACTACCGGACATTGGAGACTCGTACGGACCGGATTCATTTTCAGACATATACGGATATCACTCCGGAGGATGTGCGCGAGTATCAGTCAATGCTGCAGCCCAGGCCGGAAGGAGGCTTTCAGGTCGTCATCGGGCAGCATCCGTGCCTGTCGGAAATCCCTCCGACCGAACCGGTTTTTCACGGTCGGGTTCTGGTGTTGATCGATGGTGGCAGTTTTTCGGCGACTGCGGAGGCGGCCGCGGTGCTGGATCATCTGGGCCGGGCCGAGTTTGCCGGTGAGGAGACCGGGGGCCGTTATGACGGGAACAACAGCGGGTACATGCCGACCCTGACGTTGCCGGCGACCGGCATTCGTGCGTTCATCCCGCTGATGCAGTATCGGGTCGCCGTGGATGAACCGCCGATACGGGGGCGGGGAGTGATGCCGGATTATGCAATCGAGCCAAGCCTCTCTGACGAGATGACCGGGATGGATCGGGTCATGTCCGAAGCGTGGCGGATTGTTGCGGGATCCGAATAATGGTCGGAGGGAGCGATCCATGAGCACGAGCAGGAAAAAGCGATCGGTGAAGCCGGACGCTACCCAGGCAATCCTCGAAAGCATCTCGGATGGGGTGTTCACGGTTGATTCCGACTGGCTGGTGACATCGTTCAATCGTGCTGCCGAGATGATTACCGGTGTGCCGAGACGAGAGGCGATTGGACGCCGATGTTCGGATGTGTTTCGTTCCAACATGTGCGGATCCGCCTGTGCACTCGCCCGGACGCTGAAAACCGGTAAACCGATCATCGGGAAAGCCGGCTTCATCATCGATTCGGAGGGGCGACGGATCCCGATCAGCATTTCGACGGCCGTGCTCAGAGACGAACAGGGGCGGGTGATCGGAGGAGCCGAAACGTTTCGGGATTTATCCGAGATCGAGGCCTTGCGGCAGGAACTGGAGAGCCGGACGCGTGTCGGTGATCTGAGCAGTCGCAGTCCAGTCATGCATCGGATACTGGAAGTTCTTCCGGCGATTGCCGCGAGTCCGAGCACGGTGCTGATCTGTGGTGAAACCGGGACGGGTAAAGAGCTGGTTGCTCGAACGATTCACTCGCTCAGCCCGCATCAGAAAGGCCCGTTCATTGCCGTGAATTGCGGTGCGATCCCGGATGCGCTGCTGGAATCGGAGTTGTTCGGGTATAAAAGTGGCGCGTTTACCGGAGCGCTGCGCGACAAACCCGGCCGTTTTGCCCTCGCGCGCGGAGGAACCCTGTTTCTCGATGAAATCGGTGAGATCAGTGCGGCGTTGCAGGTGCGCCTCCTCAGAGTGCTTCAGGAGCATACATTCGATCCACTGGGGGCGACGCGCTCCGAATCGACCGATGCCCGGGTGATCGTCGCGACCCACCGTGATCTTCTCGAGCGCATGAGAGCCGGAGAGTTCCGGGAGGATCTCTATTATCGGATCAATGTGGTGCGGATCGAGTTGCCGCCGCTTCGACGCCGCAGGGAAGACATTCCCCTCCTCATCGACCAGTTCATCGCACGATTCAACCGGCTCCAGCAGAAATCCATTCGGGGAATCTCCACCGATGCGCTCTCGCTGTGTATGACCCACGACTGGCCGGGCAACATCCGGGAACTCGAAAACGCGATCGAACACGCGTTCGTTCTGCGGTCCGAGGGCACGATCGAGATTGCGGATCTTCCGGGCGAGTTCACCGCTCGGTTCGGATTTACATGCCGGGATATCCCCATCCGATCCTCCCGCGATGTGCTCGATGCACACGCCATCCGAGCGGCTCTCGAACGCAATCAGAACAACCGTCTGGCTGCCGCCCGAGATCTCGGGATCCATAAAACCACGCTGTTCCGCAAGATCAAAAAACTCGGCATCCACCTCTCGAAGCAGGACGGACGGCACAGAACACAGTCATAGAGTAGCGATCAAGAGACTGTATTGAATCGGACGGGTAGTATTTGTGCTACTCATGTCCAGACTCTTCTCAGGAGACAGTGTCGTTTGAATCTTTACATATCAATAAGATAGAGCGCATTTTTCGTTGAGCGATGCGATTGGCATCATCCTTGCTGATATCCCTTTCCGGAAAGGAGGGCGCATCATGATCGCTTTCGCCTGTTGGGACAATCGGATCGCACCGGTTTTCGATACCGCCGAAACCCTTGTCCTGCTCGAAGCGCGATCCGATTCCGCTCATCGTCGCACGGAATCCCTGCCGTCCGGGAGTTCGATGCAGCAGATTCGGATGCGCCTGATCGAATGGGATGTCGACACGCTGATCTGCGGGGCGATTTCGCGCCCGCTCTTCGATCATCTCACGTTCGGCGGGATGCGTGTCATTCCGTTTGTCTCGGGTGATCTGAACGAAGTGATCGAGGCTTTTTGTCGGAATCGACTCGATTCCGGCCGCTTTTCGATGCCGGGGTGTTGCCACCGCCGACGCAGGGCGGCGCAGGGGCGTGGAAGACATGTCCGCGGGAATGCCGGACCCGGCGGAGAATGCGGATGTCCGGCTTGTGGCTATCGGGAACCTCACGAGAGTGGGATTCCTTGTGTTGAGCGAGTATGTCCGAATTGCCGTACCGCGTTGGTGCGGCTGTCTTGAAAGGAGAGATGAACATGCCTAGAGGAGATGGAACAGGACCGAGAGGGATGGGAATGATGAGCGGTCGGAGAGCGGGGTACTGTGCGGGTTTCGGTATGCCCGGCTATGCCAATCCGATTCCGGGTCGGGGAATGGGGATGGGTTTTGGTCGTGGAATGGGGCGGTGGCGCGGGTTCGCGGCCTATCCGCCACAACCGATGGCCGTCGAACCGGAAATGGAAGCGGACATGCTGCGAAACCAGCTTGATACCCTGAGAACGACGCTCGACACCATCCAGAAGCGACTCGATCAGATCGAAAAAAGCACCTCAAAGGAGACGACCACATGAAAGTCGCTCTGACCACAACCGGCTCCGATCTGTCTGATCCTCTCGAACCTCGATTCGGTCGCGCCCCCAAATTCCTCGTCTACGATCTCGATTCGGATACCTTCATGGTCGTCGACAACAACAAGAATCTCAATGCGGTTCAAGGCGCCGGCATCCAGTCCGCCGACACCATTGCCCGGATCGGCGCTTCGGCTCTCATCACCGGGCATTGCGGGCCCAAAGCCTTTCGGGTTCTCAGCGCGGCCGGTGTCAAGGTGTACGCGTCGTCCGCTCGAACGGTCGAGGAAGCGATCACGCTGTTCCGGCAGGGCAAGCTCAGCGAGAGCCAATCCGCGGATGTCGAGGGGCATTGGGTGTGATCATCGCGATCGCGTCCGGGAAAGGTGGCACCGGAAAAACAACACTCTCAGTCAATCTCGCACTCGCTGCGCAGACACCCATCCAGTTGCTGGATTGTGACGTCGAAGCACCCAATGCACATCTTTTTCTGAACCCTTCGGGCATCGAGTCGACTGTCGTCCACGTGCCGATCCCGGTGGTCGACGAATCGGCCTGTGATGGGTGCGGCGAGTGCGGGAGGATGTGCGAATATCACGCGATTGTCTCGTTCGGCAGCGTTCCGCTCGTGTTTCCGGAAATGTGCCATGGATGCGGAGGCTGCATGCGGGTGTGTCCCCGGCATGCAATATCGGAAAAAGGGCATCGGATCGGAGAAGTCCATATTTCGACGGTTGGGCATATCACGCTGATCGAAGGTAAAATCGATGTCGGGATCGCCATGGCGCCGCCTCTGATCCGGGCGGTCAAATCGCGACTGTCAGCCTCCGTCCCTGTCCTGCTCGATGCGCCGCCAGGGACATCCTGCCCTGTCATTGCATCGATTCGCGATGCTGATTTCGTCATTCTGGTGACCGAACCAACCGCCTTCGGACTCCATGACCTGAGTCTCGCGGTCGACATGACACGCGCCCTGAATCGTCCATTTGCCGTTGTTGTCAATCGGATGGGGATTGGCGATGATCGCGTGCATCAGTTCTGCCGGGAGGAGGGGATCCGGATTCTGGCGGAAATTCCCGATGACAGGCGGATCGCCGAGGCGTATTCGGAGGGCAGAACGATTGTGGATGCGATTCCAGCGTATCGGGGCCTTTTTCATTCCATCCTGAATCAAATCGGTATCTTGTCCCACTCACATTAAGGAGATCAGTCATGCCGACATACGAATACGTTTGCGGGAAGTGCGGTTCACGTTTCGAACGGAGGCAATCGATATCCGATGCCCCACTGGTCGATTGCGATTCCTGCCATGGCCCGTTGAAACGGGTGATCAGCGGCGGTGCGGGGTTCATCATGAAAAGCGGCGCTCAGCATCATTCGTCTCGGACCGGATGTTCGCTTGAGACACACGGCAGAACCTGCTGCGGGCGCTCGGAACGGTGCGGAAAACCCTCCTGCGATGATCCTGCATGAATCCCCAATGAATCAACACGATCACAGATTCGCTTTCGGGGTCGTCCCCTCACGGCGACTCGGAAACAGTCTCGGGATTAACTCGATTCCTTATAAAACCTGCAGCTACGACTGTTCGTACTGCCAGGTCGGTCCGACTGTGGATCGGACGATTGACCGGCGGCGTTTCTTTCCGGTCGAAACGATCATCCGGGCCGCATCAGGATGCATGGCACCTGAGCATGCTTCGCCTCCCTGCATCGATTACATCACGATAGTCCCGGATGGTGAACCGACACTCGACGCCGAACTCGGTTCCCTCATCGAACAGCTTCATACGCTCAGTCACCGCGTCGCCGTGATCACAAACGGATCGTTGCTCTGGCGGGAGGATGTCAGGGAAGACCTCATGGCAGCAGACTGGATCAGTGTCAAGATCGATACGATCGATCCGGATATCTGGCGACGGATCAACCGCCCTCACGAGTCGCTTGATCTCACACGGATTCTCGAAGGGATAAGTCGCTTTGCACAAGCATTTACCGGAACCCTGGTTACTGAAACCATGCTGGTCGATGGATTCAATCACTCCGACACATCGATCGAAAATCTCGCAGGATTCATCCGATCGCTTCACCCTTGTAAAGCCTATCTCAGCATTCCGATTCGGCCGCCTGCTCGGAGCGACGTGCGTCCACCCGACGGAAGCAGGTTGACCAGAGTGATTTCGATCATGGCTGAACACGGTGTTCCGGTTGTCGACCTGTTTGAGCATGAATCCGATCCCTTCCAGATATCATCGGATCTCGAAAACCAGTTGCTCGGCATCACCGCCGTTCATCCGATCCGGGAAGAAGCACTGCTGGATATCGTGACCCGTTTTGGAATGGATTGGGATGTGATCCGAAACATGATCGAAAACGGTCTGTTGATTCGAACCGTTCACAACGGGCACGTTTTTTATCGGAGGGCACACCGGCAAAAGGATATCTCGGGAGCAGAACCAATCGGGGGTAAGGAGATGGTCGATGCATGAGTATGTCATTATCAGCGGAAAGGGTGGGACGGGTAAAACGAGTATGACCGCGTCGTTTGCGTATCTTGCGGGGCAATCCGTCATCGTGGACTGCGACGTCGATGCCGCCGACCTGCATCTCGTTCTGTCCCCCCGGATCGTCACGCAGCATGAGTTTTTCAGCGGACATGAAGCGCGTATCCGCGAGGATCTCTGTACCGGATGCGGGGTATGTCACGAGGTGTGTCGCTTTGAAGCGGTTCATGGCATTTTGAAACCCGATGGAACAACAGGGTATCGCATCGATCCGATCGCCTGTGAAGGCTGCGGGGTCTGTGTGCGATTCTGTCGGGTGACGGCGATTGACTTTCCGGAAAAGCGCTGCGGGACGTGGATGATTTCCGAAACCCGCTGCGGTCCGATGGTGCATGCCCGACTGGGGGTTGCCGCCGAGAATTCCGGGAAACTGGTGTCGACGGTCCGCCGGGAAGCGCGTCGGCTGGCTGAAACGCAGCATCGGTCGCTGATCCTGGTCGATGGTCCGCCCGGGATCGGCTGCCCCGTTATCGCATCCCTGACCGGCGCCACGAAAGTGCTCGTGGTCACCGAACCGACCGTATCGGGTGAGCACGATCTGAAGCGGGTGCTCGCCTTGACCCGCCATTTCCGAATCCCGACTGCGATCTGCATCAATAAATGGGATCTCAATCCGCACATGACGGACCGGATCGAAGCCGTTGCTCTCGAATCGGGCGCACGCGTTGCCGGCAGGGTACGATATGATTCCGGAGTAACCGCCGCGCAGCTTCAGCAGCGATCAGTAGTTGAAACTTCCGCGCCAAGCTCGCGCGATATCGTAACGACCTGGCATCAATTTCAGGAGGCATCTTAGTATGAATTCGAATCCGATCACCGGTATGTCAGCTCTGGCAACCGAACTTGCCGTGCATCCTAAAAACGCGAACCCTCTCCCGGACTTCAGTTCCCATGGAACGATCAAAGGCCCCTGCGGAGACACGATGGCGATCTGGCTGGCATTCCGCGGGAATACCGTGACGGCGGCTTCATTTGTGACAGACGGCTGCGGATCGTCACGGGCCTGCGCGAGCATGGCCACGATCCTGGCGGAAGGGAAAACACTCGATGAAGTCGAGGCAATCCGGCAGGAGGACATATTGACTGCATTGGGAGGTGTTCCGGCGGAATATCAACATTGTGCGTTGCTGGCCTCGGATACTCTGAAAAAAGCGTGTGAAAACTACCGCAAGAACCGAATTGTTTTCAAATCGGCCCCTTCCCATGCCACATCTTCCTGCTCCTCATGCAGCAATGCAGAGTGCAGTGCGGCATCCAGGCTGAAAGATGAGACTGACGAAGACTATGAAGATCGCCGCCAACTGCAGGCCCGATTGTGCCGGATCGGACGGAAAATCGTCGTGTTGTCCGGAAAAGGCGGCGTCGGGAAAAGCACAGTCGCGGTCAATCTCGCCTGCGCCCTCATGCTCTCAGGAAAAAAAGTCGGTTTGCTCGATGTGGATATTCACGGTCCGAGCATTCCCACCATGTTGAATCTCACCGATGCCCGGCTCCAGGGAAACCGCGACGGATTTCTGCCGATCGAAATCGGGGATCTGAAGGTTATGTCTCTGGGATTCCTCCTCAAGAATCAAGACGATGCCGTGATCTGGCGCGGGCCGATGAAAATGGGTGTGATCAAGCAGTTCCTGAAGGATGTTCAGTGGGGCGACCTGGACTATCTCATCATCGATTCTCCGCCGGGAACCGGTGATGAACCGCTGTCGGTCTGCCAGCTCATCGGCTCCCTCGATGGTGCCGTCATCGTGACAACGCCTCAGAAGGTCGCTTCGGTCGATGTGCGTAAATCGGTGTCGTTCTGCAGGCAACTGCGCGTGCCGGTGATTGGTGTCGTCGAGAACATGAGCGGATTCGTGTGTCCGAAGTGCGGAGAGATCACACAGATTCTGCCGGCCGGCGGTGGACGGGCGATTGCGGAAGACATGAATGTGCCGTTCCTCGGGGCAATTCCTCTGGATCCGTCGATCGCCGAGGCGGGCGATGCGGGAAAGGCGTTCATTCATCACTGGATGGATACCGCGACCGCGCAGATCATGAACCGGATCATATCGAACATCACATCGATCGATCCCGTCACACAATCGCAGAGATCATAAACGAAGGAGAATCGAGATGAAGATTGCAATTCCATTGGCACAGGGAAAACTGTCGCTGCATTTCGGTCATTGTGAGCAGTTCGCCATGATCGATGTTGACTCCGGCACGAAGAAAATCGTGCGCAGAGAGGATATCGTCGCTCCACCTCACGAACCCGGTCTGCTGCCGAGGTGGCTTGCCGAGCGGGGAGCCAACATGATCATTGCAGGTGGCATGGGGCAGCGCGCGCAGAGTCTTTTCGAGCAGAATCGGATCGAGGTGTTGATCGGCGCTCCATCCGATACGCCGGAGCGACTGGTGGAAGCATACCTCGGCGGAGCACTCCAGTCCGGGGACAATGTGTGCGACCATTAAAATAATCAGCCATCGGGGCGAATACTGAGACGATACTGAGACGATCGTTCCGTACGTTCATCACAAGGATGCCTGGTTGGATCTATGTGTCCGGCATGCCAGGGAACTTATGGATGATTCCGAAGGAGGAACGATCGTATGAAACAGATGGAGTTCGTTAGCGCACGACCGATGGGATTGATGGAATCGACCGAGCATGACCGGGAAGCGGGATGTCGGTTCATGACCGTGATGATCCTGGGTATCTTGTCTGTCCTGATCGCCTGTGGACACCTGCGGGCGATGGTCTCTCAGGATAATCCGGACGTCAGGGTCCTGATGCTCATTCCTCATCATTGGGGTGCGAACACGATTCTGAATCTCAACAACTTCAAAAGCAAGGGTTGGAATCTGACTGCGGCGGGCCTGACACAGGATGTCGAACCGTGTGCATGGTTCAAAAACAGCACCGGCGTCTCCTCCTTCCATACAGACGTTCTGATTTCGGATATCGACGATGTCAGCCGGTTTGATGTCCTTGCGATCATGTCAGCGAGCAGTCGGTATGGACAGAATCCCTACGGCGATCTTCTCGGGAGTCCCGAAACGCTGACGTTGGTCCAATCTGCTGTTCAGAACGGATTGGTTGTCTGGGCGACCTGTGCCGGAGTGCGTGTACTGGCTGCGGCGGATGTGATTGAAGGGCGAAATGTGGTGGGATCTGCGCGGTTTGCCGCCGAGTATGCCGCTGCCGGCGCAACCTTTCTCGGCGACGACCACGCCCCGGTTATCGATGGCCCGATCGTGACGGCTGTTCGTGGAAACTACTATAACTATCACATCGCAGAGGCGATCGCCGTGGCTCTCGAACAACAGCCTGCCCGGTATCGACCCCTCAGAAAAGAAACGATCGAGTTGAACCAACGGGATCTGCAGTGGTCGAATATCGACTGGGGGAAGGCGTTCGGGACGGATGCGTCGATCTGCGCACGCGGTGTATGTGTGGGGACGGATGGCGGATACGCGGTGGTCGGTACGATATCTGCCAGCGGTGGGTCTGACATGGTTCTGATCCTTGTCGATGCATCCGGGAATCTGATGCGGGCGATCCGATTCGGAGGGGAGCGTGCGGATGACGCGCATGCGATTTGTCCCGCCCCGGACGGGGGATATCTTCTCGCAGGTGTCAGTAACTCGTTTTCGTCGGATGGTAATCGGGATTTCTATGTGGTCCGGACGACGGCTCAGGGGGATCTCGTGTGGCAGAAGACGTTGGGAGGGCCCGCGCTCGACTCGGCAAATTCGATCTGTCGGATCGAAAACGGCGGATATGTTGTTTGTGGACTGACGGAATCGAAAGGTGCGGGTGAAGACGATGCATGGATCATCCGGATCGATGAATCGGGCGAGATGCTCTGGGAGGCGATTTTCGGCGGTACCCGCACGGATTCAGCAACGTGTGTGACAGAATCCCGCGATGGCAATGTTCTCGTGAGCATCGCCTGCGGATCTCCGGAATACAGCTCGAAAAACATGGATTATGCCATCCTTGCACTCGATTCATCCGGCCGCTCGCTCTGGTGGCAGACCTACAACAATGAATCCGGAGAAGGGTACGATTATCCGATGTCCCTCATCGAGACGGCTGATCGCGGGATCGTGATCACCGGGTCGAGTGACACGACTGTTCCGGTGGATTGCACGATAATCAAAACCGGACCGGACGGCATCCCGGAATGGACTCGGACCGAGGAAGGTTCCTTTCATGAATTCGGAATACACACGATCGAATTGAATGATGGAACCATAAGCCTCGCCAACATCGATCAACCGGATCAATGGAATACCGACGCATGGCTGATCCGCCACGAGCGCACCGGCTCAGTTCGATGGGATCGGATCGCAGGAGGTGTTGAACATGATTGGGCGACCGCCATGTGCCGATCGACTGATTCCAGTATCATTGTCGTCGGTCACACACAGTCGGTTTCATTGGATTGCCATGAGGCATTCATCGCGAAAATCCCCACGGATTTCCTCTCTGTTCCTTCGGTCGAACTCGTAATGCCGTCTGATTCGTTCGGCCCCGGAGATCGATTTTGGATGAGTGTGCGGGTCTGGAATCCGGGTCTTGCAACAACCCATTCGACGCCATTATTCGTTTTTCTGGACGTATATGGTGAGTATTTTTTCTGGCCGGGATGGACGCGTGCGGCAGATTGCCGGATCATCGATGTGCGTCCGGGAGCGGATCAATACAGTGTGATCGATCAATTCGACTGGCCGAGTGATGTGGGTTCCGCAGAGGGGATCGGAGTCTATGCGGCCATGACCGATTCTGCAATGACGACACTCTGGGGTGATTACGATCGTGTTACGTTCGGCTGGCATCCCTGATCGTTCGGTTCAGTTCGGTCAATCTGACACTGATTTCTTTGATCCGTTGCGGATTGACGGTCTCGTGCGCCAACGTAAGCGCTTCTTCGTACAACGTTCGGGCCAGGGTCGCCTCCCCGCTGCGCATCGCCACTCTTCCCAGTCCTTGCAAGCAGTTGATCATGCCTCCGAAGTCGGCGTCGATTCTTCGACGCAGATCGAGACTGTCGCGGTAGTACCGGCCTGCCTGTTCGTCATCCGATGCATCCTCGAAAAAACGACCCAGCATCTCGAGAGACATCGCGATCCCCCATTCATCTCCGATTCTGCGTCGAATCGACAGGCTTTCCTCGATGGCACGATGCGCGTCCGGCCAATCACCCTGTTCATAAAGGTGTGCGCCGATGGCTTCGAGATTCATCGCGACGCCCCAATCATCTCGCCGACTGCGAAAGATCGCATCGACTCGGCGAAGTCGATCAAGATGGTCCGGTATCGGTTCGTTTGATCCGATAAATGAATACAGATCAAACACGACCGCCCACTGGGCAGGATCCTGCTCGGGAGAGAGTCGATTCAGTGCCTGATTCAGCAGTGACAGTGCATTCGTTTCGCTCGAGAACCGTTGAAACCATCCGTCGAAAGCGCGGCACATGGCATCGATTCGCCTGCGTTCATCGGAGAGTGGGCTTTCTCCGATTGCGTGCCATCCTGCTCCGAACAAGGCACATCCATCCATGTTTCGGCTTCCGAGATCGAAAAAGATGAACAGAGGCAGGAGACAGGCATCGAGAGTGCCAAGAGTCTCGTGTTCGATCGCCCATCGCCATGCGAGCCGGATGTTGTCGATTTCAGCAACCAGCGCTCGTAACGCAGCTTTCTGGCGCGCTCCCTTCAGGTCGTCACTCAACGATTGTACCAATCCCAGAAAATACTCCGCATGAACTCGTTCCGCACGATCACATTCCTCCCTGTCCGATTTCAAACGATCCCAGGCGAATTGGCGAATGATCTCATGAATCTCAAACCGATTGTCGGCTGCTTTTCGAACGAGTGATTTGTCGATCAGCCGCGCGAGATCCTGCAGATCGATCCCGGAAACGGATCGTGCTGAGTCCAACGTGCATCCGCCACGCATGACGGCCAGGCGGCTGAGAATGATCCGATCTCCCGGGTTGAGTAAATTCCACGAGTGATCAAAAACGGCCCGGAGCGACCGGTGACGTTCCGGACTGTCCTGACGCCTGCTGATCAAAAAACCCAGACTGCGTTCAATTTCTTTCGCAATCTCATCACATGACAGCACATTGATCCATGATGCTGCCAGTTCAATTGCCAGCGGATTTCCGCCGACGAGCGAACAGACACGTCCGACCGCGTCGGGGTTGAACCGCGTCGTTTCGGATTGGCTGGAATTGCGGTGTGCGACGAGATTGAAAAACGGGATTGCGTCGCACTGCATGCCGGCAAGCTCATACACATGTTCGGCCTGGAGATTGAGACGTTCGCGTGAGGTGATCAGCACGCGGAGGTCCGGTGCCGAGAGGAGTAATTCTGGCAGAAAAGCCAACCCCTCCACGAGATGATCCGCATTGTCGATAATCAAGAGAAGATGCTTCGGTCTCAGTGCGTCGCGGATCCGCGGAGTATGCAGATCCAGCGCATCCTCGATCGCAGAGAGAATGAACTCCGGTGAGGTAACCGGCGCCAGATTGATCCAGACCGCGCCATCGGAATACTGCTGTTCGACCCGAAGGCCGGCTTCCAGAGCCAATCGGGTCTTGCCGCTGCCGCCCGGTCCGGTCAGGGTCAGGAGCCGGATGGTTGGATTCGACAGCATTCCGATCAGATGATCGAGTTCGATTTTTCTGCCGAAAAAAGGCGTTACAGATGAGGGTAATGTGTAACGACGATTATACACTCGTCGGGGAGGGGTCGTCTGAGACTGAATCCGGCTCAGAAGTGCCATCGTTTCGTGGGAAGGTGACAAGCCCGCTTCATCCCTCAAGGCCTCGCGGCATGCTTCAAATTGCCGGATCGAATCGGCGCCCCGTCCGGTCTGCCACAGTATCGACATGACGGTTCGGTGTGCCTTTTCATTTGCCTGGTCCAGCGCCAGCAAACTTCGTGCATGCCGGATCGCGCGATCGAAATGACCGCGATTGTAATAATCGTCGATCAGCAGATTCAGGAGGTGGATCTGTTCCGTCTGGAACCGCGCGACCTGGCCTGTGACCCAATGCTCGAACTCAACGGTGTCCCGCAGTGAGTATCCGTTCATGAATGGCGCTGAATGGAGCGCGATGGCAGATTCGATCCGATCCCGATTGGAAGCGCTCAGGGATCCGGAGGATGGATGATTCGACGAAAAGAGCGAGTAGCAGGTCCGGAATTCCAGAGCATCGATTCGGATTGAGTGGGTACTCAGCAGCACGTTCTGCCTGCCAGCCGTAATAATGCCTGCAAGCGGAGAGCGATTCAGTTCGTACAACGTATTGCGGAGTTGTTTCCGCGCCTGTTCCGGATTCGTTTCCGGCCATAGTAACGCCAGAAGTGTCTCTCGCGGACAGGGATTCCGCTCGAGCGCCAGAATGGCGAGAAGCGCGAAGGCGGCACGCCGTTCCAGAGCCATGGTCGTGCCGGCGATCTGGAGACGCGGGGGACCGAAAAGAAAGAGACGCGGAAGATCCATGCCCGAATTCTAACCTTTCTTGCATCGCCAGTCCATTGTCCGGCTGCACGAGTACATCCATCCCTAATTTGACTTGGAGAGCAAATTCAGATCTAATTCAACTATCCAAATGGGTTCGAACAGGGCGGTCGGGAGGAGGTCATGATGAATCACCGGTACTTGCCTGTTGTGCTGGTCGTATTACTCACGGCAATGGCACAGGGTGCCACGATAACTGTCGGGCATACGGCCGGCTACGATTTCAAATCGATCACGCATGCCATGGCGGCTGCCGCCGCGGGGGATCAGATCCGCGTGGCCATGGGGACGTACAGTGCGGATCATCCGGAGTATCCGGAAACATTTCCGATTGCCCTCAAACCGGGTGTCACATTGATTCGTGCGACCGAGGATATCCTGCCCGTCATCAATGCCAATCAGACCGCTCAGGTGCTGGTCTGTGAAGATGCTCCCGCTTCGAGTCAAACCCGCATCGAAGGCTTCGGGATTACAGGCGGCCGACTCGTCTCGACTCCTGAGGTTTCCGGCGCCGGGGTGTTCGTGTTCAATTCATCGCTCGTGATCGACTCCTGCGAAATCAGCGGAAATGTCTCGGAAACCGCCGGCGGTGGCATCGGGGTCTCACCATACAGCAACCTGGAGCTGCTGGATTGCAGAATCAGCAGCAATTCATCCAGTTCTTTCGGGGGTGCGATATTCGAGTCGAATGCAACTCTGGATATCGAAAACTGCACCTTCGATGGCAATCACGCGCCGACATCGGGAGGCGCCATTCACAGTCGGTATTCATCCCTGAATGTTTATAAGTGCCAGTTCAATTCGAATTCGACGACCGGTTCCGGGGGCGCCATCTATTGCGGTTATCCACACGCTGATGATTCGGTTGCGGTCGAACGGAGTACGTTTTACGGGAACTCCGCGGGTGAAGATGGCGGAGCGATTCTTTTTTCGCATGCCACCGAGACGACACCGCTGGTTGTGAACTGCAATTTTATCTCGAATTCCGCTGTCGATTCCGGAGGCGGAATTTACTCGAACAGCGCCAACTTCGTCATGGCCTTCAGCAAGTTCTCGAGTAACAACGCCGGATTCGGAGGCGCCGGGGTCTTCGGCTACTCGGTGACGGCAGCGTCCATATGCTGCAAATTCACGGCAAATGAGGCGACGACCGGGTCCGGGTGCTACATCGATACCAGTAGTATGCAGTGGTTGAGTTGTCTCTTCGAGATGAATGATGCGGACGAGTTCGGCGGGGGCATCTACTGTCTGAATTCCGAGGCGTCTGTTACCAATGCGACATTTAATCACAATCATGCAAGTGACGACGGAGGAGCGATCGCTCTGAATACGACGGATCTGACCATGCGCAATTCGATCCTCTGGCAGAATGAAATCTCCGAGATTCATGCTCCGGGACTGACTCCCGATATCCAGTACTGCGATATCGAGGGCGGATTCACCGGAACCGGGAACATCAACACGGATCCCTTGTTCTGCTCGGGAGTGAATGGGCAGCATTACCTGTCTCAGATCGCGTCGGGCGAAACGGTCGACAGCCCGTGCGTCAACGCCGGGAACCTCCCAGTCGACCAGATTTCATATTCGCATTCAGGAAATTCATTCCGATTGATCGAATCCAGCACGAGAACGGATCGGATGGATGATGCCGGTATCGCGGATATGGGATATCATTACTACTACGACCGGACCGAATGCTGTGCTACGGGATGTATGGTGTTCATGCCATCCGATAGCTATGGTCCGGGTGATCTCTGTTACGTCGATGTCCAGATCTGCAGTGTTGAAGATGACACATTCCAGGATGTTCCGGTTTTTGTACTCCTGGATATTGCCGGTCAGTATTTCTTTGCGCCGGAATTCGATGACTTCGCATTTTATCGGATGAGTGTTCATCCCGGTATCCAATACATTCATGTGATCCCTCGATTCACATGGCCTTCCGGAGTCGGATCCTACTCGGGAGCCGTCTGGTACACCGCGATGACGAACAGTGACATTACGGAGCTGTTCGGCAGTTTCGGCCAGTTCGATTTCGGGTGGCATCCCTGATCGGGCGAACTGTTGGCGGAACGTTACTGCAGGCTTCGGAACCGAACCCTGAACATTCATGAAAAGATCACGTATCCGGAATTGATCAGTCCTGTATGACTGGATCGAGGAGGATACCATCATGTCCATCAGATGGATGCTTGCGCTGTTGTTCGTTCTTCCGTGCTGTCCGATTCCGTCACATGCCGTTGATGCCGGGAACATTCAGGCGATGATCGAGAGCGGTTCGATCGATGCGCTCCGGGATGCTATCGGGCAGGGAAGTCCTGTGCTCGAACAGATGCTCCCTTCCGGAATGACTCCGCTCAATTTTGCCGCGATGCAGGGGAAGACCGACATCGTCGCGTATCTCCATTCGATCGGAGGACGTCTCGATTCGGGAGACAACGAGGGCAGCCAGGCCATGCACAATGCAGCGGCAGGCGGTCATCTCGACACGATCCGTTTCCTGCTCGCCAACGGAGCCGTTCTCGATGCACGCGATAACAACGGTATGACACCCCTCAACTTCGCCTGTCAGAGGAACCGGTTTGATGTTGTCCGGTATCTGATGGAGCAACATGCCGATGTGAATGTGAAATCGATCACCGGGATGACTCCGTTCATGAGTGCGATTCTGGCCGGTAACCCTGAGATGGCCGAGTATTTGCTGGGGCATGGAGCCAGATGGAACAGTGCGACAACGGAAGGCCTCAATTCTCTGCATCTCGCGGGGCAACGAGGTCTCACGAAGGTGGTCGATCAGTTGCTGGGTCTTGGCATGAAACCGGATCTCGCGACTCCCGACGGCGTCACACCGCTTTTCTGGGCCGTCGGACCCCGGTCGCTCGATGCTGCGAAACGATTGATCGAAGCAGGCGCGGATGTCAGACATGTCGATCACAGGAAGCGGACCGCGCTGCATTTTGCGGCCAATCGCGGATCGGTCGAGATCATTGCGATGTTGCTCGAAAAGGGAGCGGACATCGATGCAGCAGATGAAGATGGTTTCACCCCATTGTCGCTCGCGGTAAGCGGACAACTGGATGCCGCTCGATGCCTGATCCTGCATGGTGCATCGCTCAATCCGTGCCGGTGCGCACCGTCCGATCCGAAATGCCGTTGCGGGAACGGGATGACTCCGCTTCACTTCGCGAGCCGGCATGCGGGTCTCGAGATGGTTCGATTGCTGGTCGAAAATGGTGCGCTGATCAATGTGCGGGACCATTCCGGGCGAACACCGCTATACTGCGCAGTCCAGACCGGTCATGCGGATGTTGTCCGTTATCTGCTCGACCATGGTGCGATTCCAGGCGCTCAGGATAATGAATTGGGACGCAGCGACCTGCATGTGGCGGCATCGACAGGGCGACAGGAGATCGCCGATGCGCTTCTGTCCCGAGGCGCCGACCCGGATCAGCCGGATCGACAGGGTCTGACCCCTCTCGACCAGGCGTTTTCCCACAAATTCAAAAAGCTCGCCTACGATCTCATTGCAAGAGGCGCGGATGATACGCGTTTGCCCGAGCAGCTCACGGAGTTTCGCTCGAAACAAACCGAACCGACTGAGGGACAGGCGCAGGTGTGGTATCTGGGTCACAGTGGATGGGCGGTCAGGACGGCGAATCATCTGCTGGTGTTCGATTATGCGCCGGATTCCCGGTCTCCCGTGCCGGATGAAACATCTCTGTTCAGCGGGTTCATCGTTCCGGAACAACTGAGGGATCGGGATGTCGTTGTGTTTGTCACGCATCGCCATATCGATCATTACTCAGCCGCCTGTTTCGATTGGGCGAAGACCATCCCGCGCATCCGCTTCGTTCTCGGATTCGATCCCCAGCGACCGCATGATGCATACACCGTCATGGGTCCGGACAGCGATAAATCGATGGGTGATATCGAGATCACCACGATCCGGTCCACGGATGAAGGCGTGGCGTATCTTGTCTCGACCGATGGCGTGACGGTGTTTCATGCCGGAGATCATGCATGCGGGCGGGAGGAGACGAAGCGACAGTATCGTGAGGAGATCGATCGGTTAAAGGGACGATCCATCGATATCGCATTCTTTCCGGTAACGGGATGCGGCATTGGTGAGAAGGGGATGATCCGGGAGGGGATCGCGTATGCCGTCGACGTGTTGAGTCCCGCTCTGATCGCCCCGATGCATGCGGGTGACCAGTATGGCGAGTATATCGAATTTGGGCGATACGCTGCTCAGAAGGCATGGAATTGTGAGGTTCAATACCCCGTCAGCCGGGGATACTTCTTCGAGTACGGTAAATAGGTTGCAGGCGCATCAGGCAAGTAAAAAGGGATCGATCGATCTGTGTATGCGCGGACCAGCCCGATCGGGCAGATTGCACATCTAGGACGAATCAGCGAAATCTGTGTAATCGGTGGATGCAGCGAAAAGAATCGGTGCAATCGGAGGATGGACGAGGGTGGTGCGTGGACTTTTTTTATCCACAGATTCCGCAGATTGACGCCGATTTCTTTTCATCTCTTCGGGTTGCGGAAAGCAGGTGTGACATCACTCAGCAGTTGTGTGTTGGGGTTGAATCAGCGAAATCGGCGTAATCGGTGGATGCAGCGAATGTGATTGGTGCAATCGGAGGATGGACGAGGGTGAGCGTGGACTTTTTTTTATCCACAGATTCCGCAGATTGACGCCGATTTCTTTTCATCTCGTCGGGTTGCGGATAGCGGGTGTGACATCACTCAGCATTTGGGTGATTGGGGTTGAATCAGCGAAATCGGCGTAATCGGTGGATGCAGCGAATGGAATCGGCGTAATCGGTGGATGCAGCGAATGGAATCGGCGAAATCGGTGGATGGGGCGAATGGAATCGGCGAAATCGGTGGATGGGGCGAATCAGAAACCCTGGGTCGATGTCCGGTGTATCAGCAGATCGATATCTCTGAGATTTTTCCGCTCATCGGAACTGCAAAACGCAATCGCAATGCCGGAAGCGCCCGCTCGCGCGGTGCGTCCGATCCGGTGAATGTAGGTCTCGGGCTCTTCGGGAATGTCGAAATTGATGACATGGGTGATCCCTTCGACATCGATGCCTCGCGATGCGATGTCGGTGGCCACGAGCACCCGGATGCGTCCGTTCTTGAATTCCGAGAGTGCCTTGACCCGGGCCACCTGCGATTTGTTACCGTGAATAGGCGCACACGGAATTCCCTCTTCGTTCAACCGTTTGGCGATGCGGTTTGCACCGTGTTTCGTCCGGGTGAACACGAGCACGCGAGCCATGTTGCGGTTCTTCAGCAGGGACAACAGTAATCCGGGTTTCTCGGCTTTCTCCGTGAAAATGACTTTCTGGGTGATCGCATCGATGGTGGGATGCTCGGGGTCAATCGTGATGTGGACCGGATCCTTCACCATGCTCTGGGCGAGTTGCACGATGGCGGGAGGCAGTGTAGCTGAAAAGAAGAGAGTCTGGCGCTTTTGCGGGAGTTTCACGAGTATCCTGCGGATGTCCGGTATGAAACCCATGTCCAGCATTCGGTCCGCTTCGTCCAGCACGAAGATCTCGATCGAGTCCAGGATCACGATGCCCTGATTCATCAGGTCGAGCAATCTTCCGGGAGTTGCGACGATGATGTCGACGCCCCGCTTCAAAGCCTGAACCTGGCTTTGCTGCCGGACACCACCGAAGATGACCGCATGGGTGATCCGGCTGAACTGGCCGTAATCCCGGATGCTCTCGTCGATCTGCGCCGCGAGCTCCCGTGTCGGTGCCAGAATCAGGACGCGCGGACGACCGGGAACAGGTGATCGTGCCGTTTTAAGAAGGTGTTCCAGAATCGGCAGGGTAAAGGCGGCGGTCTTTCCGGTTCCGGTCTGCGCGCAGCCCAGGAGATCCCGACCGTTCAGCAGATGAGGAATGGCCTGTTCCTGGATGGGAGTGGGCTGGGTATACCCTGCCGCACCGACCGCCCGTTGAATGAGAGGGGATAGATGTGAAAAAACATTGGAAATGGCAACTGTCACTGAATTCTCCAGTCGGACGTATTTTGATTTGCTCTGCCCGCCGTCCGAAAGGAGAGAACAGGTGCGTCGAAAAGGAAACCTGCAACCGTCACTCGTCACGGGCTCGAGACACAACTCCGCGAACTATACCGATCGTATAAGGGCTTGTCAAATCGGCCGGGGAGCGGGCGATCACTTCAGCGCCGGCCCCAATGGAGAGGACCGGAGACTTTGACGGCAAGAATCCTCATGGTATCGGCAGATGCCGGGATCCAGAGCAACCGTCCGTCGCCCGCTGCATCCGTCTCGATCACGGCCGCCCCGCTGCCATCCCCGGCCCACACGGCACTCTGAATCTTCCATCGCTCCGGACGGATCTCCACTCGCCCATACCCGTCCGGACGGATTCGACTCATGATAAATGAATCGGGCGCCATCACCGGTGAGTGACTCTGCCCGACGAACACCCGGATCCCATCCCGGGGATGCACAGATGGTCCGAGATAAAAAAAGGACGATCGCGCCGGAACGTCCTCACCGATGCAACTCAGACGCATTCCGGCCACGTCGAGCCGCATCAGAGAGCACGCGCCCCCCTGCGATGCCATCGCCACGAAAGCTTCGTTCCCATCTGGGTTCCAGGCAAGCGTGAAATCGGCACCCGTTGTCAATTCCACGAGCGTTCCTTCCAGCTTCTTCAGTGACAGACTCATTCCATACCGGCTCGTGGCGGGATAGCGATACGTCGACACCGCGAGACAGCTCGAGTCGGGTGACCACGACAGAATGGCATCGATAACGAGGCTGTTTTTCGATGATTCCGAAATCGGATCGTTGGCATGAACGGTCGATACGAGCGAAGTCGCCACATCGATCATCAGAAGGCCGTTTCGAATGAATGCGATCCGTGTCCCATCCGGAGACCATCTCGGGGAGGCGATCCGCTGCCCGATTGATGCCCGGTCGTTCAGACGAGTCACTTCGTCGGCCGGCACCGACAGCTTCGGACCGGTCAGGATGTCCTTGACATTTTTTCCCGTCGCGTCTGAAATGAACAGCGTGTTGCCGGAAACAAAAACGAGAGACGAATCGATCGGCGACACATCGAATCCATCGACCGGCGATACGCACCGAGTCACCGGGTATGCATTGATCCCGCCGGGTTCGATGCGGAATATCTGACCTTCTTTTATGAAATACAGTGAAGCGGGCAGCGGTGTCGCAGCGAGCGTCGCCACATTTCCGATCAGGAGCATGAAAAACCAGGGATTCATCCTGTTTCCTCCGGAAGCCTCATCGGGCGAATTTAAGCGGGCACCTCACCGGTGTCAATGGGTTTTTGTGAATGTACTAAAACTGGATCCTTAATAACTGAAGACATCTCATCCTGAGCCTGACTCGGTGCATCCTTCATGATTTCATCCAGGAGCTGACCGCGGACACCCGGATCAAATGCCTGATCATTGATGATTCGATCTATTCCCGCAATCGAAGTAAGAAAGTCGAGCTTCTCGCCTGTGTCTATGACCATTTGATCGGACGGATGATGAAAGGCTTTAGGATGTTGACGCTCGCAAGGACGGATGAATACTAGACATTCTAAACGCTCATCGGGATATCGTCGTCGGATGGACGCCATGCAGGAAGCCCCTGTTGTGCTGGTGTCGATCAATCCCGACATGCCGGATGAAGAGATTGTCCGAATCGATGGCTATCGGTGGGAAATCGAGGTGTTATTCAAGATGTGCAAGCAGCATCTGCGATTGAGCAAAGAGACCCAGTCGAGGGATTACGACGCGCTGCAGCGCATCTTGTCGATTCTCGTTGCCAAGTTACAGGCGTTTTCGGTGTTTTCGCGCGAATTACTGGATACGAATGCGCCGAAAGTCTTTATCCTCAACTGTTTATACAGGAGTGCGAACCTTTCGTATTTGACTTTAAGGAAACCAATGTTGTATTAAAAATTTGAGTAGTTGTTAGAACAAAGGTATGAGGAGGATGGTATAATGGAAAGCAACAGATCGATTTTATTATGTGTTGGTATCGTTGTGACCATTCTGGGGTCGTTGCCTGCCATAGCCGCAACACTGCGCGTGCCGGCGGAATATGCTTCCATTCAGCTCGCCATCGAGTCGGCGCTGGATAATGACACGATCCTTGTATCGGATGGGGTTTATAGTGGCGGCATGAACAAGAATTTGGTTTTTCACAACAAGTCATTATTACTGGCGTCTGAAAACGGCCCCGATAATTGTGTCATTGACTGCCAACACAACGGTCGTGGCATTTATCGCAACAATGAACCCGGCTCCGTCACGATCCGCGGATTGACGATCCAAAATGGCAATGCTGACACGAGCGACGGGGGTGGAGTTTACAGTGTGGAGTCGAGGACGGATCTTATAAATTGCAGAATCAGTGGCTGTAGTGCTGCAAATGGTGCAGGAGCCTGTATTGTTAATTTCGACAATGAGATACAGATTCAGATCCAAGAATGCGTATTCGAGGATAACACGGCGTCGAATGCGGGCGGTGGGTTGTTTGTGAATGGAGGTTTTTTAACATTGACAGGTTGTTCGGTTATTGGGAATCATACGAACCCTGACGCTTTATACGGACAGCGATACGGAGGAGCTTATGTTTCGTCGAGCTATATTGATTCCTGTGTATTTTCATCCAATGAAGGATTTGGCCTTAGCATCTATCGACCTGGTTTCGGATCAACTGTAACAAGATGTCACTTCATTGGGAACCAGCAAGATATCGCTATAGATGACAAGCTCCATACCGGCGGACCTGGTGGTGGATATTGGACATTCTATGGGCCTATTACGATTGGAGGTTCTAGTGGATATGGGAATACATTCCACGGTAGTAAACAACAGGCTATAAACACAATTATCCATGCATCACAGGATACAGATCCTGCCATACAGGTGACATATAACATATTTAGCGATTATGAAAATAGTCCATATCTAACAAATTCAACACGATTCAATCTTGCCTATTCTCAATACGATGGAGTTCCTATTATTCAGGATGTTTATGTTTCTCCATTCGGAGATGACAGCAATCCCGGAATATCACCGGATCTTCCATTCAGGACAATCAACCATGCATGCCACCGCATCAAGGCGACCGATTCCCTTCCCCTGACCGTACATCTAGCGCCGGGACAGTATGCTGTCTCCTCCTTAGATGAATGGACGGATGGGTTGATCCTCGACAATGTCTCGATTGTCGGCGCGGGTGCGGACCAAACCGTTCTGGATGGTGAATATCTCAACACGACGTTTTCAGCTCAATGCAGAAATGCTGTGATTTCCGGTATAAAATTCATACGTAGCAGCAGTAGCGGAGTGTACTGCACAGGCAACTCGGCTCGGGTGCAGGATTGCGTCATTTCGGATAATCGTCAAGGTGGTATCGGGATGAATTTGTCGGACGTATCGGTCGTCAGACGTTGCATCATCGAGGACAATGGTTCCGATAATCCTGATTTTGTGATGGCGGGACTGACGACTATATCGAGCGGTAATCAACCCTATATGCAGTTTGTGGAGAATTGCATCATCCGTAATAACTCGGGGCCCACTGTTGGAGGACTGTTTGTGGGAGGGTGGGCTGAGATCTGGAATTGCACCATCTCCGGAAATGTCAGTGCATCGGCAGGAGGTGGCATTCGCGGGCAATCCACGGAGGTTCGTGTTCTGAACTGCATTCTGGAAGGCAATCATGCCCCTGAAGGTGGTGCAGTATACGTAGAGGGTTTCGACTCCAGCGCAGAATTGGTAAATTGTACCTTTGTAAATAATTCGGCGGATACGGGTGCGTCTGTCGGCGTCGTACGAAACAGTTCTATCGAAAATTGCATCATGCGGGATAACTTTTCTCCATCCGGTGTTCAGATTCAAGTGGAAGTAGATAATGGATATGCTCCTGAACAGATGACTCGTATCACATCGTCGGATATTGAGAACGGACTTGCTTCTGTCTATGTTGAACCGGAGGCAGTCGCTTCTTTTATCTGGGATTCATCGAACTTTGATGAAGACCCGCTCTTTGTCGCGGGACCCGAGGGAAATTTCTACTTGAGTCATACTGCCGCCGGCCAGGCTCAGGACAGTCCCTGTGTTGACAGGGGACAATGGCCTGCGTCGGATTACTGCACAAGCGGATCGCCAAGAATCTGTCTGAATTCCATGAGCACAAGGACAGATGAAATCGCAGATTCGGACATGGTGGATGTCGGGTATCACTATTCAACCGCTGAGCCTCCCGCACCGGGAACATGGATGGATCTTCGTTTTCTGATGCCAGCTACCTATTTTGCTTCCGGCGACGTATTCAGGCTGGATCTTTCAGCTGAATCCCAACTCAATAGCGCTCTTGACGCACATTTGTTCATCGTTCTGGAAATCAGCGGTCAACTCTGGTTTTACCCTTCCTGGACGCTCTGTGAAGGTCCGGAATACCAATTCGATTATCGGACGATTCAGATCCGAAAAGAAACCTTGAGCATCATTTCGCAGTTTCAATGGCCGGAAATTTCCTATTCTCTTGATGATATCCGGTTCATGGCCTTGTGCACGAACTGGGAAATGTCAGAGGTAACCAGTAATCTGGCTGAAATTGTCTGGGGATTCGGCAACTGATACTCAATCGGACTTTTCGCCGGAACGGATTCGCTAAAACCAGACGGATTGGACTTGCCCCCATCTTTGGATCGCCTTGACAGTCTCTTCTCCGGGCAACACGTCACGGGCAAGCTATGTGATGCGAACACAGGAGAACACTCGTTTTCCTGTGAGCCTTTTTGTGCAACCGAGATCAAAAGCAGGGCTATCCCCGACGACGGACCTCATTCGGAACGAGATCTCCGGAACATCCAGACGCCGCTCAGAAATCCCACGGAACCGATTCCCCAGAGAATCATCCACGGCACCAGTAACTCGTTCAGACTGAACTGCCGCCAGATCGATCCCTCCATCGCGATCATCGCCCATTTAACCGGACTGATGTTGCTCGCGGTCTGCATCCACTCCGGCATGATAAACAACGGCAGCATGCCCCCGCCGATCATGGACATCATCATCAGGACGGCCCATCCGATACCGGCCGCCGATCGCTCGGTCCTCCCGAGCACGGACAGCAGCATCATGATCCCGACAAACTCGAAACTGATCGAGACGATCGATATGCTGAGCAATGGGAACGAATTGGGGCGGATACCGAAGAACAGAATGGCGATTCCGAGTGTTCCCGCGGCGAGGACACAGGTCGTGACGAAGCATGCCAGAGCCTTGCCTCCGAGGATGTGCAGTTGATCGATCGGAGCTGTCTGTAGCCGCATGAGCGTGCCCCGGGTGCGTTCGATCACCAGTGATACACCGAACGACGCCGCGCACCCGATGATGCCCCACATGATGCCCTGTGGAAACGAGATTGAATATCCGCTCTGAGGCCCACGCTTTTCCAGCGCAACATCCCGGGCGGTCACGACGAGGGGATTCATCCCGCCAAATCCGCTGTTCCCGGACACGGGTCCGTCGACAATCGGGGTGGGCTGATCGAGATATGCGTTCAGTTCGGTCAGGAAGCCCGTGAGGTGTTTCCTGCGCGAATCGTCCATCGTACTGCCGGACTGGATGCTTTCCAGTGAGTCCTGGATGGAACGCCTCATCAGAGAGGGGTCCGAAAATCGCTTCTGAAACGCGTTCACGCCATACTTCATGAGAATCCCCTGGAGCATGCCGGAGGTGCCGCGGCGCGCCGGGTCGATCCCGATTTCGATTTCCGGCGGATCACCCCAGAACATCCGCTCCTGAGCGTCCCCAAATCCCTTCTTGATTTCGATGTACGCGACTTCCTTTCCCAACCGGACTTGCTCGACCGCTTCCTCCTTCAGACTGCGCTGTACCGATAATTCGTCCGATGCTTCCAGTTGGGCGATGAACGCTTCGGATGCCGCCGATTGGTCGTCATCCACAATCATCACGTGCAACCCGACCGGTTTCCCTCCGTTGTCCGAAAAAATCGATCCAAAGAAGACCGCGATGATGATCGGAAAAAAGAAGGTGAAGAAAAAGCCGGTTTTGTCGCGAAGCAGCAGCTTCAGATCTTTATGGGCAATTGCAAGTATGGCGTTCATCGTCAATCCCTCAGATTCCGGCCGGTCAGATTCAGAAAGACATGTTCCAGATCCGGCGATTCAACTTTGAACTGAAGCAAGGTTCCTCCGGCCTGCAACCCCACCAGTTCGGCCATCGGGTCATCCGTTTCGAGAAAAAACTCACGGTCGGCGCGCTGCGCATACAAACGGCTTTTCCCCCCATGGGATGCGATCAGATCACTGACCCGCCCGAGTGCGAGCAGGCGGCCTTTGTCCATAATACCGACGCGCGAACTGAGTTTCTCGGCTTCTTCCATGTAATGCGTCGTCAAGAGCACAGTCACACCGTCCCTGCGCAATTCGCCGATCGATTCGAACAACGCATGTCGGGATTGAGGATCGACTCCGGCGGTCGGTTCATCGAGAAGCACGATGCGCGGGCGATGGATCAATGCGACGGCAAGATTCAGACGCCGTTTCATACCGCCGGAATAGGTCTTGATCCGGTCGTTTCGCCGGTCCCACAACCCGATTTTACACAGCAGTTCCGGCACACGGTCCTTCAGCATTCCCGACGGCATTTTCTGAATTTTGCCGAAAAACCTGAGATTTTCCATGGCCGTCAGCTCATCGTAAAGGGCCAGTGCCTGAGGGGCGATTCCGAGTTGCTTTCGTATTGCGGGATCGTGAGGTGAGCCGCCGTCTCCGATCGCGATCCGTCCTTTGTCAGGATTCAACAGGCCGACCGTCATGTTGATCGAGGTGGATTTTCCGGCACCGTTGGGTCCGAGCAATCCGAAGATCTCCCCCGGTTCGATACGCAATGACAAATCATCGACTGCAAGTGTCTTTCCGAACGATTTCGTCACATTCATCAGAGCAATCATGCTGAGAATCTCCATTCGAGAGAAATTACGGGGAGACTATGACAAAGTTCACGTAAACGAAAGGGAGCAAGGTGTGAAAGTTGCGATTGACCGGGCCGGGGGATATCCTGCCATTCGTTGACTCTGTCGTGGAGGACACAATGCCGCTTCGATTCAGATTGCCGCGATTTCTTCTGATAAGCTTCGGCCTGATCAGTGTCGGATTCGGGATTGTCGGCGCTTTCATTCCGGTCCTGCCGACCACTCCGTTTCTGTTGCTCGCGGCGGCGTGCTTTGCACGCAGTTCCGTTCGTTTGCATCGTTGGTTGCATGAAAACCGGCTTTTCGGGAGATATCTGCGCGACTACAGGGAGGGGCGTGGGCTGCCGCTCGGTCATGTCATCGTGACGTTGACACTCCTCTGGGGCGGCATCGGATATTCCGTCTTCTCCGTTGTCCCGGACACGCAGCTCTGGCTTCGACTGGTGCTGCTCGCCATCGCCGTCGCGGTGACCGTGCATATCCTTCGCGTTTCGCGCCGGAAAGATCCCCGATGAAAGCGATCCATGCAACAATTCCATTTCGAAATCGTATTCTCCGAATGACTGAATGCATTCCTTTTGAATGACACAGGAGGCTGATCATGGATAAAAAAACGATCCGTCACATCGTCGGCGCTGAACGCCAGGACGTCATGTACCGTCTTGCCAGTTATGCTTTTCGATCGACTCCACCCATGCCCGACGCCGCGACGATCCATGACACGATCGCACGTCGGGAGCACGCGGTATGCCTCGGCATCGAAATCGACGGCGACATTCTTGCGACGGCCGCCTCGACACCCCTCACCCAGAATGTCCGGGGTCGCCTGCTCGGGATGGGAGGTGTCTTCTGGGTCGTCACGCAGCCGCAGGCCCGGAAAAGGGGCTACTGCAAAGCGCTGATGAGGGAACTGCTGGCCTGCATCCGGGCCGACAATCGCCCGGTTTCATGCCTGTATCCATTCCGCGAATCCTTTTACGAGCGCATGGGATATGTGACTTTCCCACAGATGAAACAGGCCGTCTTTGCGCCTTCCGCCCTCCTTCCCGTCATGGACTTTCCGCACCGGGGCGCAGTCGAATTCACTCTGCTCGCGGATTGTCTCGATGCATTCAGAGCGTATCTCGCGAAAATCCAGCTCAGGACGCACGGCATGGCGTTTTTCGATGTGCCGGATGAACAACCCGATGTTTTCAAGAGCGTCTGGGCTGCCATGGCCCGTGTGGACGGAGAAATCTGCGGGGCCATGCTGTATCAGCTCCGGGGCGAGCATCCGACCGAGTTCACCATGAAGGTGAGTCGATTTTACGCGCACACCGGCCCGGGGCGCTACCTGCTGCTCGACTGGATCGCCCGCCATACCGATCAGGCACGCTCGGTCGAAATGACGCTGCCGGCCTTCGAACTGCCCGAAACCTGGCTGTCGGATCTCAATCCGCGCGTCGAAACCTTCTATACCGCACCCATGGGTCGCGTCATCGATATCGAACGACTCGAGGGCATCGATGTCGGCTCCGGCGAATTTACCATCGAGCTGACCGATCCGTTGTGCCCGTGGCAGGAAGGATGCTGGCGGCTCGTCGCGGATGAGGGGATTCTGCGCGTCTCGCGCGGAACGGCAGCGGATTGCCGCATGGATGTTCGTGCTCTCAGTGCTCTGGTCTATGGAACGCACGATCCGGAGGATTTCAATTCGAGAGGCTGGGCCGAACTGTCACCTGACCATGTGATCGCGCTGAGAGCGCTGTTTCCCCGAAAGACGCCCTATCTTCATTCATACTTCTGAACGGTACTCTGACGGATTGAGTCAGGCATCGCCTCTGCCATATAATCGGATCGCCTGCGGAGGATCGATTATGGAACCGCAAAAACATGTGCTTGCGCTGGCAACGGATTGGGGTGCGGATTATGCCGGAATCGCCGATCTGACGCCCGCACACGATGACATCATTCGCCAGGGACGACTCGATACCCGGATCTATCCCATGGCCATTTCGGTCGGAATCGGCATGATCCATGACATTGTCGATCGGCTCATGGACGAGCCGGGCCGGGCGACCGCAGTCAGCTACAAGGCGCATTGTTACGACGTGATCAATTACCGGCTGGACGAGATCGCTTCACGGATCGCCGGATATCTTCAGCGGGAGGGGTATCGCGCGTTCCCGATCCCGGCGTCGAGGCGGATCGATGACGAGCGGATCTGCGGTCTCTTTTCTCATAAACTCGCGGCGCATCTCGCGGGATTGGGTTGGATCGGCCGGAGCTGTCTGCTGGTGACGCCGGAGATGGGACCGAGAGTGCGCTGGACAACCGTCCTGACCGATGCTCCGCTGACTCCCGCGGGCGAAGTCATGGAGCCTCAGTGCGGGGAGTGCCGTCGTTGCGTGGACGCATGTCCAGCACACTGTTTCACAGGTGCCCCGTTCCGGCCGGATGAGCCTCGGTCGGTCCGCTACGATGCATCGGCGTGTGATCGGCACTTCCAGAACATGAAAGCGTTGAATCCGGAAACCGCCGTGTGCGGTCTGTGTGTCGCGGTATGCCCGTATGGACGGCGGTGAATCATGACCGGAAGTGAATCGATCCGAACGGATCGGCTGCTGTTGCGGCGATGGCGCGCCGAGGACCGCGAACCGTTTTCAGCGATGAACGCGGATCCCCGGGTCTGTGAGTTTCTGCCCGGGGTTCTGAATCGTGAGGGAAGCGATGCGTTTGCCGACCGGATCGAGCGGCATTTCGAGCAGCACGGATTCGGTCTGTGGGCGGTCGAGATTCCCACGATGACATCATTTTGCGGTTACATCGGTCTGTCGGTTCCGGCATTCCGGGCCCATTTTATGCCCTGCGTCGAGATCGGCTGGAGACTTTCGCACTCCCGATGGGGACACGGATATGCCACTGAAGGCGCACGCGCCGTGCTCGAATTCGGCTTCAATCGTCTCGGACTGAACGAAATCGTGTCGTTCACCGTTCCCCTCAACATCCGTTCGCGGCGGGTCATGGAGCGTATCGGGATGCAGCACGATCCAGCGGACGATTTCGATCATCCCAATCTACCGGACGGTCATCCGCTGAGGAGGCACGTCCTGTATCGGATAGCGAGGAATCGGTAGATGAAAGCCCAGCTGTCAACCGCTCTCGAGTATCGTCGCAGGGTGTGTCTGGCGATGAACTTCATCTCCGAGAATCTCGATCGCGAGCTATCCGTGGAGGAGATCGCGCGGATCGCTTCGTTTTCGATGTTCCATTTTCATCGGATTTTCAAGGCGGTCGTCGGCGAGACCGTTTCCGAGTTCACGCGTCGGATCCGGTTGGAGGCTGCCGCGAATCGACTGATGGCGGAACGCAGCGAAGCAGTGACCGAAATCGCTTTCCGATATGGTTTTTCGAGTTCACAGAACTTTGCCAGGGCATTCCGGGTGCATTTCGGCGTATCGCCTTCCGGGTTTCGGATGCGCAGGATTGGAAACAAAATGAGCAATCCGGGAAACGCTTTGTCCATGAGAGTCACCTATTCTGCGGACATGGTGCTCAACAACCAGCCGACTCAGGAAAGGAGACAGGCGATGCACGCGAAGATTATGGATTTGCCCGAGTATCGTGTGGCGTATCTGCGGAAACTGGGAGCGTACGGAAAGGAAACGTGTGAGCAGGCGTTCGGTGAACTGATGCACTGGGCGGGGCCGAAAGGTCTGATCGACTCCGGAACGATGATCGGTGTGTACTGGGACAATCCGGAGGTGACACCGCCGGAAAAGTGCCGTGTCGACGCCTGCATCAGCGTGCCGCCCGGAATGAAGCCCGAAAAACAGATCGATATCCAGACCATCACCGGTGGGCGGTATGCAGTCTGCCGCTTTGAACTCATGGCGGACAACTTTCAATCTGCCTGGGATGAGGCGTTCCGCTGGATCGTTCAGAACGGGCATGAATGCGATGACAGGCCGTGTTACGAGCGATATCATTCGAGTCCGGAGAATCATCCCGAAGGCAAGTGGGTGTTCGATATCTGCATCCCCCTGGAGGAGACGCACGGATCGTAATGTTTGCTTGTTGAGCCCTCTGCAGGTTATAATCCATCGATGGAAGAAGCACGGAGGACCGTTTCGCATACACTGTGGCGTTGGATTGTTTCGATCGCTCTCGGGATGGCAGGGTACTTTATATGTCTTGCCATTCATTCGTTGGGAATAGATGGATTCTGTTACGTTTCATGTGCGTTTCCTCTGCTCGTCGCGTTTGCCTACGGCTTGCGCTGGGGTTTCGTCACGATCCTGACCGTCTACGTCCCGATCAGCATGCACCTCCACCCGATATGGAATGAACCGGCGCAGCAATGGACGCTGACACTGTGTTTCGCGTTTCTGATCTGGCATGCATCGCTGCATGGTGATTCGGCGCATTGGCGTTTTGATCGACATCCCATGCTGTCACACTGGGTGTTTTTTATTCTGTTCTGGATCGCCGCTCACATGTGGATGGGTGATTCATCCACGATATTCGTCTTCGATGTATCGCCTCCCCGATTGTTCTCGGGTCCTCATGGAATAATCGATATCTGGATCCTGAAAAACAGTCTCGTTCTGTTTTACATCCTGATCGCGGTGCTGGCGATGCTCCGGCTGAACTCGATCCGTCGCATCCTGAAACTCGAAACGGATCCGCATGCCCGTTCCAACGAGTATATCGTGGCAGCATCCGCGCTGATTTTCACCGTCGCCTGGTTTTTCATGATTGCGGTCAAAGTGCTGTTCTCGGATCAGGAAATGCCGATTCGCGAGGCCTGGGAGCACTGCGACACGGACCTGTCCTTCTTCGTACTATCCGGGTTGGGCCTGTTGTTCGGATATCTGCTGTGTGCCTATTCCGAGATCCAATCGAGGAACCGGAACGAACTGAAGGAATCGAGTCTTCGACTGATGAGCAAGGATGAACAGCTCCGGGATGTCAGTAACAATCTGTTGAACGGGATGATTTACCAGATCCTGTATCGGAGTGCGACGGATCGATCCTTTACCTATGTCAGCAAGTCCGTCGAGCGGTTTTACGGGATCACGGTTGAAGAGGCCATGGCGGATCCGACCCGGGTTTACAGCCGGGTTCATCCCCTGGACGTCGACCGGCTCGTGAAAACCGAGAACGCGGCGCTGGAAAACCGGGAGGCGATGATCGCCACGGTTCGGATGTTCAATCCCGATGGTTCGGTCCGGTGGTCGTCGTTCGTATCGACTCCGACATTCCGTGACGACGGCTCAGTAATCTGGAACGGTATCGAATACGATATCACCTCACAGAAAACGGTCGAAGAATCGCTTCGTATCTTCAAGGCATCAATCGAAGAATCGGCGGATGCAGTGGGTTTTTCCACACCGGACGGGTATCATTACTATCAGAATGCGGCATTTACGGAGTTGTTCGGTGAGATCGGTTCCGATCCTCCGGCGACGCTCTATGTCGATCCTGCGATCGGACGGCAGGTGTTTCACAGCATCATGAGCGGGGCCTGCTGGTTGGGTGAGGTTCTGATGTATGGCAGGGATCGAAGCATCCTGCACATTCTGTTGCGTGCCTATCCGATCATGAACGAGGAAGGTAATCTTATCGGACTGGCAGGTCTCCATACAGACATCACCAGGAGCAAGCGAACGGAGGAGTCTCTGCTGATTTTCAAGAAGTCCGTGGAATACTCGACGGATGCCATCGCCATGTCGACTCCGGAGGGCATTCACTATTATCAGAATGCCGCATTTACGTCGATTTTCGGTGAGATTGGTATTCTGCCGCATGACGTTTATGTCGATCGATCGATCGCGGATGACGTGTTTACGACCATCCGAAGCGGCCGACCCTGGGGCGGTGAGATCGAGATGTATGACAAATCCCGGCGGGTCATTCACGTTATGCTGAAGGCGTATGCCATTTTCGATGAACATGAGCAGATTGTCGGGTTGGCAGGTATTCACACCGATATTACGGACCGCAAGTTGGCGGAAGGGCGTTTACGTGAGAGCGAGGAGCGATTGCGAGCGCTGATTGATGGCGCGCCGTTCGGATCGCATCAGTATGAACTCCGTCCGGATGGAAGTCTCGTGTTCATGGCATACAATAAATCCGCCGAATCGATTCTCGGAATCCCCCTCTCCGGGTACATCGGAAAAACAATTGAAGAGGCTTTTCCGGGACTCGTGAATACGGTGATTCCGGACTCGTACCGTGAGGTCGCCCGCACGGGACGACCCTTCAATCTGGATCAGATCGTATACGAATCGGACGAATTGCGCGGGGCATATGAAATCTATGCATTCCACACGGGGCCGAACCGGATGGCCGTTTTTTTCCTGGATATCACCGAACGAAAACGGAACCTGGAAGAACGCGAGCGATTGCGGGAACAACTCGCGCAGGTCCAGAAACTCGAATCCATCGGTCAACTCGCCGGAGGCATCGCACACGATTTCAACAACACGGTTCAGACGATCATCGGCAACGCGGATCTGGCGATCCATGATCTGGATTCGGATCATCCGGTACAGACCGAACTCAATGAGATTCTCAAGGCTGCCGAGCATTCGGCGAAGTTGACGCGACAACTCCTGGCATTTGCACGGAAGCAGCCCATCATCCCGAAAGTGCTCGACCTGAATGAAACGCTCGGGGGTATGATGAGCCTGCTGAATCGCCTGATCGGGGATCAAAATGAGATTCTCTGGGAACCGGGAGCCGGATTAGGGAGAGTGAAAATCGATGCATCGCAGATCCAGCAGATCGCATCCAATCTGTGCATCAATGCCCGGGATGCATCACCTCTGCATTCCTGCATCATCATCCGGACAGATGTTCTGGTTGTCGGAAAGGACGCTGCATCACGACATCCCGATGCGGAACCTGGCGAGTATGTCAGATTGTCGGTGATCGATCGTGGCATCGGAATGGATCCCGACACGAAGTCCCGCATCTTCGAGCCTTTTTTTACGACCAAGGAGGTCGGTCGAGGCACCGGTCTGGGACTGTCGACCGTTTATGGCATCGTGCGTCAGAATGGGGGATTTATTGCGGTCGTGAGCGCCCCGGGGCAGGGCTCCCGATTTGATATCCACCTTCCGGTTTTCACAGGTGACACCGATGATGCACCGCATCCTGATTTGGTTCTTCCTGAACGAGCACGTGATGCGACGATCCTTCTGGTTGAAGACGATCCGACGATTCTGCGCGTCTACCAGTTGATGATCGAGAAACTGGGGTATCGGGTGCATGCCGCGTCGACTCCTGGTGACGCCCTGCGGATTGCCGATATCCACGGTTCGGACATCGATCTTCTGATGACCGATATGGTCATGCCGGGTATGAGCGGGAAGGAACTTGTCGAAAGACTCCGATCCCAGATTCCTGGTATCGCGATTCTATGCATGTCGGGCCACTCGGAAGACATACTGGCTCGGTCACCTGACTCATGCTCCGATGTCCACTTCCTTCAGAAACCCTTCAACAAACAGCAACTTTCAGACAAACTGCGGGAGATTCTCTCTTAGAGTGTCCGAAAGTCAGTCCATGACAGCCCGCCGTCGAGTTGACCGGACTCACTCCGGATCGTAGCGGCGTAGAAGCAACCGTTCAAAGGTCCGAGATCCGCGGGGAGAGGGATTTCGAGAATCGGGCCCGAGTAACTGAAATCTCGGGGAATCGATGCATGTGCGAAGAGCGGTTCAGGTGCGGACACGAATGTGGGGAACGAAGGATCCGGCACCAAGAAGTAAAACAGTCCATAGGCTTCGAGGGCGATATAGCAGTCGATCGGAGCTTCGGAGGGGCTTCCATGGAGATCGAGTTCGATTCGAAGAGGAATCCCTGAGCAGATGCCGGATTCGTTCGTGCGGATTCCGATGTACGGCCCATTCGGATTGAAACCGAGGCGCAGGATTTCCGTGTTCTGGTAAATCGTCTCGAAATGCCCACCGATCAACCACAGTTCGGGACCTCGGGAGGTCGGAATATATGCCAGATGGCCTCGGTTCAATCGCGTCTCCTGCGTTGCGTAAAACTCTTCCCATGTGTCGCTGTCGGGATGATAGATATACGTCAGATCATGACCTCCGATCGGCCAGCCACGAGAAACGACGATGGATCCTGCAAGTTGCGAATTCGCTCCGCTCGGGACTCCACATGCGCTTCCGAACAACAGCGGTTCCGGAATATCGGCGACAGCGGTATCGTTCCAGCCTCCGGACACGTTTCCAAGATCGAGGACTTCGACGGTCTGGTGAAGATGTTCAGTCACATTCCCGGATCCATCCTCCTCAGCGGAATAGCCGCCGATGACGTAGATTTTTCCATCGAGCGCGGCAGCGGCTCCCGAGTATCGAAGCACGTTGAGAGACGCCGGAAGGGTGCTCCAGCGCTGTCCTGCCGGAGCGAGCGGGTCGAACTGCCATGTCGTTCCGGTCAGAAACGTCAACCATTGCCATGCTCCGATTACGTACAACTTGTTATCCGCGGAAACGTAGGTCCCCGGAATACCCGCGCAATCGGGCGGCATCGGATCCGATGTCAATGTCTCGATTGTCCGTGTCATCGGATCGAACACCTCAACGGAGTAGATCGGGATCTGGGTGTCCATCCCTCCGGCGATGTAGATCTTGTATCCCGTTCCATCATGCAGACATGCCTGAGCATGAAGAATCCGGGGTGTTTCGAGGTCGACACCGGTGTCTCCTGATGTCATCATCTCCGGATCGATGTAATAGATGGACGGGTCGAGTATGTTGTTCGCACTCACTCCGCCGATCGAATAGACCATGCGATCCGCCGGGCAGTAAACCGAGTAGGTGTGGGCGTTGGGAGATTGTGTTTCCGGCCCTATCCACCATCCCGGTGACTGGTTCCACGGGCATGACCGGCCGGTTTTCGGAATGCCGAACCATGTCATGATGGAATCCATGACGTCGCTCCGATTCTGTTGCGAGTCAATTCCTTCAAACCCGAACGCGAGATACACATGTTTTCCGCCCCCGGTATGATCAGCGCGAACCCCGGCCACACCGGATTCAGGTCCCGGATAATCCCTGTAAACAAAGCAGGCCGTCGCATCATCCACTGGAGCGATCAGACTGGGGTAATCCTGATTCTGGGCTCCGCTTCCCGATTCGATCGAAAATGACAATCCATCGCTGACAGGATCGGACGCAATCCCATCCACGATCCGTTGATCCACCCCATCGGTTATGTAAGCGGCCTTCAACACATCGTGATACCATCTCATCGATTCTGAAGTGCCCTTTTCGACAAGAGCCCAACCGATATCCTGTTCGGTGATCAGCAGTTTGCCGCCGTCATTGATATAGGCTTCGATTACGGTTCTCTCCGGTTCCTGCAACATCGGATATTCATGCGCAAAGAACCAGATCACGGCGCCGTTTCGATACCGGTTCAGAACATCCATCGAGGGGACACCCCGGAGATAGGACCAAACATCATACCGGAATCCTGCATCGCTCAATGCCTGGGCGTAGAGACCCAGGTAGAGGTCATCTTCGGCTCCACTGACGATCAGAATCGGATCATCCGACTCGAAAGCGATGGTCGACACGCCTCCAATTCCCGTGCGCGTTCCGGAATGACCGGCTCCGTCAGTCGCCTCGATATCAACGCGATAGTAAATCAGTTTGTCTGGCAGGGTCAGTGAACATCCATAGATGCCATCCCCGGCTTCCGCATCTCCGTGAAGGCCATCATCAGACATCGTGACTCCGGTGATGCTCTGCGATCCGTAACTCGTAAAATCGGCGCTGATCGATTCTACTCCATAGCCATCCACTGCCTTTACTGTAACGGAGATGGAGTCTCCGGGATCCGGATTTTCGGGACTGACCCGGAACTGACTCAGAACCGGCATCGTACAATCATTCACGAATAACGGCAGGATCAGCTCGTGATGGAATCCGTGAGGACCATCGATTTCGATCCGGCAATCGATGCGATGCTGATCGGGAGTGACGGGATCGAGTTCAGCCCAGAAAAGACCGCCCGGACATGCGGAACGACCCGGTTCGATCAGGGGTAACGCACCGCTGCTGCAAGCGCCGTAATCCAGAACGAAGGGATCCGAGATCTGAACGCTCGCAGAAAACAAGGCCGCGTCGGTGCATCCGATGTTATGAAAATCGGGTGAAAACTGGATGCTTTCGCCCGGGTTGGCATAGTTGTCATTGTTCGGATCCGCTTTGACAAACATCTCGTCAGCGGTGAGAAACGCGGAGACTCCGATGTTGAATATGACAGGAAATGTACTCCGGTGAGTCCCGGTCGAGAGTGTAATGGAGCCGAAAACGGAGTGATTCAAGGCATCCGAGTGGATCGCAATCTGAAAACCCGGATCCAGAATCGCCCGGTGGCCATGTGGCGCCGAAGGAATGGTAAGTGTGTCGTTGATGATTGTCACGTCAGGATCCTCAATGGCGAGAACAGCCGAGACATCTGATGCGGCGGATCCATCGTTGGAAAGCTCATGAATCAACTCGACGGTTTCCCCGGGTTCCGCGCACCTGTTGTCATTGCCTCCGGAGCTGTCATTTATGCCTTTGTACTGCAGATCGAAGTTCGGTCCGACCGGTGTTCCGGAGATGCACAGAGACGGATCTCCAAAGTAGATGTACTCGAGTGCCGTGATGAACTCCTCGGTTCCCGTGACACCGATATTCTGAATCAACTCGGTAAGTGTCTCGAGATACAACCGGCCCTGCGCAGTCTGTCCTTCCCCGATTTTTTTGAAGTACTGCCAATCCAGATAGCCCATTGCTCCGAGATGATCGCCGTAGCCGTAACCACCACCAAAGGCGGATCGTGTGGCTCCGAAAAAGCCGGCAGCTCCACCCGGGGCTTTGAGCAGGAACGCCTCTCCCAGACTGCGGTCGACGATTCCAAATCCGGGATTCTCCGGATTTTCCGTATCGAAAGCGGCTGTCAGGCACGCGAAGGAGTATACGATCGGCAGTTTTTCCTGATTGTCCAGACTCTCCACATTGGCCGTGGAGTATGTCCGGCCTCCCCATCCCCAGACATTGATGTTTCCGTGATTGGCATAGTTCACGATGCATGCCCCTGCCTGAATCGCCTGCGTGATCGCTGCCGCCGTCAATTCTCCGTCACGCGAGTATGTATCGGTCTGATAAAGACGCGTGGTGGCATAATCACTCAGATGATCCGTGTTGAGCCGCTCGCAGAGCGCTTCACCTTCAGGAACCCCGGAATGCTCGTTGTGTTCCTCGGCGGTGAATGTATCCGCTCCGAGAAGAACGATTCGGTTCAGCCAGGATTGAGACCCATCGAGCGACTCGTATGCGATCAGTTTGTCGAGGACCGCCTGGAGTTCCGTCGTGGTCTGAGCCGGAATACGTCCGAGCAGCACGTCCGGAAGCAGGTCGCATTGATCCGCGTTCCCGCCGTTGAACTCGCCGTATAAACCGTCCTGATCGAAATCCCACGAACAATACTCGCCGGACGCATCGAGCAGGTCGGCGTAGTACAAATCGCTCGGCGTGTTTGTCCATCCGTCCTGTCCTCCGAAATCCATATGGAAGGTATAGCGGACAGGGATCAGCGATGCGTCTCCGACGAGCAGCACGTAGCGAATGGATGATGCGGTATAGGCCTCATAGACAGCCTTCTTGATCTGTTCCTGAAAATCGAATCCCGGTGTGCCGTTGTCCAGAATATCTTCAGCGGATCGCGTCATTGTGGTGATTCCAAGCGAGTTTTTATGGGCGATGAATGGTCCCATCACATCCAGGAACGCCTGAGGAGCAATGATCAGCATTCCGGCTGTATCACGGGTGGCCTGCGCATCGACGCGGTCGACAGACAGGTTCAAGGTGAATGACTCGAGATATTCCGCTGCCCGATCGGTCACACGTACCGGGTATATTCGAACCGTAACGGAAAGAACCGGCGCCAGAGTGTCCGGGTCAAGTCCGCCACGCGTTTCGATCGCATACCAGTCGCCCGGGTACATCACGTCGGGTCTGACCAGGGGAGGAACCTGCAAATGCTGATGAGGGTTGGAAACAATCGGTTTTGGCGGCAGGACCGGGAGTGGTCGATCGAGTCTCATGCGATTCGTTGTGATCCCCTCAATTTGTGCGTCCACCAATCGACTCCCGATCGGAAAATTGAAATGCCGAACCATCATGGGTAACGCGGGTGCGCCCGAAACAGCCAGTGTGTGAGAAGTCCCCGCAACGTGGATCTGATCCGAAGCTAGAACAGGGCGTGAATCGGCAATGAAACTGATCGTTTCGTGGTGCATGCCGGCTGAAGCCAGCGATGACAGACAGAAGAACGATCCAATGATCAAACACTGCATTGATTTCATAGACACCTCCCGGAAGGATGACAGACCATTCATTTGGAATTACGTGTGTTCTCAATGAAAGTTTGGCGGCATGAGGGGTGTGTTCAGTCATGTTGTCCATTGACAAACCGGCGAATGAGGATGAGAATGCGAATGACACACGTAGATCAAAGGAGAAGCGATGCTGAAGAGATTGCTGTTTGTGATCTGGTTGATCCTGGTTATCCCGATGACCCTCGCTCAGGATTGCGTCGACATCCACCTGAAGGACGGGCGGGTGATCGCAGGTGTCCGAGTCGAATATGAGGACATCTACGATCAACGGTATGTGGTCTATTCATACCGGAATGACGCAACTCCTCACCGCCTCCCGATGATGCAGGTCAGACAGATCACGGTCGGTGAATGTAAAGATGGCGTTCCAAAACCCACTCCCATGACACTGGCGGACTCACCGCAATCCGATTCCGGACAAGCCAATGATCTGACTTCGAGATGGAAAACTGCAGTGGAAATCATGGCGGATGGGAATGACATCCGGAGGAAGAAACGGTGGAAGGATGAAATCGAGGGACGCTACGTCAGGGTCTGCGGGGCCATCCGGAATGTCGAAGCCGGACGGGTCACGCATCGTGTGAGGGTGGCCGTGTCCGGCGCAACGAAGCATTCCGATCAGATTCTCGTGCAGGCCAATGTTCCGAAAGGACGTGAAGGGTTGCTGGAGAGGCTGAACATCGACGATGCGATCTGCGTCACAGGCCGGATCTCAGATTCCCGGCATGTCGGAACACGACGGGCGGATGAAACGGATGAGTTCCTCCTGGAGCTGGAAAATCTGATGGATCCCACCAAACTCATCGTGGATGTCGTGATCGATGACTGCCGGATCGAACCCGGTCAGGATTCGGATAAACCCATTCCCGATCAGCCGGAATCCCGTGAAACTCCCCTGCATGCAATCTGATCGACTGCTGCTATCTCAATCGGAATACCCGAACGTAAACGAGTCATACTCGCCGAGCAACTCGGTCATCTCGGCATTGGTCATTCCGGCGTAAAATAACAGCCCACTTGCCGATCCAACGCCTTCCGGCCAGGAGAAATCGGGTATGACCGTTCGGAGGTGAGTGCCGGGCGCGATGGAGTCGTAGGTGTAATGATCGAGATCGGTGAATGAAGGCGCGAAGAAATACTCACCGTAAACGTCCAGTATGACGAACAACGGAACGTTAATGTAAGTTTTGGGGCCGGGGTTGCAGATCGTCACGAGGCAATTGCAGAGATCTCCCGGATGGAATGAGGTCGACGGCATGGTCACGTCACAGCCCAATTGGTCGCACGGCCCCGGAGTGGGTGTCGGCGGTTGAGCGGTCGGAGTCGGTGTGACCGACGTTCCTTCAATGAAGTAGAGTTCATCTTCCGTGAAGTCGCTGATGAGCAGTCCAACAGAATTCGATGCGCTGTTCCAGTCGGCATCCAGCAATACGTTGCTGCTGACGTCGTACAGTGCGGCGATGCGGGACATGTCCCATCCGCCGACGACCGGGCGGAGCGTGTGAATTCCTGTTGGCAGTGCGGCGAAGAAGTACAGTCGTGAGGTTGTGATGGTGTCTTCACGAGGAACAGCCATATCGGCTGATGTGATTCCGACGTTTCCGAGGATCTCGTCTTCATAAAACGAGGATCCGAATTTGAATGTATAGTGCAGCGTGGCCGATTCGGTCGAGCTTCCCTGCAGAAATCCGATCACAGGAATGTCGGGAGCCATCAACTCAAGATCGATCCATCGGCAGGCATCGACTCCCTGCGCCGCAATGTCGGCATCGAATTCAGCAAAACCGGTCCGGACGGCATATCCGATGTAGTTGAAGTTTGCGTCAAACCATGCGAAGTGAGGCGTATTTGTGGAATCCAGTTCCATGTCGATCCGGGTCACGAGCGAATGATCGGAGAGCAGAAACACATGTTCGAGTTCCCAGTCCGGGCCGTCGGTGTAGGAATACATCAGATGGCTACCGCCGGCATCATCTTCCTGCACGAATGCGACATGCATCACTCCCGTGTTTTCGACCGCGAGTTTGATTCGATGCGAATCCAGAGTCTGAGGGATTTCAGAGGGTGATGTCCACGCTCCGGTTCGAATCGAGTAAGCCATGTTCTGCTCCGCTTCGTACCTCATGCCGGCGACCGGCATGTTTCCCCAGAAATTCAATGCGCAGTACATCGTACCCGATGTCGCGTATGATTCGATCAGTTGCATGTAAAATCCGGTCTCCTCCAGCCTGCCGTAACTGAAACTGTGCGTCGAATCCTGACAGAGAATCATGTGGAACAGGCCGTCGGGACCGCCTTTCAATTCCATCCCATGTGTCGGATCCTCGGGAATGACGACCGGTGTTTTCCATTGAATGGGATTGGCTGAAACGAGTGTTGCGCCGAGAAGCGCCAGCATGCTCAATACGACAGATCTTAAAAAAAACATCTCAACCCCCCCTCTCGCTCGATCCGTTATTCAATGGCCGCATCCCATTTGCCATTTCCTGTGCAACTGCTCTGCATATAGTGATCCGAAGCCGTGGATGATGCAGCCCACTCACCGTCGGCATCCGTTTCACCCACCCACCCATCGACCGTATAAACCCGACGATAATGGGCATAACCCAGACCACCTTCGTCCACGAACTCCCAGGAGAATCGATTCTGATCGTTCAGTTCCGTTGAGAATTCATGAGAAAATGTCGTTTCCCATTGTGCTCCGTCTGAGTTCGAACAGGCCCACCACATGGTGACATATCCCGATACCAAGCCTTTCGGTGAGACACTGAATGCGCATTCTCCGATCCTAGCGCCTCCCGGTTCCCGATAGCTCGTGCCTCGAAACATCCGGGTCACTGAAGGCGTTTCGGTCGGAACGGGCGTCCCGCTCGCGGTCGGCTCGGGTGAAGCAGATGGCGCAGGTGTCGCCGTCGCAGGAGGTGCTGCCGTTGCCGTCGCCGAGGGCTCATCGCAGTCCCCCAGTAACTCACAGCAACCGCAAAGAACGACAAGGAATGCCATCGGGAGCATCAGGACAACGGATCGGCAACCATCAGTTCGTCGCGCCATGTCGATCACCTCACATTCAGGTTCCATCGTCTTTCCGGGTCTCAGAAGTCCGTGGAAGTTCGAATTTCACTCTCCGTTTCGTGTCCGATGAGTCGCCATCGATGAGCCGGGATTTCACATGCGCAATTGCTCGTCCAGCTTTTTCAGATCGGCCATGACGACATCAGCTCTCATTCCGGGAATCGGTGACCTCCTCTTTTAAAATAGCATATCCGACGGAATCATGGTAATTCCCCGACTGATCCGGCCATGCTTTCCGATGATGCGCTTCCTTCCGGTATCCGCATGCAATGAGCACACGTTGCATCGGGACATTGTCGGCGCGGGTATACGCTTCAATCCGTCGAACATGCGTCCAGGTCCGGAAGATCTCGCGCGTGAGCCATTCCACAGCCAGACGCCCGATTCCTTTCCCCCTCATGTCACTCCGGATCCTCAAGTCGAAAAGCGGCGTCATGTCCTCGAGGTCGAACAGGCGGATGAAGCCGATTCGCGCCTCACCTTCGAGAATCCAGAATGACCGGACCGTGTCACCGAAATAGACCCCCTGATCGACATCCGTCCGGAACTGATCACGGGTGAGCTGTTCACGGCCATGATACGGCCAGCGTTCCTGACACAGCCATTCTCCCAGAGAGTCTATCTCGGTCGGCAGGATGAGTTGAAACGTGATGGCCACTCAGTGACGCTTTCGAACGATGATGAGAGAGATGACGAGGAGCAGGAGCACGCCCGAAACAGGCCCGGTGAGGGGGACTGGTTCGAAGGCGCCGGGGATGACGAACAGGGTGATTGAGTCGGCGGGGAAGAGCGCGGTGAAGCCTTGCGGAGAGAGGGGCTGGTCGGATTCCCGGATAATCGCGGTCAGATTCGATACGCTGTAGCGATAGACTTCCGCTGTATCCACACCGGGGTCATGCACAAACTCGACGTCGCTGTTCAGGGCCGTGCCGGATTTGTTGACGACCAGGATCGTCACGGCTTGATCCAGTGCACGGATCGCTCCATAAACAGACAGTTTCGCCTGATCCGAACTGACCGCCGCAATCGATCGATCCCCGAAGCGGCCGTGTGATCCGTCATAGTTGCGGAACATCCGGAATGCGAAGGCACAGGGCTGATCGATCCCGGGCGGACCCCAGAGACACGCCAGGTCCAGTCCCTCTCGACCGAATATCCCGAGAACGTCCGCCTGGGCGAGCGCGCCATTGATGTGTTCGTGGCCGCCCCAGTTGTATTCCGTGACCGCCGATTTTGTTCCGGGGTAGTTCGCTTCGATCCATTCTTTCATCCGGGGGATCAGCCGGACCGGTTCTCCGATCCAGCTCTCGTCGACATAGGTCGGATCCCAGAGTTGTCGGGTGGATCGGAGCCGGAGAGCCCGCGTCGAGGCTGAACCGGCTTCCCCAAGAGCAACGCCGTTCTGCTGCGGATAGCAGTGCACGTCAACATAGTCCAGTATCCGGACATCGAACGTGTCCTCGTATTCCTGCATCTGCTGGAGATACCACTCGATGAACGGGATGTTGTCGTGGGCCAGGCGGTCGAGCGGATTGAGCCACCATGCCCCTCCGGGCGCGGCATCCAGAGCGGAGTAAAAGTACGCCGTCCAGCCCCAGACGACCGGGCCGAGGGTCAGAGCAGCGGGATCCATGGCCTTGATCGCGGACGCATACGCAACGGTACGGTCCCGCATTTCGTCATAACCGGCCGGGTCGGGATGGACATCCCGGTGCGTCGAATTCCACAGCATGGGTTCATTGTCAAGATTATAAAAGCGAACCCCTCCCCCCGAGGCGGACCCGTACTTTCCGATCAGATGGGCCATCCAGCCCTGGACGAAGTCCGGACCGATCGATGTGCTGGTGTCGAGCGGATCATTTATCGTGATGGGATCGCCGTCGGTGTCCACGCCGTTTCCCGCATCGGGTTGCCACGGATCCACCGATTCCTGAGGTCCATACTTCGCCACACTGAATCCCCAGTTCCATGCGCGCGACTTGGGGGTCCAGCCGATCATCGGGATCGTCAGCAACGTGTCCGTCCCCGTCCGGTCATCCTGCTCGATGAATCGATCCGTCAACGATCCGTCGGGCAGGTCTTCCGGATGGGCGTTGTCCTCGGGGATGTTCTCGAAATACCAGTCCGATGCGCGATTGCTTGTATCGTGGATGTAACTGTAGCGCGTCGTCGAGTTCCCGCCGAAACGGCGGACGGGCAGATCGAGTTCCTCCGCGAGATCTTCATCGGCGAAACTCATGCCGTAGATGTTCGGGTCGATGGGATGCGTGATCGACTCAGTATCGATCGAAAGAACCGGCGGAGTTGGAGGAGTCGGATCCGAGATCAAAAGGATGTCATCCATGTAGAACATGGCCTGTGCCGACACCGAGGTGCTTTGCCAGACGATCTCGGTGATCTGCTCCGGGTTGCCCAGATCGGTCATCGGGATCGTGTGATGCTCCCATGTGTTCGCCGGAGCGGTGATGCCGACATACTCGGTCGGTTCTCCTCCGGAGTAGATCCCGACGCGCAGGACCTGCCCGCCCGTCGAGCCCCCGTGAATCCAGAATGACAGCGATTCGTATTCAGAACCCGCGAGATACGTGTCGGTATGCAGAAAGACGCCTCCCCATCCGCCGGTGTATCGAACCGACATCGAATATGTTCCGGAGTGAACGGGATTCGGATTCGATTCGTTGATCATCACGCTCCAGGACCAACTCGCCCAGTCTGCTCCGAGTGCATCGGAATAGATCATGTGATCGCGGGAGGATTGTGCGAGCGCTGTGTTGAATCGTGGTATGCCGCAACAGAGAAGCAGGATCGAAAAGATCGCTTTGCTGAGGATTGAATCAGACAACCTGTCCATGGTGACCTCCCCGGTTTCGTGATGTCTTCAGTTTACCGGCCTCAGCGAAAAAAGCAAAATGGCGTGAAAAATCTTGTTTGATCGGATTCGAAATATATGTTAAAAATTCTGCTATGGATGCTTTTTCTGTTTCGCAAAACGTGAAGATTTCCGAAGAAGAAACCATATCGGACTGAAGAATATAGATGGACAGACAACTGTCATGAAAGCCCGGGATTATGGATGGTTTGAGTTTATGTCGAGAATCCGGACAGGATTGGGGCCTTGCTGAAAACGGGAGGAGATGCATGATACGCATCGATGAGTTGCCGGTTGAGTGGATGGAGAAGATCAGGAGCAAACTGAAGGCCGATGAGACCGTATTGTGGTATGGGCGGCCAAGTGCGGAGGGGCTTCGAAAATATTATAAAAAGGCCTCTCTGGTAGGGATCTTTTTCATTGTGTTTTCAGTTTTCTGGATTGCGGGTGCGACGGTACAAGTCTCGGGGAATCCCGACATCGGGTTTTGGTTTCCTCTGACAGGTGTTCCGTTTTTACTCGCGGGAATTTTTGTTTCCACTCTCCCGATGCAGGCAGAAGGCAGAATCAAACGGATGCTGTATGTTGTGACCGATCGCAGACTCCTGATACTGGGAATGGGTGTTTTTGTTTCGCGATTGACTATCGACAGTCGAAAGTCATTTTCAGTCGAGGTCAGCGAAAGAGGTGGCGGGAGAGGTAATGTTTCGATTCATGTGGGGAATCGTAAGGATCCAACGAGTATTCAAATGCTCGATATACCGGATGTGAAGTCCGTGGTGGAGATTATGCGAAAGGTGTTTCCGAACATGAAGTACGAGGATCCGACTTGAGACAGGGGAGTGAAACTTTACCGCAGATAAACGGAGCGTGGTCCTTTGATCTGAGACTCGTTCCGGAACTGCTTCGGAAGAAAATTGAACCCAGGCTGGGCGTTGGCGAGCGGATCATATACATTTGCAAACCCTCGGTCGAAGGTTACCGCCGTTTCTTGTCGGCTCACGCTCCGAAAGCCATTCTACTACTGATTTTCGGCTTGATATGGCTGATCGGGATCGGGAATGTGTCCCGGATGGAGACGACTCCTCCCTTGTTTTTCAGGTTGTTCGGCCCGTTTTGTATCCTGCTTGGAATCTGGTTGTGGAGTTCTCCGATGCGAGCGAGGTCGCATGCCGAAAACCGCACCTATGTGATCACCGATCGACAGGTCATGGTGTTCGGTCGTTTGTCTCTTCCGACCGAAGTCTGCGAACTTCCGTATGTCCATCGGATCGAGATACGGAATCGATTTGAGAATCGTGCCGACCTGTATGTTTATTGCCATGATCCTTTCAATCCGTCTTCCAGACTCACGTGTATTGCCTTGATCGACATTGCGAATCCCGAAGTGGTGGCCGAAATCCTGAAACCGGGCGCAACTGGTCCAAGGGCGGACGTGCGGGAGGACCGGTTGGTTTCGGAAAAGCATTGAATTTGAAAATCCCTGGAATAGAATGGACGAATGTACCTCTGGGACAACATCATCGGCATTCTCGTGATCCTGACCAGCGCGCTCTTTCTGGGCACGCTTGCAGAACGGTTTCGCCAGAGTGCCGTCATCGGGTACATCCTGGCGGGCATCCTGATCGGGCCGCATGGATTCGACCTGATCGGGTCGGCGGATCGTGTCGAGGCCATTGCCGAACTGGGCGTCACCCTGCTGCTGTTCTCGATCGGACTTGAGTTTTCGCTCTCGAAACTGATCCGCATCGGCCCGATTACCTTTATCGGCGGAACGCTTCAGGTGCTGATCACCTGGGGAATCGCCGATCTGATTGCGTATCTTTCGAACTTTGACTGGCGAGTGTCGCTCGTGGTCGGTGCGGTCATCACCCTGTCGAGTACGGCTTTTGTCGTGCGGATTCTGATCGATACGACGCAACTTGACAGCGTCTTCGGTCGCAATGCCGTCGGCATTCTGCTCCTGCAGGACATTGCCGTGGTCCCGATGCTCCTTCTGGTGTCCTCGATCGGCTTGAACTCCACTTCGAATCCGGTCGGCCATCTGATCGTCCGAAAACTCGGAGCAGCGGCAGTGATGATTGTTCTGCTGTATCTGCTTTTCATGCATATCGTTCCGAGGATCATTCAGATGCGGAGCTGGATGCGCAACCGCGAACTCACCGTCCTGTTCGCTTCGGTCACTGCACTCGGAGCGTCCTGGCTGTCGCATGAAGTCGGACTCAGTCCATCGTTCGGCGCATTCGTGTCGGGCATGCTTCTGGCTGAATGTTCCCTGTCAGTTCAGATTCGGGCGGATATCTCCGCCTTGCGTGTGCTGTTTTTGACCTTGTTCTTCAGCAGTGTCGGGATGCTCACCGATCCCCTCTGGATCTGGAACAATCTCAGCCGGGTCGCGCTGACCGTGCCCGCCATCGTTCTGGGAAAGATGCTCATCATCACACTGATTGCGAGGGGGTTCGGGTTCCGTCGCGGCGTGTCGCTGGCCACGGGTTTGTGTCTGGCGCAGATCGGTGAATTTTCGTTCGTGCTGATCCGCATTGCGCAGAAGAATGGTGTTCTCGATGATGATCTCGCCATGCTCCTCATGTCGGTGACGGTCGTGCTGTTCATCCTGACACCGTATCTCGTGCGGATGGCCCCTCACCTGGCTCATGGACTTCAGACTCTCCGTTTCCGGCAGCGCCGGCAGGAATCCGAGCGGAACACGCACCATCCCGGCAGGATTCCGGATCTTCCGCGGGTGGTGATCATCGGATTCGGACCGTCCGCTCAGCGTGTAGTCTCAAGTCTCGTGCCGGAACATCAGCAGAATCTCGTGGTCCTCGATTCGAATCTCAGGAACGCTCAATATGCCGAGTCGCTCGGAGTGGAGTTTCATGCGGGAGATGCGACGAACCCCGAGGTTCTGGAGCATCTGGACATTCGGCATGCCTGCGCCATTCTGATCACGATCCCGGATCCGACTGTCAACCGGAAAATTATCGAGTTATGTCGGTTTCTGGCGCCTGAATCCCGGATCATGGTGCGGGCGCGGTATCACATTTTCCGGGAATCGCTCCGTGATGCCGGAGCGGACTTCGTGGTCAGCGAGGAGGATGAGGTCGGGAAGTCGCTGGCCGAGGAGGCGCATCGATGGCTTCACGCATGGCAGGGTGGGGCCGCGACACCATGAAAGGATTCCAGGGAAAAGGAATATGATGACTGATCGAAAGGACGACGATAAAAAATGTTCGAGTTGCGGACGGTCGGACTGTCCGACCCGTCCGGTTGAGGGGAATCCGGTCACGGGCATGAGTGCGGATGATGAGCTGATCCGTCGGCAACTCGGCCGCATCCGCACGAAGCTGCTCGTGATGTCGGGAAAAGGGGGAGTGGGGAAGAGCACCTGTGCCGTCAATCTGGCCGTTGCGCTCGCTCGACGGGGGCATCGCACCGGGTTGCTCGACATCGACATTCACGGCCCGAGTCTCCCGATGATGCTGGGGTTGGAGACCGGTCAGATCCGTGTGCATGATGGTGTCATTCAACCGGTGGAAGTATATGGCATCCGGGCGATGTCCGTCGGGTTGGCGCTGCCGCATCCGGACAAGGCCGTCATCTGGCGCGGCCCGATGAAGGCGTCGGTGATCCGGCAGTTCGTGCGGGATGTCGATTGGGGGGATCTCGATGTTCTGGTCATCGACAGCCCGCCGGGAACCGGCGACGAGCCTCTCACCATGGCGAAGCTGCTGGATTGTTCGGGCCATGCCGTGATCGTATCGACACCGCAACCCGTGGCGGTGACGGATGTGCGGAAGTCGATCGTGTTCTGTCGTCAGGTCGGGCTGGATGTGAGAGGGGTCATCGAGAACATGAGTGGGTTCGTGTGTCCGCATTGCGGGGTTGAGAGTCCGATTTTTGAGACCGGAGGGGCGGCCGGGATGGCGGAGGAGATGGGCGTGCGGTTTCTGGGGCGGTTACCGATCATTCCGTCGATCGGGCGGGGGGGTGACCGAGGCACTCCGTTTGCGCTGGGGGATGCGGGCGATCCGGCCGTGAAGGCGTTTGAGGGCATTGTGGCAAGTGTTTTGATGGAGTAGGGTTTTCGGTTTTCAGTTTTCAGTTTAGCGAAATAAAGGGACACCTTACTTAATTCGGTTTATTGATACAGAGCCCAACCGTGCCAGTCTCCAAGGCCGTTTATGCGGTTGAGCAGGAACGGCCGGGACTCCGGATGCGTTCATTCAGATAAGCGATTTTTTACATATCCATCGTGCATAGATCGGATGCGTTCGTTGGGGCGCAGCGGGAGATGAATCCGAGAGACTGAGTTGACCCGGTGGAACGCGGCGGATATTCTCGGATGCAGATAGGAGGCATGGGACGATAACCGTGAAGCCGAATGCAGGACCCGTCATTTTGCTGATATGGATGTGTGTGTCGATACCGGAGAGTACTTTCTCATCATCAATGGAATGGGTGCAGATCGGAAAGCCGTTGATTACACGATATGGTTCCAGCATTTGCTATAATCCAGCAACCGACTCAGTGTTTCTATTCGGTGGATACTCTGTAGGCGTTGAAGACATTGAAACATGGGAATGGGATGGTGTGCGGTGGAATTTTATCTCGACACCTCACACGCCCAAAGATTTCTACGGACTACCAGCGTTACTGTATGATTCCTTGAATAATAGGTTACTGTTAACTGGATATGTCGATCCCGGGCAACAATTTCAAATCTGGCAATTGGCAGATAATGACTGGACACTTATCGACGAGAGCGATTTGCTCCCTTTGAGATGGGTTTACTTTCGGTCGGTATATGACGAAGAGCGTGATGTCATCTGTTTGTTCGGAGGGCATACAGACACTTCCAGATATGAACTTTGGGAGTGGGATCAAAGCGAATGGCATCAGATACCGAAATCGACCCCTTGGCCACAAGGATTATCATTAGCCGGTTTGGCGTATAACTCAGAGATCCATAGAGTGATTGCCTTTGATAATTACAACGGACAGATAGACCCCTGGTATTGGGATGGCTCTGTTTGGGAGAAACCGGAGATATCTGGTCCGCATCCGACTGAACGAAGCGGTTCGAGAATAGAATTCGATCCGATTCGATCCTCTATGGTTATGTATGGTGGTCAGAGTTGGAGTGAAGAAACTTGGGAATTCAACGGCACGCGATGGAACGAGGTCGATCCACCCCACAAACCCTCCGCTCGATCAGGTTACGCATCGACGTGGGATGCTCGAACGAATCGAGTCATGATCTTCGGTGGAGGGAATGATGCAGGGGAGAAATTCGGAGATACCTGGTTCTACGACGGAGTGGACTGGACCTATGTAACGCCAGACCCCTATTATCCGCCTGATCTCGGCGGACACAACATGGCATACGATCCCTCATCACAAATAACTGTGCTATACGGAGGAGTTGAATCCTCATACATGTCAACCGAGACATATCTGTGGGATGGGCAAACGTGGTTTGGTTACAGTTTGTCACCCAATCCCGGTCAGATTTCCGTTCATTGTATGGCTTACATTGCCGATCACGATGGGATCGTATTGTATGGCGGAAGGAAATGGGACGGCCCCGCCTATTTCAATGATAAAATGTGGGTGTTCCGCAATCAGACATGGAACGAGCTGACACCTCCCGTCGTTCCCGGTCCGAGAGCTGGCGCTGAGATGGCCTATGATTCCATCCGAGGGAAGCTCGTGCTGTTCGGAGGCGTGTCTGCCGACTATAACGATCCCCCCTATCAGGAGTGGGAAGACGAGACGTGGGAGTACGATGGGAGCACATGGTATCAGGTGTTTCCGGATCATCATCCTCCGGGACTCTGGGGCTTTGGGATGGCTTTTGACAGTTGTCGAGGCGTCACGGTTCTGTTCGGAGGATGTGCTGAAAACGGATACTATGACAAGACCTGGGAGTACACTGGAGTCGACTGGACCCGGATCGAACCGGCCACAACCAACCCTGCACGAAGGAAGGATCTGAGGTTAGCATTTGATCACCGTCGTTGTCGTGTTGTCATGCATGGCGGTGTTCAAAACCTGAAGCCCGGTTTCGATGAAACATGGGAATGGGACGGGTATGACTGGTATCTGATCGAGCCGAATGGTGGACGAGCCGCTCCGTATTACGGACATGCGATGGTTTATGATTCCGCGCAGAAGTGCACCACCATCTTCGGAGGCGGTCATGGCGAAGTGACGGTCGAAACCTTCGTGTACCGTCATTCCAATCCCGACATCTGCGATCAGATGGGTGTGACCTTGGATCTGTCGCAATCACTCTTTCATGCCGGTGACACGTTCACCTGCACGGCGCACATCTGCAACAACACCGGCGATGTTCTGACCGGCTACCCACTCCTCGTGTTGCTGGATGTATTTGGGAGTTACTTCTGGGGTCCGACCTTCACTCCGGAGTTCGATTCCTATCTGGCCCGGTATCCTTCATTTCCGGAAGGGATCACCGATGTGGAGGTGCTCCCGTCATTCTCCTGGCCATCCAATGTCGGAGCTGCTCAAGGAATCAGGTTTTATGCCGCACTGGTCGATCCCGCCGTTCACATTCTGATCGGGCAGTTGGATATGGTTGAGTTCGGGTGGGAATAACAGACGAAACCTCCACGTTGTTGTTCGCCATTTCCTCAGTCCATGAGCTCATACACGACATTGACGTCACTATTGAACTTGATTCTGCGAGTCTGGAATGTGTCCGTTTCGAACCCTATTGGCAAGGCGGGTGGATTGATTCTTCGTGTTATTCTTCAAACGAGCTGCATATTTGAAGGTTGTGTTCAATCCGCATTGGAATGAAGGCTACCATGACGATCGATCATTGGGTGCCGACGCGCGAATCCCCGATGTGTAGGAAGCTCCGAGGTTGTGAGCAACGCAAGTGATACGATTGTCTCAATCATATTCTTGATATTTAGGTCATAATGGTTATAATGACCATAAAGGAGGCCGATTATGGAGAAGAACATTTCCGTGGCTGAGGCCAAAGCAACTTTTTCAGAATGCATTCGCAAAGTTCAAGCAGGCAATGCTGTGCTGATAACCAGACATGGTAAACCTGTCGCTGCTCTTGTCAGCCCGAGTGACCTCGAACATCTTGAGCGTTTGAGAAAAGCAGGACCAGGGAGTGGACTTGCCAGTATTGCTGGGGGTTGGGAAAACAGCGAAGAGCTGGTTTCTATCCTCAGCGCTTCTCCTCGACAGGGTCAGCGTGATACTCCGGATCTGGAACAAAAAAATGGCATTCCTCTTTGATACGGATGCAATTTCGGAACTTCTCCGCCCACACCCTGCAACAGCTTATGTGAAATGGATTATGAAAGTTGCGCGTGAAGAGCAATTCACGAGTGCTGTTGTAATAGGTGAGTTATACAAAGGTGCATATCGCGCCCGTGATCGCGAACGACACCTGACCAATATCGAGCAACGTGTTTTACCTGCTGTCACCGTTTTACCTTTCGACATCATCACAGCGAAGGTTTTTGGTAAAATCCGAGCTAATCTTGAAGATACTGGTGTAATCCTCCCTGACGCAGATATTCAGATTGCAGCTACAGCCATCGAACATGATTTGGAACTTATCACCGGAAACCTTCGTCATTTCAATAGGATCTCAGACCTGAAACTCAATCAGGTCCTCGCAAACTCCCGAAACCACTGATCTCTCTTTTCGTGCATATTCCGGCCGCGAGCACTTTCAATTCCGGTAAAATGCGAGCAGTGATTCCGGGTTCGCGAGCACCTGAAAACAACACATAGAATTCGATCAGGAATAGACGACCGCTTCCTCCCCGGTTGGTAAGTAATTCCGATTCTACGTGGCCACCAGATTCGACAGCGCGGCTGGTGTCCGACGTGTCGGCATGTCAGAAAGAAACGCATCGTGATCGAAGAGCGTTACGAGATGCGTTCGACCGTGATCCTCAGTCAAGTCCCGATAGAAAACAACGTAGAGGTCATATCCTATGACTTTTCCTTGCATGTCTGATCATCTCATGTTCTGATTTGATCTGCATAAATGATCGGGTTATTCTCGATGGCAGAGAGGAGATCAGGATGAGTACGGTCAAGAACATACTTGGATGGATCATCTTGCTTTCATGTTTGTGCTTTGCACTTCCGGACCATGTAATCTCCTCCTCGATGGAATGGGTGCAGATCGGGAAGCCGCTGACTCCACGAAGTGGTTTAGAGATCTGCTATAATCCTGAGTCAAACACAGTATTGCTTTTTGGCGGAAGAAATACGGGATCCGAACTTACTGATACCTGGGAATGGGACGGAGTAAAATGGAATTTTCGTTTGACGGAGCATAGTCCGAACCAACTCTGGGGAAATGCTTCCATGGTTTACGACACACTGAACAATCGCATTTTACTGTTCGGAAGACGAATATCTGACAGCGTGTTCCAGATCTGGGAATGGACTGGTACGGACTGGTCACTGATCGATGAGAATAGCTCGTTTCCTGAAGACTGCTCATACTACAGTTTTGCGTATGATAGTCATCGAAATGTAATCTGCGTGTTTGATGGATATACATTGTTTGAGCACCCTGACCTTTGGGAATGGGATCAGGAGGAATGGCATCGGATTCCGAGATCGAATCCCTGGCCTCCAGATAAGATTGGTACGGGGATGATTTACAATTCTGATATCCAGAAGGTGGTGGTTCTGTTAGAATACAATGGAATATTTGAGTTTTGGAATTGGGATGGTTCGGAGTGGGAAAATCCGGAGGTGAGTCCTCCTCGACCACCCGTACGGTGGGCGGAGAATATTGTTTACGATCCGGAACGCTCGGTAATTGTTTTGTTCAGCGGAGAAAGCAACTATGATGACACGTGGGAATTCGACGGTGTTCAATGGAACGAGATAAACCCACCGCACAAACCCTCCGCTCGATCAAATTACTCAGCAACATGGGATGCTCGAACGAATCGAGTCATGCTTTTCGGAGGAGGAAATGTTGCAGGGGAAAACTTCGGAGACACTTGGTTTTATAATGGCGTGGACTGGACGTCTGTAGCACCGGACCCCTACTATCCGCCTGATCTTGGTGGACACAACATGGCATATGATCCCTTAGCGCAAACAACTGTGCTATACGGAGGAGTTGAATCCTCATATATGTCAACCGAGACATTTATTTGGGATAGTCAACTCTGGACAGGAATCAACTTGCCAGTCACTCCAGGTTTGATTCGGTCACATTGTATGGCTTATATGACTTCTCTCAATGGTGTCGTTCTATATGGTGGTTATGCTCAGGAGGGGCCAGACTTATCCTCTGATAGGATGTGGGTCTTCCGAGATCAGACTTGGAATGAGCTGACACCTCCCGCCGTTCCAGGTCCGAGATCCAATGCTGCTATGGTCTATGATTCCATTCGGGGACGACTCGTCTTGTTTGGAGGTGTGTCTGCATTCTATTACGAGCCACCTTATTATTATGAGCAGGAGTGGGAAGACGAGACGTGGGAGTATAATGGGACAACCTGGTATCAGGTGTATCCGGATCATCATCCTCCAGGGCTCTGGGGCTTTGGAATGGCATTCGACAGCTGTCGAGGCGTCACGGTTCTGTTCGGAGGGTGCGCTGAGAACGGATACTATGACAAGACCTGGGAATACGATGGAGTCGACTGGACCCGGATCGAACCGGCCACAACAAATCCTGCACGACGTAAGAGCCTTGGATTCACATTCGATCAACACCGATGCCGAGTTGTCATGCATGGCGGTGTTCAAAACCTGGAGCCCGGTTTCGATGAAACATGGGAATGGGATGGGTATGACTGGTATCTGATCGAGCCCACGGGTGGACGCGCAGCTCCCTATCATTCAACCGCCATGATCTATGATTCAGCCAGGAAATGCTCAATGATCTATGGCGGCGGACAGCAAGGAATCACCGTCGAAACCTTCGTGTACCGTCATTCCAATCCCGACATCTGCGATCAGATGGGTGTGACCTTGGATCTGTCGCAATCACTCTTTCATGCCGGTGACACGTTCACCTGCACGGCGCACATCTGCAACAACACCGGCGATGTTCTGACCGGCTACCCACTCCTCGTGTTGCTGGATGTATTTGGGAGTTACTTCTGGGGTCCGACCTTCACTCCGGAGTTCGATTCCTATCTGGCCCGGTATCCTTCATTTCCGGAAGGGATCACCGATGTGGAGGTGCTCCCGTCATTCTCCTGGCCCTCCAATGTCGGAGCTGCTCAAGGAATCAGGTTCTATGCCGCGCTGGTCGATCCTGCTGTTCACATTCTGATCGGTCAGCTGGATATGGTTGAGTTCGGGTGGGAATAACAATCCATAGGCGCTGAACAATCCAGCGGCGAATATAGGGGAAACTGGCGCCTCAGGCTGATCAGCGCGGTGAAGGAGTTGCCGCTGATCGGTCTGACCGGCATCGAAACACTCGATTTTCGGTTCGAAATCATGTGGTTTCTTGTTCAGGGAATTCGGTCAAGGTCTGCCAGATGTCTTCCACCTGGAATGGATTGATGACACGGATGCCTCGCACATTGAATGTTTGCTCGCCGTTATAAAGGATCGCACCAGGCGCAACACGCCGGATGCCCAGTGTTCGAAACATTTCGATTTGCCGGAGATAATCCGTGGTAAATGTCGCAGCAGACTTGATCTCAACCGGCGTGAGCACACCTTTTTCCTTGACCAGCAGATCGATCTCGTTGCCGTGGGAATCACGGAAGAAATAGATCTCAGGTCTGATTCCACGGTTCAATGCGCTTTTCACGATTTCGGCGATGATGAGGTTCTCATAAAGATTTCCGCGCAAAGGGTCACGTGAAACGTGCTCCGATGTATGGATGCCGAGTAGAAACGCGGCGAGGCCAACGTCGGTGAAATAGATTTTTGGCGACTTGATCACACGTTTATGAACATTCTCGAAAAACGGGGGAAGTTCAAACACAACATAGGATGCCTTCAGAACGGATAGCCAGTTTCTGATCGTCGTTCCGGAAGCGCCGACATCATTGCCAAGCGAAGCGAGATTGACGATATGTCCCACCCGTCCGGCCAAAAGGGTGAGAAATTTCTGAAACAGCGATAAATCACGCAACTGAATCAAGGCGCGGACATCCCTCTCAACGTAGGTCTGCAGGTAGCCGTTGAAAAACCGGCGCGCTTCCAGATTCTCCTCGTGAAGCCTGGGGAAAAAGCCCTGATGGATTAAATCGAAGGGGTCTCGGACCGAATCGTACTGGCGAATCTCACGAAGGGAAAACGGCCATAGAACCAAGATGGCCGTGCGGCCCGCCAACGACTGGCTGATAGCCTCATGGAGCTGCGGTTGATGGCTTCCAGTCAGGATGAAACGACCGCGTTGCGTGGTTTTGTCGACCATCCCCTGGATATAGGAAAGCAGAATCGGGAGGCGTTGCACCTCGTCCAAAATACCGCCGTTCTCCATTTGTGCAAGAAAGCCCCGCGGGTCGGCCTCGGCCGCCATCCGGACATCAGGATCCTCAAGAGAAAAATAGGGCTTATTGGGGAACGTCATTCGGGTCAGGGTGGTCTTGCCCGACTGGCGCGGTCCGAGAATGGTCACCACGGGATACTCCGTGGCGGATCGAATCAATTCTTTGGATATATCTCGATTGATCATGATCTGAGAATACGGCAGATTTGTGCAAAATGAAAGTTAAACTTTTGATTTGCACAAATCATGGTTCGGACGGGAGGTCACCGTGCCCGTGCTTTTTTCCCAGTCGGCATTCATGTTCTGATTTGATCTGACTAAATGTTGGGGTTATTCTCTATAGCAGAGAGGAGGTTCGGGATGAGCAGTGTAAAAACCAATACTGGTTTAATCATCTTGCTTTCATGTTTGTGCTTTGCACATCCGGACCATGTAATCTCCTCCTCGATGGAATGGGTGCAGATCGGGAAGCCGTTGACTCCACGAAGCGGTTCCAGCATATGCTATAACCCTGAGACAGGCACAGTGCTGCTTTTTGGAGGACACTCCGGAAGCCATCTTAGTGATACGTGGGAATGGGATGGAACTAGATGGAATTTTCGATTGAGAGAACACATTCCTGATGTTTTTTGGGGAGAACCAGCTTTATTGTTCGATTCCATGCATAATCGAATTCTTCTGCTCGGTAGTAGATATCCGGATAGTTTGTTTCAAATTTGGGAATGGACTTACTCTGATTGGTCTTTGATCGACGAGAGCGATTTCCTTCCTTCGAAGTGGACATATTACAGTTTGGCTTATGACAGTAATCGAGATGTAATCTGTGTTTTCGGGGGGACTTCAGAGGATGCACTCGACGACCTTTGGGAATGGGATCAGGATGAATGGCATCAAATTCCGAAATCGAATCCTTGGCCTCCGGCGATGTTTATTTCTGGGATGATCTATAATCCCGATATCGAGAAGGTGGTAGTTCTGTTAGACTTTAATGGGAAATTGGAGTTATGGTACTGGGATGGTTCGCAGTGGGAAAATCCGGAGGTAAGTCCTCCTCGACCACCCGTACGGATAGTGCAACGTATTGTTTACGATCCGGACCGTTCTGTGATTGTTCTATTCAGCGGCAACGGAAATTATGATGACACGTGGGAATTCGACGGTGTTCAATGGCACGAAATGAACCCACCACATAAACCATCTGGTCGATCAGGTTTTGCAGCGACATGGGATGCCGGATCACGGCAACTAATGCTGTTCGGTGGATCACACACTCCAGAATTGTTTGGTGACACTTGGTTCTACGACGGAGTGGACTGGACCTATGTAACGCCAGACCCCTATTATCCGCCTGATCTCGGCGGACACAACATGGAATACGATCCCTCATCACAAACAACTGTGCTATACGGAGGAGTTGAATCCTCATGCATGTCAACCGATACGTATCTATGGGATGGACAAACGTGGTCCTGTTACAATCTGTCACCCAATCCCGGGCAGGTTTCGCGTCATTGTATGGCCTATTTTGCCGATCACGATGGGATCGTTTTGTACGGCGGAAGGAAATGGGACGGCCCCGCCTATTTCAATGATAAAATGTGGGTGTTTCGAGATCAGACATGGAACGAGCTGACACCTCCCGTCGTTCCCGGTCCGAGATCCAGTGCTACAATGGTCTATGATTCCATCCGAGGCAGGCTCATGTTGTTCGGAGGAGTATCTGCCGACTATAACGATCCCCCCTATCAGGAGTGGGAGGACGAGACATGGGAGTATGATGGGAGCACATGGTATCAGGTGTTTCCGGATCATCATCCACCGGGGCTCTGGGGCTTTGGAATGGCATTCGACAGCTGTCGAGGCGTCGCGGTTCTATTCGGAGGGTGCGCAGAGAACGGATACTACGACAAGACTTGGGAATACGATGGAGTCGACTGGACGCGGATCGAACCGGCCACGACCAATCCTGCACGAAGAAAGGAACTGAGGTTAACATTTGATCAACGTCGTTGTCGTGTTGTCATGCACGGCGGCGTTCAAAACCTGGAACCCGGTTTCGATGAAACTTGGGAATGGGACGGGTATGATTGGTATCTGATCGAGCCTAAAGGTGGACGAGCCGCTCCGTATTACGGACATGCGATGGTTTATGATTCCGCGCAGAAGTGCACCACCATCTTCGGAGGCGGTCATGGCGAAGTGACGGTCGAAACCTTCGTGTACCGTCATTCCAATCCCGACATCTGCGATCAGATGGGTGTCACGCTGGATCTGTCGCAATCAGTCTTCCATGCCGGCGACATATTCACCTGCACGGCACACTTCTGCAACAACACCGGCGATGTCCTGACCGGTTTCCCGCTCCTTGTGTTGCTGGATGTGTTCGGCAGTTACTTCTGGGGTCCGACATTCACGCAGGAGTTCGATTCCTACCTGGCTCAGTATCCTTCATTCCCGGAAGACGTGACCGATGTAGAGGTTCTGCCATCGTTTTCATGGCCATCCAATGTCGGAGCTGCTCAAGGAATCAGGTTTTATGCCGCGCTGGTCGATCCCGCCGTTCACATTCTGATCGGGCAGTTTGGTTCGGCTGAATTCGGTTGGGAATAACCATCTTGTTTGAAAACTGAACACGTCGCACTGAAAACCAAGGCAGTTTCCGGTTTTCAGTTTTCAGTTTTCAGAAGATCGGCTGATTGTGTGTTCTTCGGATTTGCTGTTGAAAACGGGTGCGCCACACTTGCGGCACGTGTCGGAATACCACGCGAATTCCGTGTCACATTCCAGACAACTCCAGCGTTCCTTCTGAAGGGTGAGCCAGTGAGCGACTCCGACCGTGCGGATCTCATCTAGGTTCTTGAAGATGATCGAGTGATGCGGATACTCGTCGTTCCGGAATGCCGTCAGTTTTTCACAGGGAAAATCCCCGCACTCAAAACAAAACTCGATCCCCTTTTCACTCGAGCATTTCTTGAAATGACACTCCGTGCAGAACGAACACACCGCATCGCTCTTGCACCCGTGACACACCAACTGTTCCGGTGTGGCATTCCACTGCTTCGCCGCTTCCTCCAGAGTTCCGTTCTTATTGGCAATCAGCACCGGGCACGCGCCGCAATACAACCCGCAACTCGCATCCAACCGATAATCCATGTCCGTCTCCTCCCTCGCTCGTCCGTCCGGGGACCCGATCCCACTCATCACAAGTATAGAACAAACGGCGGAATCCCGCCATCGGCTTGAACTCCATCGCATGAGACTGTAGAGTCTGTCGATAACAATGGAGGTGTTCGATGAATCAGGAAACATTCAACACATTCAATTCGATTTGGTCGACCTATTTCCCCGGAGCGCCCTTGCCGATTGCCTTTTACTACAGCGCCGATCCCGGCGGCGTCGAGCCGGCACCCAAACCGTCCGGCTGGCGTTGCTTCATCGGCGATCTCCAGCCGATCCTCGATGGCCATTCCCGCTGCTTTTCTCTCGGCACACTGGGCTGCGGTGCCCGCTTTCTGGGATTCACCACAAAACTCCGGCCCCACTTCGAAGAATTTCTATCATGTGGAATACCCGGACAACTGGAAGGCGAACGCTACAAACGAACTCCGGAACACGTGAAGGCATGGATGGAGCAGATCCCGGTTCTGGAAGCGCCGGAAAAGTACATCATCTTCAAACGCTGGGATCATCTGACACCCCGGGAAACGCCCGCAGCCGTCATCTTTTTCGCCACTCCGGACGTCCTGGCGGGCCTGTTCACTTGGGCGAACTTCGACGAAACCGATCCCCTGGCTGTGATCACCCCGTTCGCCGCGGGGTGTGCCTCGATCGTCCAGTATCCCCTCCTCGAGAGCCGCCGGGAGCGCCCCCGTGCGGTGCTCGGTATGTTCGACGTGTCAGCCCGCCCCCGGATTGCCCGGGACGTTCTCTCGTTCGCTGTCCCCTGGGCCAAATTCGTTCAAATGGTCGAACAGGCGGAGGAGTCCTTCCTGACCACACATGCCTGGAACACGGTGCGCGACCGCATTCAAGCGCACGCCGGAAAGCGCGAGGCATGAAAGAGCCGGAAACTCTGCAGGATAAGGTGGCTCGCGTTCTGGCCGAACCCATCGTGATCGTCCCCTACGATCCGTCCTGGCCGCAGATGTTTCTGTCCGAAAAACACGATCTTGAGGCGTGCCTTCCGCGCGACCTGATCCGCCGTATCGAACATGTCGGCAGCACGGCCGTTCCGGGACTGTGCGCCAAACCGATCGTGGATCTGCTCGTCGAGGTGACGGATCTCGACGATACGCGCCGTCGGATCGCCCCGATTCTCGAGGCCCGGAACTACGATTACTTCTGGCGCCCATCCTGGGGAGACGACACGCCGCCCTTCTACGCCTGGTTCATCAAACGCAATCCGAGCGGTGTCCGCACACACCATATTCACATGGTCGAAGCCGGCTTTCCGCAATGGGATTGGCTCACCTTCCGGGATCATCTGATTGCCCATCCCGAAAGCGCACGGCAATACGGTCAGTTGAAGCAGGAACTGGCCGACCGGAATCTCGGACGCGTCGCATACACCCGCGCAAAAGGAGACTTCATCCGTGCGGCACTTCGCTGAACCGGTGGATCTCGGGAAGTGAGGAGTAACGGACATGCCTGTCGCTGTCGTTGCCGAGAAACCGTCTGTCGCCCGTGACATCGCGGATTGTCTCGGTGCCACGAAAAAACTCGATGGAGCATCCGGTGCCCTCGAAGGAAACGGATACATCGTCACCTGGGCCATCGGACATCTCGTCACCCTGCCCGAACCCCATCAGATCAACGCCTCGTGGAAAACCTGGTCCCGCGCGACGCTCCCCATGATCCCGCCGGACTGGCCGGTGGTCGTCATCGAGAAAACCGCCCAGCAGTTCAACATCGTCCGTCAGATCATGAACCGGAAGGATGTCTCCGAGATCATCTGCGCGACGGATGCAGGGCGCGAGGGCGAGCTGATCTTCCGGTACATCTACGAAGCCGCAAAATGCAAAAAACGCGTCCGACGGCTCTGGATCTCATCGCTGACCCCTGCCGCCATCCGCCGCGGTTTCGATACGCTCAAACCCTCGTCCGACTATGACAATCTCGCGCGTTCCGCCCACGCCCGCAGCCGCGCCGACTGGCTGGTCGGCATGAACTTCTCCCGCGCCTACACGATCCGGGGCAACGATCTCGTGTCCGTCGGCCGTGTCCAGACTCCGACGCTTGCGATGATCGTCGAGCGGGAACTGGCGATCCGGAACTTCAAGCCTGAAAAATACTTCGAGATCATCGTGGATTTTCGTCCCGAAATGATCCTATATGCGGATAGAACGACAGATGTATACCGAGGCACCTGGTTTTCGGAAACCGAACGCCGGAAACGAACCGGAACGTCTCAGGACCCGCTCCGGGATGCCTCGCGCCTGCCCTTCGATCGGGATCTCGTCGAGCGCATCGCGTCGCGGGTCCGAACCGGTCGAGCCACCGTCGCATCCCTGACGTCGCGAACGCGCACGTTTGCCCCTCCACTGCTGTATGACCTGTCCGAACTGCAGCGACATGCGAACCGTCTGTTCGGTTTCAGCGCTCAGAAGACTCTGGACATCGCCCAGGAACTGTATGAGGGGAAAAAACTCATCAGCTATCCCCGCACCGACTCGCGTCATCTCTCGACGGATATCGCCCGTACGCTCGAACCGGTGATCGCCGTCGTCGCTCCGCACTACCGCCCGCACTGGCCGTTCGATGAACCGGCGCCCCCCATCCCGGACCGGTTCGTCGATGACACCAAAGTGTCGGATCATCATGCGATCATCCCGACTCCGACCCGGGCGGACCGGGCCACTCTGACCGCCGATCAACTCAAACTCTATGACCTGATCTGCCGACGGTTTCTGTGCGCCTGGCTGCCGCCCCACATCGCGCTCGAGACGACCGTCATCACCGATGTGATTTCAACGAGTGACGTTGCCTCCGAGCCTCTCACCGATCGCTTTCACTCATCCGGAACGCTGGTCCGCCAGGAAGGCTGGAAAGTTCTGGAATTGAAAGCACGAAAAGACTCCGATCAGGCGCCCTCGCTCCCGTCTTCCTTAGTTGAGGGGCAATCGCAGTCGATTCTGAAGGTCGAAGCGGTCGAGAAGGAAACGAGACCTCCGCAGAGACTCACCGATGCGACCCTGCTGACCGCCATGGAAACGGCCGGGAAAACGCTCGATGACCGGAATCTCTCCGATGCGATGCGAGAACGGGGACTCGGCACCCCCGCGACCCGCGCCGCGATCATCGAAACGCTGATCAAACGCGAGTTCATCCGGCGTGACGGCAAGAGCCTCTCCGCGACGGACAAGGGGATCCGGCTGATCGAAACGGTGCATCCTTCCGTCAGGAGTCCGGAACTGACCGGTGACTGGGAGTATAAGCTCAAGCGCATGGAAAAGGGCGCCGAACCGTTCGATCGATTCATGAGCGACATCGAGACCTACGTGCGGGACATCGTGAGGGGGATTTTCACGCATGCCGCTGCGCCTCGGCCTGCGATTGCTGCGGTTGTCCCGAGCGCCACGCAGCCCATGTTGCCGATCGAAACGGCCGTCCCCAGCGTGACTCTTGCCGTTTCCTCACCAAAACCGTCTCCTGCGCCGCCATCCCTACCTCCGGACTCCCCGACACTGGAAACCGCTCTGTCTCATTACTTCGGTTATCCGGCATTCCGCCCGTATCAGAAGGCCGTCTGCGAGGCCGTGATCGGCGGGACCGACGCGCTGCTCGTGATGCCGACCGGCATGGGCAAATCGCTCTGCTACCAGTTGCCGGCCCTGATCCGAGGCGGGTCGGCGCTCGTGATCAGCCCTCTGATCGCGCTGATGGAGGATCAATCCGGCAAGCTCGCCGCGCTGGGACTGAGATCCGACGCCGTGCATTCGGGCAAAAAACGATCGGAATACGATGCGATCATGAATCGCTACGCATCCGGTGAGTTGCAGTATCTGTTCATCGCGCCTGAACGCCTGTCGCTTCAGGGCTTCATCCACCGGTTGCAGCAGCACCCGCCGAGCCTCATCGTCGTCGACGAAGCGCACTGCATTTCGCAATGGGGGCACGATTTCCGCCCGGACTACCGGATGCTCGGCGAACGTCTCCCCGAGTTCCGCTCGGCGCCCGTGATCGCCATGACGGCCACCGCCACCCCCCGCGTTCAGGACGACATCGTGACCTTGCTCGGGATGCCGTCGCCCCGCCGTTTCATTCACGGATTCCGCCGGACAAACATCGGTGTCGAGATTGTCGGGAGGCCCGTCGACGAGCGTCTCGATGCGGCCCGCGCCATCCTCTCCGACCCCTCGCGCCGCCCCGCGATCGTCTATGCGGCTACCCGGCGCAACGCGGAGTGGCTCGCGGAACACCTCAACCGCGATTTTTCCGCGGATGTCTATCATGCCGGGATGACGCCCACCCGGAGGAATGCGGTTCAGACTGCCTTCCTCGAAGGACGACTCGATGTGATCGTCGCGACCATCGCTTTCGGAATGGGGATCGACAAACCCGACATCCGCACCGTCATTCACGCCGCGCTGCCGGGGAGCATCGAGGGCTATTATCAGGAAATCGGCCGGGCGGGGCGGGACGGGCTGCCGTCGCGCGCGATTCTGTTTCATTCCTATGCCGATCAGCGCATTCAGGATTTTCTCTTCCAGAAAAATTACCCCGAAACCGCGATTCTCGAGCGCATCTTCACCGCGCTGGGTGAGGAGTTCCGGACGCGCGACGAGATTCTTGCGGCGACGCGCATCGATGCCGAGGTGTTCGACAATGCGATCGAGAAACTCTGGATTCACAGCGGAGCGATCGTCGAGGGTGATGACCGGTTCCGGGCCGGCAGTGCGGGCTGGACGTTCGCGTATGCCGAGCAGCGTGCGTTCCGCCAGGCTCAGCTCAAGGAAATGAGCCGGTTCGCCGAAGGTTCGGGCTGCCGCATGCAGGCGCTGATCCGGCATTTCGGCGACATGGACGACCGTGAGGGGCCCTGTGGCGTCTGCGATGTGTGTGCGCCGCAGGACCAGGTCGCGTCCGCCCGCAGAGCGCCCGATGCGGACGAGGCAGTCCTGATATGGGCCATCGTCAGTGAACTCAGACGCAAGGGCAGTCTCACCGCGGGACAACTCCACAAGAGTCTCTCGGAATCGCATCCCGTCGTCCGGAACGAGATGGAACAGCTTCTGAGCAGTCTGTCGAGACATCAGATCGTGAGCATTTCCGAGCAGACCTTCGAAAAGGAAGGCGAAACGATTCACTACAAGCGGATCGCTCTGGCGAAGCTCGGACGCGAACTCACGCAGGCTGATGTGGGTGGGATCGAACTGACGCACCCAAGAAAGCAGACCGCGAAGCGTGCATCGAAGCGCAGAAAAACCGCGAAAACGTCCCGGACCGCGCCCGCGCTGCCGTCCGGCGCGGTATCCGGCAGAAACCCGAGAACCGCTCGATCCCGGACCACAGCGCCAGTCGAACGGCGGACGGCGGCGGTGCGGATCGACGCAAGCGTGCATGCGGCACTCAGGCAATGGAGGCTCGATGAGTCGCGTCGCCTGGGAGTTCCGGCCTTCCGCATCTTCAGCAACCAGGTGCTCGATGCGCTGGCCGCGCGTCAGCCTCTGACCGAAGAGGAACTCGGTGGAGTGGCGGGCGTCGGTCCCGCGCTCATGAAACGGTATGGCAAACTGATCCTGAAGCTGATCGCCGCGGTGCGGGCGGGGAGGGGATGAAGATCGTTGAGCGGGGCTCTGAACTGCGATATGATTTCGAAGAACACGCGGAAGGAGGCATCATGAATCCACAGGAACGTGCAATACTGAGCATCTGTTACATGGCGGCGTTGGCCGACGGAGTGAACGATGAACGCGAACAGGCGGAAATCCGTCGGATTACGGCGACTTTTGGTGAAACCAACGAACTGGAGATCCGGGATCTGTATCATGAAACGCTGTTGAAAAAGCGGACGCTGGCCGAAATCGTCGGGGATATTCCGGAGAAAGCCGTGCGCCAGGCAGTTTTCGAGATGGCGGTCGGGATCTGCAACGCCGATGGCGCGCAGAGCGATCCGGAGGCGCAATTTGTCGAGGAGTTGCGGCGTGCAATGGGGTTGGACGCCGAGGCATCGAAGGCGTATGAGCAGGACGCCCGGGCGATCGCCGAAGCACCGATCGATACCGCGTCGCCGACCATCACGGCACCGCAGTCCGCGACGGAAACCGTCGAGGGATCGCCGCTCGATGCCTCGATCCTTCATTATTCGATTCTCTGTGGCGCTCTCGAACTGCTGCCTCAGTCGCTCGCGACAATGGCCATTTTACCCCTCCAGATGAAGATGGTCTATCAGATCGGCAAGGCGTTCAATTACGAGTTGGACCGTGGGCACATCAAGGATTTCGCGGCGACGCTCGGGATCGGTTTGACCGGGCAGTACATCGAGCAGATGGGGAGGAAGCTGTTCGGCGGGCTGCTGAGGACCGTGGGCGGCGGGCTGCTGGGAGGCCTGGGGAGCGCGGCGGTCGGATCGTCGGTGTCGTTTGCGACGACGTATGCGCTCGGGAATGTCGCCAAGCAGTATTATGCGGGCGGACGGAAGATTGACGGCAATCAGCTCAAGGCCGTGTTCGCGTCGATGCTGCAGAAGGGGAAGAGTCTGCAGTCGCTGCACATGAGTGATATTCAGGCGAAATCGAAAACGCTGGATATGAAGCAGATCATGGGGCTGATAAAGTCCTAGGACGTTCCTCAATCCATTTTTGTCAAGGTCAGCGAAAACCAGGGAGCATGAATTTTTACTTCCGGTTGTTTTCGTAGCGTTGAATCCACTGGTCCGGGCTGATTCTGCTGCAGAGTTCGCCGATCAGCTCGTAAGGGATCTCTTTGGTGGGATTGAACCGGATACAGCTCTTGCCGATATCCACGCGGATTTTTCTCCGGATGAGTTCATCGGAGAACCATCGGAGGAGTGCGTCGTCGGTGTAGATTCCCATATGGTAGATAGCGATGTGGGATTTCTGAGATGCGATGCTGATGAACGGCAGCGGTTGCGAAGGATCGGCATGATACCCTGAAGGATAACGTGTTTTCGGGACGACGAATGCGATCATTTTGTATTGAATGGTTGGTTCGAACCCTGGAGGCAGGTTCCTGAGGATGATTCGATACAGCCGACGAACGATGACTTTACGATCATCGGGCAGATTGTCCAGAAGATTCTCGAGTTCCGCGGGGATCGGTTCGTTCGCCATGGTGATCTCCATCCAGTGTTGCTTTGTGATTTCCCAGACAGACTGAATCAGCATTTCCGGCAGATAGTCAATCCTCTGCTTGCGCTCGCCAGTTTCCCTGAATCCGGATTTTCTCAGGACATTTTTGGCAGCTTCGTTTTCCGGAGCGACTTCTGCGAATACCCGGTCTTTCTGCATGTTAACGAAAATCGTGCTGAGCATCGATCGACAGATTTCAGTCGCGTATCCGTTGTTCTGATGTTCTTTTCGGATAAACCAGGCAATCTCGATGCCTGGATCGAGCGGATTTGTGTTTTCTGATAACCCGGCGATGCCGACTACCATTCCATCCGGGATTCTCCTGAGGATGCCATAGTAGTAGTTATCACGCCCCCAGGATTCCTGCCATTCCGTCATCGTTTCCGTTGCGATATCGGTCGTCCAGGCTCCACCGAGGTAGTGCATACTCGATTCATCACAGAGGATTTCCAGACCGAAGGACAGGTCATCCGGTGTGATTCTCATCATGATCAGTCTGTCGGATCGGGTGAATATGTCGTGCATCAGGTGCATCTCACTCCATCGAAACATCCTGCCGGTTTTCGACATGAATCTCGATTCATCCCCGCCGAGTCTCCGAACGGAGGCGTTGCGGTCGGTTACCTGACGGAAAGATAGGGCCAGGAATGGCTGAGTTCTCCGAAGCGATCCATCGCTCGCATTTCGAACAGATGACACCCCGGTTCCTCGACATATGCCGGAATCACTTCGTAGAACAAGCCGGATCCTTCCGGATACTCGTCGGAAAAGCTGTAGCCTACAGGGTTGCTCTGGTAAAACAATTCAAACTTCGTCACATGATCGTTCAGATCTGATTCACTCCCGAATGCCAACAATGCCAATTCTCCGGATTCGGATGAAATCAGATTTGTGGAACCATATCCACCCATCAGCGTCTTAGGCGCTTGTGTAGAAATCCTCATTTTCCGCATCCGACCCGTGTCATACACTACCCCTGGGTCTGTACCAGAGAGGCCAATATTCTCCGGCCATGAATCTGTGGACCATGTCTTTCCGCCATCTGCGCTTCTAATCGATCGACCATACTCCGAAAGATACAAACAACGTGTATCCGCAGGATCGATGTGAAAAAAGCACTTTCTCGAAAACACTGGGAAACTCGACAATTTTACCCAGTTAAACCCTCTGTTTTCGCTCTTCCACAAGCCATCGAATAAAACATATAGAATATCGGAGTTTGTCGGATCGAGTTTTAAAGATCCAAGATCTCCTTCGAAATCGTTGTAAATCTGTTTATCATTGGCAGTGAATCCTGAACTAGTGGAGATCACAGCCCACGTTGAGCCATCATCGTCAGTTTTATACAAGATACCAGAATGCTCGATGTCTGCACCCAGGACGATCCACGTGTTAGGTCGACCAGGAATGTCGATGATATCGCACACTCGTGTTGAACCAACCATCTGAATCTCGCGAAATGTGTCTCCACCATCGTCACTGATCGCCAACCAGCTTCTGTACTCTTCTTCCGTCTGTTGTCGATTATCGACGACTCCAAAAAGCCGACGATCCAGATTGGCCGATGCAGTCACATAAACCAGCCGTCCCGATAGTATTGGCTGCTTCTCTTCCCAGGTCAATCCGGCATCGTAGCTACAGCGGAGCGGATACACATATCTCATCGATTCTGAGCATAATCCGCCGCGAAGATAATAGATGACATGTGCCAGACTTGATTCAGTGACAGTCTCCGTGTTCGGGGTAACAAAAAGATCAGGATAGCTCTGTGATTTCCAGGTGTTCCCGTAATCTGTGGATCTGAAAAAACCAATCACATTACTAAAACAAAACACCAATCCTGAGTGATGTTTACTTACCCAGCCTAACATGTTTGGGTCAGAGCGAAATGCCGACATCGCCGACCATGTCAAACCATCGTCACATGACTTCAGAAGAGAACGGATATTCAAATAGAGTGTATCGCTGCTCCAAGGAGAGGAAATGAATCCAACCATTCGAGCACTCGCACTGTTCCAAAATGCACCTTTGAGAATTGTTGTCCATGTGTTTCCTGCATCTGTCGTGCGATACATTGAATTGCAACTTAGCCCGGTCGCAATCATGATATCAGGGTTATCCGGGTCAATGTGCAGCCCGTACGCCATCTGATTGCCTTCATATTTACTGTACCTCGGACCGAAATCCTCCCAGGTCGCTCCACCATTTCGCGTGATCTTCATCGGGTAATTCGAGTCATACGGATACCATTTGACTGCGACGATTGTATTGGGATCCTTCGGATGAAGAACAACCTGATTTAGCCGCCAGGAGATGCCTTGCGCATTGGGATACTGACTCCAGGACAACCCATTGTCCTGGCTCCAATAGATCAGGGTGTTGGAATCATCAATCGATGCAAACAAAATGTTCGAATCAATCGGGGAATTCATCATATCGAGCACCATCGACAGTCCGTCGCTGACAGTATCCCAATGTTTGCCTTCGTCTGTGCTTCGAAGAATATGAGTTAGACCTTGACCCTTAGATAGTGTATACAGCGCCCCGTCCGAAGAAGACACATAGAAAAATTTATATGAGCAATAAGACGCGATCCTATCCCATGATTCACCGCGGTTCGTGCTTTTATAAAGAAACGTTGAATCGTTGCCTTCACAGATATGCCCATTACTAAGGCTCAGATATTGAATGTAGTCAGAACCATTTCGATAGGATCTCAACCAACCCTGGAACTCCAGATGCTCCGGATCGATGCCAGTCGTCTTTGCTGTCCACGTTCTTCCTTCATCGGTGCTTTTTACCGGAATGCTGTAATACTCATCGGTCAATCCGTAAAAATGACCGAACAGAATTGGATCGGCGATCAGGTTAATCACCCGGTAGCCTTCGGGTAACAGGTCGTACCACTTGTTCGGCTCCATGTCCTCGGGGTTCACGGCGAAGCCGGTCGCGGTCAGCAGCATCAAACCGATCAGAAGCATCATTTTCATGATTCTGACTGTCGGGAATTCTCTGTTCATTGTCAACCTGCTTCGCCGGCAGGGACGCCGGCGCTACCCAATCCGCGGTTGCACACCGCCTCATCCCATACTACAATGCCGCCATTATGAAACACCGCTGCCTCGCCGCACTCGCATTTTTCCTGACACTCTCCGTCGCCTCATCCCAGACACCGCCACCCGCACCCCGAACCCTCGCACTCACGCTTCCCGCCGCCGTCGATCTCGCCATCGAACACAACCCGTCCTTTCGCTCCGCCCGGGCCTCTCTCGATATCGCCGATTCCGCCTCGCGAGCGACTCGCGATCTTTTTACTCCGCGCCTCAACCTGAGCGGCGGTGAGCAACTTCAGAACGATACAGAAACCTCCGATGCACCCACGGAACGCCACTCGGTCGACTATTCCTCGATCGAGCTGTCGCAATCGATCCCTTGGACCGGCGCGTCCATTTCCGCCTTTTCGGATCTCGACCGGACACGCTACCAGGCCGGCATTGAACCATCGACCGATACGACATCGACATCGCATACCTACGGCCTCCGCCTCATGCAGCCACTCCTTCGAAACGCCTGGAGTCCCGTGTCCCGAGCGCCTCTCGTGCGGGCCGAACTCAGTCGTGCCAATGCGGAACACGCGTTCGGTCTGACCCGGAACCGCCTGATCCTCACCGTCATCGAGGCCTATTACGGTGCCGCCCGGGCCGCACGCCTGGTCGACGTTTCCCGGCGTGGCCTCGCCGAAGCCGAAACGCACCTCGAACACACCCGGATCCGCTATGAAGAGGGGTTGGTGGCCCGGATCGATGTGTCGCAGGCCGAGATCCAGTTGCTGCGCCAGCAGACTTCGCTTCTGAACACCCTTCAATCCGCCGATGATGCGCTCGATGCACTCCGCAGTCTCCTGTTCCTGCCCCCCGACACCGTCGTGACACTCGACGAAACGGTCGACTTCGAGCCTGAAACGATTGAACTCGATGCAGCGGTTGCCGAGGCACTCCGGAACCGCCTTGATATCCAATCGCTCCGAAATGATCTCGCAGGCGCTGAACTCGATGTGTCGGTCGCCTGGAATCAGCGTCTGCCCGGCCTTGATTTGACTCTCGAAGCGCGATCCCGTCAGGATGGCGACGATTGGGACGGCATGGTCGATGATTATCCCAGAACCTATGCGATGGAGATCGATTTCCGGTGGACGTTCGGTGATGCCGCGCCGCGCGAAGCCCTGAGGCAGGCTCAGTTCCGCTGCATGATTCTGCGCAACGAGATCGACACGATGACACGCGCGATCACTGATGAGGTCAAACGGGCGATCCGCCGCTACGAAACGCTCAAACGAACCATCGATGTGACACGGAAATCCGTCGAACTGGCCGAATATGCACTCGATCTGTCGAATCAGAGCTACAGCGAGGGCATCATCCGGAGTACGGATCTGATCACCTCCCAGGACGACCTGCTGGCGCAGCAGAATGAGTATATCGGCGCGATCATGGAGTTCGTCAGCGCCAAAGCGGAAATTCTCGTGGCGCTGGGCCGACCCATCGACGCCTCCAAAATCCGATTTACGGACGAAGCCTCCGACGGAGTCACGGAATGACACGCCTCATCCGCTGGGCCATGCTGATCGGCGTCATACTCGCGGTCATCGGAACGCTCCGAGTCTGCCGTCTGGGAGGTGGGGTGGATGCGCCGACAGCGGAGGCCGTGAAGGGCCGATTCGTCTCGATCCTGCATCAACTCGGGGAACTCAGGTCCGTCAACAGCACGAGTATCTCACCGGATACCTGGGGCAAACTCGCCAGACTGGTTCCGGAAGGATCGTTCGTCGAGAAAGACACGCCGGTTGCCTGGATGGAAACGGATGAAGCCGAGAAGGAACTTGAGTCCAAACGCGTCGAACTCGGGATCTCGCGGAGCAAGCTGCAGCGGTCCATCGAGGAAGCCGGGCTGTCGGCGAAAACGACGCGGTATGCCGTGATCGAGGCCGAGTCGTCGCTCGAGTACCAGCGCAAACAGCTCCTCAACAGCGAATCGAAGCGCGACAAGACCCGGCGACTGGTCGCCGCGAATCTCTCACCACAAAAAGCGCTCGAAGAAGCCGAACTCGACGTGCTGAGTCAGAAGCTGCAGGTGAGCAACGCCGAGATCGCTCTGCAGAAGGCGAAAGATTCCGAGGTGTCCCAGCGCGGCATGAAGCAGGCGGATGTCGAATCGAGCCGGGTGGACGTCGAGAAAGCCGAGGCGGAATTCCAGCGTGCCTCCGAGCGTCTCGAGAAAGCGATCATTCGTGCGCCCGCCAACGGCATGGTGCTCTATAACAAGGTCTGGAAAGGCGGCAATCAGGGACTCGTGCAGGTCGGCGATCAGGTCGGACCCTGGCAGCCCATCCTGCAGATCCCCGACCTGTCGGCGCTGGAGCTGCTCACTCTGATCGACGAAATCGATATCGCGAAAGTTTCGACCGGGATGCGCGCCGACATTCATATCGACGCCTTTCCGGATCTCGAGATCCATGGAACGGTCGCCCGCATCTCCAACATGGCCCGTGACAACGCGCAACTGGACATGGATGCCGGAGGGGCGTCGTCGGGGCGCAAGGTGTTCGAGGTCATCGTGGCGCTCGATGCGAAACCCGATGAACTGCGGCCCGGCATGACGGCGGCAGTCGACATCGTGATTGCCGATCTCGCGGATGTCGTGACCGTGCCGATCGAAAGTGTATTCCGGGACGAGACCGGTGCGTTCGTGTATCTGGCAGGGCTGACCGGACCATCGAAGCGTGTCGTCACGGCCGGGCAGGCGAATCAGCACAGCATGGTCATCGAAAAAGGGCTGGCGGAAGGCGATGAGGTCTATCTTGCGGATCCAATCGAACGAGCCTCGACGGGACGCTGAACGCAGCCCCTCGCCCCGCCGGTGGCTTCACGCTGGAGTGCTCCCTGCGTTGTGGGTCGGGTGCGCGGCCCTGCTCATCGGCTGCGGCGCCCAGGAACCGCTCCCGGACTTTCTGAAAACGGCCCGGGTGGTCTCGGTCGTCCGGACGGACTTCATCGAAGGCCCCGAAGACGTCGGACTGCTGCGGGCGAAACGGTCGCGGGGGATCACGAGCGAATTCGGGGGGCGGATCGTCAAGATGCACCCCGAAGGCGAAATGGTGAAGGCAGGGGATCCCGTCGTGTGGCTCGACGACAAGGAACTCACGCAGAACATTCAGAGTGAGGAGATCAACGTCAAGAAACGCCGGGCGCAACTCAACCGCCAGATCGAAAATCTCAGGGAATCCGAAGCGCAGTATGCGCAGACCCGCAAGGAAATGCGTGCGAATCTGGAACACAGCACGCTCGTCCGGCAGCAGGCGGAACTCGAGGTTTCCCGGCTCGAAGACCGCTTCAGCCGGCGGCTCATACCGGAAGATGAACTGCTCCGCGCGCGGGAAACGCTCGAATCGCGGCTTCTGAGCGAAGAATCGGCGCGGATCGCGGCGGAAAAATCCGACGTCGAATACGAGGCGAACCATGCGATGATCCAGCGGTCGATCGCGATTGCGACGGCTGAATTCGAACAATCCTCCCGGAGTCTCGAGTCTTACCGCGGAATGCTCGAAAAGGCGATCCTGCGTGCCCCGATCGACGGCATCGTGGTCCATGGGATGAGCTGGCAGAAGCAGAAGTTCAAGGTCGGCGATCAGATCTGGGAGGGGGTTCAGGTGTGCGAAATCCCGGATCTCAGCGAAATGGAGGTGGTCACGCAGGTCGCCGAATCGGATTACCGGCATGTCTCCGTCGGACAGCCGGCGATCGTTCGTGTCAGCGCTCTCGACGGTCTCGAACTGCCGGCCCGCGTCGACCGCATCGCCTCACTCGCCGTGCCGCGCGCCCAATCCAGAGGCACCGATTACTCCTCCGCATCGGTTTCGGATGCCGGCAAGGTCTTCGAACTGGTTCTCGCGCTCGAAGCAACCGACCCCCGCTTCCGCCAGGGGATGGGCGTCGAGGTCACGCTGGTCACGCGAACGCTCGAACAGGCACTCGTGATCCCCTCATCCGCGGTGTTCCGGGATGCGGGTGTCGAATATGTCTTCGTGCGGCGCGGGGATTCCTTCAGACGGAAACCGATTGTGAGCGGTGCTCGGACGGCCCGGCGGACGGTCGTGGATGAGGGGGTGCGTGAATCGGATGAGGTGGCGGTTGTCGATCCGGCGGCGGGGGCGGCAGGAAACGGAGCCGGCGCATGAACGTCGTCCAGCATGTCAAAATCGGGTTGATGGAGCTGCAATCGAACAAGCTCCGGTCGTTCCTGACGATGCTCGGTGTCATTTTCGGCGTGGCGGCGGTGATCGCGAGCGTTGCCATCGGCGAGGGCGCTCGGGTCGAAGCGCTGGATCAACTCGCGCTGATGGGGATCAACACGATTCGGATCACTGCAAAGAAACTTGATGGCCAGGCGCTCATCACGGCTCAACAGAAAAATCCCCGGGGGCTGGCGATGGACGATGTCGAGGCGATTCGCGGGAATTGTCCGTTCGTCCGCAGAGTCGCACCGGTTCTCATCCGGGACGAATCCGTCCGGATCGACGGGCGGGCGTGCCCCGTGCAGATCGTTGCGACCTCACCGGAGTATCTCACGGTGAGCAACTCGATGGTGTCGGAAGGTCGTTTTCTGCTCCCGTTCGACATCGACGGTGCGGAACGGGTGTGCGTCATCGGGCCCGCGATCCGCTCTGAATTCGGAAAGGATGCGATTGGCGGAACCGTGCTTATTCAGAATGGAATCTTCCGGGTCGTGGGCGTGATGGAGGACAAGACGGTGAAGGCGGGACCCTCCGGACCGCTGGCGTTCCGCAACGTCAACCGGGATCTCGTCGTGCCGATCAGCGCAGCTCGGAAGCGGATGCTTGACACGGATCCGAACCATGAGATCTCGGAGATCACCGTCATGATCGATTCGGCGGATCATCTCCTCCCCGCGGCGGATCTCATCCGGAGAATCCTCGGAAGGATGCATTCGGGTGTCGAGAATTACGATGTGATCGTGCCGCTGGAACTCCTCAAACAGAGTCAGGCGACGCAGCGGACCTTCAACATCGTGCTGGCTGCGATCGCGGCGATTTCGCTCCTGGTCGGCGGCATCGGAATCATGAACATCATGCTCGCGAGCGTGACGCAGCGGATCCGCGAGATCGGGATACGGAGGGCGGTCGGGGCGACACGCCGGGAGATTCTCGGGCAGTTTCTGATCGAGGCTGTCGTGATGAGCGGGGTCGGCGGTGTGATCGGGATCCTTGCCGGCATTCTGTTCGGATTTTCGATTGCTCGGTTCGCGGGATGGAAGATGGTGTTTTCGTTCGAGGCCATCGTGATCGCCGTGACCGTGTCCGCGGCGGTCGGGGTTTTCTTCGGGCTGTATCCCGCGCGACGCGCTGCATCGCTCGATCCGATCGAGGCATTGCGGTATGAATGAACCCATCGGAAGCGTCCAACCTGTGGTGCTCCTGAAGAGCCTGTCGAAATCGTATCGGCTCGGGGGCCAGGAGATTCCCGTTCTGGATCGGATCGATGCGCGGATCGACCCGGGTGAATGCGTGGCGCTGATGGGGCCGTCCGGATCCGGAAAATCGACCCTGATGAACATTATCGGCTGTCTGGATCGGCCCACGTCGGGCGACTATCTGTTCTGCGGCCGTGAGGTCGGGCGACTGGATGACGATGAACTGAGCCGGATCCGCAAGAACCGGATCGGGTTCGTATTCCAGAACTTCAATCTCCTGCCGAGATTGACCGCGGCGGGAAACGTCGAGTTGCCGCTTGTCTATGCCGGCGTGTCGAGACGCGAGCGTCATGACAGAGCCCTGGAGTTGCTCGGGCGCGTTGGTCTCATGGATCGCGCGGGACATCGGCCCGCCGAGCTGTCGGGAGGCCAGAAGCAGCGCGTCGCCGTCGCACGGGCACTGGTCAACGACCCGTCCCTGATTCTGGCGGACGAGCCGACCGGCAATCTGGACAGTCGCAGCGGCGCTCAGATCCTGGATCTCCTGCTGACGCTCCATCGGGAGGGCCGGACCATTCTCATCGTGACCCATGACGAGACAGTGGCGACTCGTGCAGGACGAGTGATCCATCTCCGCGATGGGCGGATCTAGGGGCGGATCTAGAGTCTGGGCGGATCCAGGGGCGGATCCAGGATCCAGGGGCGGATCCAGGGGCGGATCCAGGATCCAGGGGCGGATCGCGATCCGCCCTTTCGGCACCGCAGGCCACAGGATCATGGTAGGGCGGATCGCGATCCGCCCTTGCACCTTATCGGGTTGGTACGGATGTATACCCTGGTACGATAAAGCTGCTGTCGCGAGCGGATGATCCGATCATAGTAGTCTCGATGCCAGACACGCTCTCCGGGGGTGTGACGCCACAGATTGATCAGTTTGGTGGACACCGTCTTGAAGGCTGCGATCAGGTTGCCGAGAGGTTTTTGTTTTTTCGGAGTCGGGTCCTTGCTCTTGGTGATGACGAGGATGAAGTGGATGTGGTCGGGCATGATCACCCATTCGTCCAGGGAAACATTCTCAAAATGCTCTCCAAGCCATTCCAGAGTCTCGGCGACGATCGTTCCGGCGCGACTCAAGCGTACTTTTCCGTCGACGATCCAGCCGAGTATCTGGTGTCGATGGTAGGTGACCAGTGTCACGAAGTAGTAACCTGCCTTTCCATAGTCATACCCTCGCAGCCGGATCGATCGGCGATGATGTCGCTCAGGATCATAGCGCATGGAGTCCTCCTCGCGATGGGCTGTCTGGGCGGATCGCGATCCGCCCTTGCCCGTGGCCATAGGATGAGTCTGGGCGGATCTAGGGGCGGATCTAGTCTGGGCGGATCGCGATCCGCCCTTTCGGCACCGCAGGCCACAGGTTCAGGGTAGGGCGGATCGCGATCCGCCCTTTCGCTCTATGAGTTGTTACCTTTATCTTGCCTCCTCCTTTTTTATCAGTCAACTCTTTGCTGATGAGCCATGTTGCGTCCCCTCACACGCTGTGGCATCATCCCTGAGAGTTTAGGATCACACGATTGAAAGGATTTCCCATGAAAGTTGGAGCTTGGATCTTGGTTGGTCTCACGTTCGTTACCGGCGTGTCGGCACAGGCGCCGGTGGAGCGTTTGGACTGGAAACCGTTTTTCTTGGATCAGGGCGTCGACGGGACGATGGTCGTTTTCAACGAGCGTTCTGGCGAGATGCTGGCTTACAATGTGGAGCGTGCACAGAAACGGTTCATGCCGGCATCGACTTTTAAAGTGCCTCATGCACTGTTTGCGCTCGATGCCGGAGTTGTCAGGGACGAGTTCCAGGTGATTCGCTGGGATGGTGTGAAACGGGATTTTGACGGTTGGAATCAGGACCAGACGCTTCGCTCGTCCATGAGGCACTCGACGGTATGGGTGTACCAGCAGTTTGCGCGTGAGATCGGTGAGGTGCGTGAAAAGGAGTATCTGACTCGGATTCAGTACGGCAACGCCGATCCGTCCGGAGGTGTCGATCGCTTCTGGCTCGATGGCGCTCTCCGGATTTCGGCCCTGGAACAGGTGGATTTCCTGCGAAAACTGTATCGAAACGAGCTTCCCTTCAAAGTTGAACATCAGCGTCTGGTCAAGGATATCATGATCGTCGAGGCCGGGAGGGATTGGATCCTGAGAGCGAAGACCGGATGGCAGGCGCGTGTCGAACCGCAGATCGGCTGGTGGGTTGGCTGGGTCGAGACGCCGACGGGGCCGGTGATTTTCGCCCTGAATATCGATCTGCCGGGTGGCATGAAGGATACCCCGAAACGGGAATCGATCGCCCGTTCGATCCTCCAGTCTCTCGGAGCACTCCCGCACTGATGCCTGTGATCGCTTTCGATTCGCCCTCCTCGGCTCGAAGAAACCGCTTTCGCCTGCCGTTCGTAACCCTATGAGATCACCGTTGCGCTTCTGAACAGTCAACCCGGAGGTTCAACATGCCCGACCATTATTCAGGAACAATCCGATCACCTGCCGGATCCACGCACTCCTATCGCTGGCGCACGCAGTCCGGCGAACCGGGAGGAGATGGCGAAGGCCGTCTAGGCGGAGGATATCCCCGAGACCGAACTGCGGCGGTTTCTCGATGGCGAGTCGACTCCGGAGCTGCTGCAGTCGGTCGGAGCGGCGCTGAAGATGCCCTATCTGGAGAAGTCGCGGGATTTCCTGCCCGTGCTGCAACGGAACATCCGGGTTCTGATTGAGTGATGCGGTGCAGATGAGAAGCGTCTATAAACACATTCCGGCTATTCTCGGTTTCCTGCTGACGGTCTCTTTCGGCATCGACGGTCGCTGGTCGACGCAGGAATTCTGCTGGAGCACCTGGTTGACCGGACTGATCTATACCTGGGCGCTCGCGTTCACGGTCACTCTCAGCCTGATCCTGCACAGCGGCCACCACAAGAAGATGCTCCTGAACCGCTTCCCGATCACGCATCGAATTCCCTCGACTCTGCTGAGTCTGCTCATTGCCGGAGTCGCTCTGGGCGGAGGGTACGTCGCGTTCCGCGCCATCACCTTCTTCTTCGGTTTCTATGGGCTGTTTTTGTCATTTTTCGCCGAAATGGAACCACATGAATTCTTCGGGCGAAACGGATTCATAAACTCGGATTTCTTCACGCCATGCCGCTATCTGCTCAACCGGTACTGGCCGATGGTGATCGCCATACTGCTCGCAAACTGGCAGGACCTGCTGCCGCGACAGGATTTGGTTCAGAAATTGAAGATAATCCGGATGGAAATCATCCGCATGCATCTTTTCGTCCTGTTTTTCCCCTTTGTGGCGTTGATCGCCTGGCTGATTCTGAGAACCGGGTATCATCCCGTGACAATCCTGATCATGTCGGCGCTGCTGGTTTTCAGCCCGAAACCCGGTCGGCAGTCTGATCAGCAGGTGCGCCGCGGCGATCTGAATCCTGAGGAGCGGTCGTCTTAATTACACGCGCTCCACATCCCCCGGCCTGCGGCGCGGGCTTCGCGATCGAGATCTGCGTAGTAGTTGGCTTTGGAGGTACAAGGCGGCACACGATAGGCTCGCGCATAACCTTCCCGAATTAAAATCGCGTTGACCAGCCCCGCATCGCACGAGACATGCGCCAGCGTCCGCCCGTATTGATCCGTCGGGCTTTCGACGCAGATCTCAAGCGTTACAACCTCATCGTCCACCAGAAATCGGTTTCGACTGGTCGCTTCCGAATAATAACATTCCCCGATTTCGGGTGTATCGATCCCGATATAGCGGACTTTTTCGCTTCCGTTCACCTGAATCGTGTCGCCGTCATACACATAGGTTACCGTCGCCTGCCGCGTGTTCGATGCCGTCGGATCGGGTTTCGGCCCCGTCCCGCCGTTATCGTCGTCGCAGCCCCCGAGCATGACCATGGCCGTGAATACAAGGATCGCTGAGAAATTACGTCGTTTCATGTCCATCATCCTATGCGATCCGTTCCGGTTTTTCCAGTCCCCTATGCAGACCCTCCCTCGCCGGAGTCTTCGCCGAGCGCCCGAAAAATTTGATCCTGAGGTTGCGCCGAGTCGATTAGCTTTTTAAACTGGAAACGGATGTCGCAACCGGAGGAGTCAGCCATGAACGCACCGATTCGCGTCGTATTTGCCTGGGAACCCCCCGAACCAGTCCGCTCGTACATCGAATCGTCCTTCCGGAATCTCGGCAGCCGTGCCGAGTTCCATTTCGTTCCCTCGAAAACCATTTCGGAACGCTCGGATCTGCTCACCCGTGCGGACGTGCTGGTCGCCTGGATCGTGACCGCCGACCTGCTCGATGCCGCCCCCGATCTCAAGCTGGTAATCATCCCGGCGGCCGGCGTCGACAACCAGATCAGTGTTCTGCGCACGCGTCCCGGCATCCGCATCGTGAACTCGCACGGCAACACCTCCCATGCCGCCCAACATGCGCTGGCACTGTTGCTCGCCCTGACCAACCGCGTCCCGTTCTTCGACCGGCACATGCGTCTGGGCCGTTTCCGGGCCTTTGACGACACGCCTCCCAGTATCGTGCTCGAAGGGAAAACACTTGGTTTACTCGGCACCGGCCACCTCGCGCGCCACGTCATCCGTTTCGCGGCGGGTCTCGGTCTGAACATCATCGCCTGCTCCCGTCGAGGCCTCCCGATCACCTCCGAATCGCCTCCGGATCGCGCGTCGGGCGCCCCTCCCATTCCGGTGTATCCGGTGGATCGGCTGCATGATTTCCTGCGTGCACTCGATATCCTGCTCATCACCATTCCGCTCACGGATTCAACCCGAGGCCTGATCGATGCTGAGGCGATCGCGCAACTCCGATCGGATGCGCTGCTGATCAATGTCGGCCGGGGGGCGGTGGTGGATGAGACGGCGCTGTACGAGGCTCTGCGGGATCGCCGGATCGATTCAGCGGCGCTGGACGTCTGGTACGACTACCGACCGGTTGAGGTGGAGGGCCGGAAGTTTCCCTATTCCAGACCGTTTCATGAACTCGATAACGTAATCCTGTCTCCGCATCGCGGAGCGTCTCCGCTGCAGCGCCCCGAGCGATTCAGAGATGTCGTCGAGACGATTGTGCGGTTCGAAAGGGGTGATGAACTGAAAGGTGAGGTGGATCGGGAGCAGGGTTATTGAGGCGGATCGGTTCCGGGAACGGATGACTGATTACGATGGATCTTCTCCGCGGATCGACGTGATCTGAGGCTTGAGCGGGTTGGATGTGATCGTGAAATACAGGAAGGTCGTGACGTCGGCCGACGAGTCGAGCGGGCGGAATTGCCAGCGCGCACGGGCGGGGCCTCGCTGCAGATTCGGGAGACGGCCTCCTTCGAGTGTGAAGGTGCGGGTCGACAGGCGGGTGAACATCTGGTCGAGTGCCGCGAGGATCTGGTTGCGGGAGTAGTTCCCGGCCTGGATGCCTGCGACTGGGATGGCAACGAATATGCGGGAAGAGTCGGGCAGGTATGGTTTGAGATGCTGGGCGCGGCCGGTGCTGAATGTGCGCTCGATCGCGATGCCGACCTGACCCTGGAACGGGCCGGCGGAGAGCGCGGCCGTGGCTGTCAGGACCGAAATGATCAGAAGGATGCAGGCCACCTGTTGTCGCATTCGCGTCATCATCCTTATGAGCGTAGATGCCCGGAACGTCTTTGTCAAACCGTCCGCCCTTGACAGGAGCGCGCGCGGCGTGACACTGTAGAATGCGTCTTTAGAAGGAGGAAACGACCGTGTTCAGAATGATCGGCATTCTGCTTGTCTTCATCGTTCCGCTCGCTCAGGCAGCCGCACCGCTGCGCGTATACATCGAACCGATGCGTCTCGAGGGAAAAGCCGCGGAGGAGCGCATCTCCGAACCCGCCCGGGTCATATACGACGCATTCCGGGAAGCGCTCGGAAACCGACCCGGCGTGACGCTTGTCAATCGGGTGGAATGGGACGCGGGGCGAACACGCTCGAACGACCCGGCTCAGATCATGAAGGATCTCGGGATCGGCCTGATGCTTCGCTTCGAATACGATGCGGATCGTCTCGACGGCGCGAAAAATGCCATTCGAATCGATGTTTTCGGCCCGTCTTCTTCCGAGGTGATCGGCTCGCGCCCTTTCCGACTCGAGAAAAAACTCGATCCGGCACTCGTCGAAACGCTGATCGACACCGTTCTGGCCCTGAGATTCCAGAAAATTCTCACGCCGAAATATGCAGTCGAATCCGGGGAACGTGAACAGCGGGATATCTCGGTCAGCGATTCCGGTGTGGCCTGGATTCAGCGCGAATCCGACCGCGAATGGCAGATCTGTTTTCTGAAGGAAATCGGAGGCCGGCCGGCCGCAGTCGGGAAACCCTATCCCAAACCCGTCCAGTTCGCTCTCGGGAACCGATATCTGGTAGTCATCGAAGCCGGTCATATCGTCGCAGCCTATTCGACGGACACGCTCGCGCGTAAAGTGATCTCGGATACCGCGACTCGAAAATCCGACGTGACGACCAGCGAGGATCGGTTTGTCTGGATCGAACCGAATCCGAAAGCGGCGAATGTTATCGTCGCCCAGATTGGTAAGGGCAGCCCGACCGCGCTCGATCCCTCGCCCAGAAACCAGCAGCAACCGTTTCTCAAGGGCGATCTCCTCACCTGGAGTGATGCGCGGGACGGTTCCTGGGACGTTTATGTGCATGATTTCTCGACCGGCGAAACGACCGCGGTCGCAACAGGCCCGGAGTCCCAGTATCTGCCTGCCGTGTCGGGCAATTACGTCGTGTATCAGAGTAAGGGCAAGGGGAATCTCGCGGTGAATCTCTATAACAGCCGCACCCGGAGCACGACGACGGTGGTCGAGAGCAGCGAGCCGATCGGCAGACCGAGCATTTACGGGACGACGATCGTCTACCAGAAACTCAATACCCTGGACCTGCGACCTCGGGGAAAGGGCCGCGCGAAGACGTTTGATATTGCCGTCTACGATCTGATGTCGAAAAAAGAACGCATCCTCGCCGGCGACTCGTACGATCAGCAGAATCCGGTCATTGGCGCGACGCATGTCTTCTGGGAACACGCGACATTCAGAATGGAATCGCGATCGCCCATCGACACGGTCATCGGCTGCATCCCGTATCCCTTCCCCGAGTGAAACCAGGTTGTCGCATCTGTCCCACATTGATTTCTCGTCATGAAGTGATTATTGTTCTCGTCCGGGGTGAGGGGAGAGCAAGGATGCGGTGAATGATGAAGCGTGATTGGGATACCCGCTGGAGGATTCTGAGCACACTGCCCGAGTCGATGCTCGATCGGATCGTTTCGGGCGATGCGTCGGTCTGCCGGGATCAATTCGTGACAGTTGCCCGGGATGAACTCGGTTCGGTCGTCGAGCAGCACGAACCGTTTTTTTCGATCGTCTGGATGCATCGGTCCGACGAAGAGCCGGATCCCGCCGGCGCTATCGCAGCGGTCCGGCAGTCGCCTGAGATCATGAATGCGAGTGTGCCGATCGTGGTGATTGACACGGCGCCTGAGGAGTCCGGTGCCCTGGGACTCGAGTGCCGCCGGATGGGCGCGGTCCAGCTGCATTTTGATGAAACGGATGCCGGTATCAGCGAACTGCTGGTCATCACGTCGGCTCTTGTCCGGCATCGCTCCGGGAACATCGGATTGACACCGTATCTGAAGGATCTGCATGTCCGTCTGATGTATCAGGCAGCAACGAACGAATGCACGCGGCTGTTTATCGGAGCAGGAGACTCCACGGAAGCGCTCCGGTCGATTCTCGTGCAGATCCGGATTGCGACACGGTCGTCGAGTGCGTATGTGTTTGAAAACTATTGCGATATCGTGAAGGGACCGTGTGCGCGGATGTTTGTTATCGACACGGATCCCGGAATTTCGGATTCGACGGATCAGCGGAAGCTGCTGGAAATCCAGTACAGTGCGATTCCATCGGAATTGTCGGAGCTGTTGTCTTCCGGGAGAAGCATCGCGCGATCCATCGATCATGGATCGATTGCCGTGGAGTGCCCGTTTCTGGGCAACAGGCCGATTGGCTCCTGTCTGTTCGTGCCTCTTTTCGTCGGCAAAGTGTTCTGGGGGTTTGTGGGGTTCGAGCGTCCGCTGCCGTACGAGGAGTGGACCGAGATCGATATCGAGTCGATTGGGACGCTGCTGTCCGTCTACGTCGCCATGCTCGAACGCATGTTGCTCGATCGACTGGCAGCCACGCAGCGCAACCTCGCGATCGATCTGAGCGCGGCGACGGACATCGACACCGCGTTGAAACTCAGCCTGAAGGCCGCCCGGCATTCGGTCGGTTTTGAAAGCGGCGGCATCTATGTGGTTGATCATGCCTCCCGTGACATTACGTTGAAGTATGCTGAAGGAATCAGTGAATCATTCCTGGCGCGGGTGTCGAGATATACATTCGATTCGTTCGAAGGAGGGGTCGTTCTGTCGGGTCAGAGCCGATATGTAAATATTGGTGAATTGTTAGGTCCTCAGATCAATCTGATGCGCAGTGAAGGATTCATTTCGATCGTCAATATCCCCATCCGGCATCTCGGCGAAGTCATCGCGTGCCTGAATCTGGCCTCCAAAACCTATCTGCATGTTCCGGATTTTCTCAGGAAAGGACTCGAAGCGATCGCGTATCAGATTGGTGTCGCGCTGGCTCGGATCGCGGTCGAGGAGAAACTCAGGCAAAGCGATGCGCATCTTCGGTCGATCATGACGCATTCGAAGGATCTGATTTTCCTGTGTGATCGTGAGGGGCGATACCGGTTCGTCAGCGCGGCTTCCCGAACGATTCTTGGATGCGCCCCCGAGCAGTTGATCGGAAAACCCCTCGCCTTCGTGCATCCGGACGATGCGATCGCCATGAAGAAGCATTTCGATGAGGCGTTTGAGCGCCCGAGCGGGGTTTCGGTCGAGTACCGTATCGTGCGCGAGTCCGGTGAATGCCGCTGGGTCTCGCAGTCCTGGGCGCCGCTCGCGGCAGCGGACAGCGAACCGATGCTGGTCGGGATCATGCGGGACATCACCGACGCGAAGGAAGCCTACGAACAGCTCCATCAGAGCATGAAGATGGAGGCGATCGGGAGGCTTGCCGGCGGTGTGGCTCACGAATTCAACAACATGCTCACCGGCATTCTCGGATACGCCAGTCTGCTGAAAAACAAACCAAATCTCGACACATCGGTCATGAATGCCGTCAGGACCATCGAGAAAGCCGCCGAGCAGGCCGCACAACTCACACGCCAATTGCTCGGATTCGCCCGTAAAGGCAAATACCAGACGATCCCCGTGGATCTTCATGCATCGATCCAGGAGGTGCTGGCGCTCCTCCGCTGGACAATCTCGAAGGATATCAAGGTCATCGAGCGGTTGAATGCAAGGAATTGTGTCGTCATGGGCGACCCGACGCAGATTCAGCAAGTGGTGTTGAATCTGGCGGTCAATGCCTGCGAATCCATGCGGCAGGGGGGCACAATGCTGCTATCGACCGTCCAGGCGGTCGTTGAACCCACGCATCCTCGCACCACCGAGGGACTCAAACCCGGAAACTACATCCTGCTCACCGTCAGCGATACCGGCAGCGGTATTGATCCGCAGCATCTACCGCATATTTTCGAGCCGTTTTTCACGACCAAGGAACAGACATCCGGAACCGGAATGGGACTGGCGATGGTCTATGGCATCGTCAAGAATCATGCGGGTTGCATCTATGTGGACTCAAAAGTCGGCCATGGCACGACGTTTTCGGTGTTTTTTCCCCGGAACAGCGAATCGAGGGATCGGGAAGTCGAAGACGATTCGGGGGAGATCATCATGCAATCCGGCACGGTCATGCTGGTCGACGACGATCAGCTCATCCGTGAAACCGCCGAATCGCTCCTCCAGACGCTCGGATTCACGACCATCGTCTTCGCGGACGGGCATTCCGCAGCGAGTTATTTCCGGGATCATCACCGGTCGGTGGACATCGTCATTCTGGACATGGTCATGCCCGAGTTCACCGGGTTGGAGTGTTTCCGTGAACTCAAGCGGATCAATCCGGGTGCGCATGTGCTGATTTCAACCGGATATTCACTGGAGGGGAAGGCTGCGGAACTGCGCGAGGAGGGCGTCTGCGGGTTCATTCAGAAACCATACACGCTCAAGCAGATCTCGGCCATCCTGGATCAAAGTCTGAAGATGATCCGTCCGGAGTCGCAAGCATGAGGCGTTCGGATCGGAATTCCGGGATCTGAATGGCGCGCGGACCGATCGGCAGACCGCGGCATTCGCGTGTCGTGTACGATCTGCGCGAGCGCGTCAAGGAGTTGACGGCGATTATCCGCACATCGAGACTCCTTCAGGACTCGACTCGGCCCATTGCCGACGTGATCAACGAAATCGCTCTGATGCTGCCCCAGGGCTGGCAGTATCCCGAGGTAACCGCGGTGCGGATCGTTTTGGGCGATGAGAGCTATTCGTCGCTGAATTTTACTCCCACCGCATGGCGGCAGCGGGCGGCCATCGTGACGTCCGGCGGAGAATGCGGATGGATCGAGGTTTTCTATCTCGAACCGCGACCCCAGGAATCCGAAGGTCCATTCATGATCGAGGAGCGGGATCTCCTCAACGTGGTGGCCGAAATGCTCGGATCCTATGTCGAACGCCGCAGGACCGACGAAGCTCTCAAGAGAGCGCACGACGATCTCGAAGCGCGCGTCGAGGATCGGACGAGGCGGATCCGCGAGTATCAGGACCAGCTCAGAACGCTCACCATGCAGCTTTCGTCGATTGAAGAGCGCGAGCGGCGGAGGATCGCGGTGGAACTGCACGATCAGATCGGTCAGTCGCTCGCGGTCATCAAAATCAGACTCGGAGCGCTGGCCATGCAAACTGAAACCCCTGAGATTGCTCTGGAGCTCAATGCGATTCGCGAACTGACGGAGGACGCGATCCGGTTTACCCGCTCGCTCATGACGGAACTCAGCCCTCCGGCGCTGTATGAGTTGAGCTGTGCGGCGGCGATCGAGTGGCTGGCGGATCAGGTGCGCGAAAAATACGGGTTGGCGATCGGGCTGAGCGATGACGGCCGCAGCAAGAATCTTGGGGATGATACCCGCGCGGCTGTATTCAAGTCCGTGCGTGAGCTGCTGATGAATGTCGTCAAGCATGCGCATGCGCGAGACGTCCAGATTAGCATGAACCGGGATGGTATGTGGATGCGGGTCGAGGTTCGGGATGACGGGGTCGGGTTTGATCCTGAGAATCGTGCGGCGTTGGCTGGAAACGGCGGATTCGGGCTGCTCAGCATCCGTGAGCGGATGGGTCATGTCGGCGGGTCGTTCCGGATCGATTCCACTCCCGGGCAGGGTACACGGGCCGTACTGATCGCGCCGTTGCTTGAAAGTCTGGAGGGTGCGGATCATGTCTCATGAGATTACGATACTGCTGGCCGACGATCATCGCATCGTACGGCAGGGGTTAAAACTGCTGATCGAAAAGCAGAAAGGCATGCGGGTTATCGCCGAAGCGGAGGATGGAGCGCAGGCGGTGAAGGTGGTCGATGAGATCCTCCCGGATATCGTGATCATGGATGTGTCCATGCCCGTGCTCAACGGGATCGAGGCGACCCGCCGGATTCGTGACAATCACCCTCAGATACGGGTGATCGCGTTATCGATGCATTCCGACCGGCGGTTCGTGATTGAGACACTTAAAGCGGGGGCGAGGGGGTATTTGCTGAAGGATTGCGCGTTCGAGGAGATGGCCGGAGCCATCCGGGCGGTCATGGACGACAAGACCTATCTCAGTGCCGAGATTACCGATCTGGTGGTCAAAGATTACGTGGCGCAGCTCGCGCAGAACGACCGGTCGGCATTTGCGGTGCTGACGGCGCGCGAACGCGAGGTTCTGCAGTTGCTTGCCGAGGGACGCTCGACGAAGGATGTCGCGTTTTTACTCGGCGTCAGCGTCAAGACGATCGAGACTTACCGGCAGCAACTCATGGAGAAACTCGGGTTACACAGCATCGCCGAGTTGACGAAGTATGCGATCCGTGAGGGTTTGACGCAGCTCTAAGGATTATCGAAGTCGGTTCTCGGGGATTCCCTGATTGTTTCGGTTCATGGAATCGCCGAGACTATTTCCACTGAATCATGCTCAGGTGTGGTTCAGGCTCCCTGGAACCGGACTGCAGGCGGAGCGAAGGATAGAGCGCAGGAGCAAAGACCCTTGATTTGCTGGAATTGGGACCGGCAGATCGCACGAAAGAGGCGTTGGAAACGACGCCTTTTTCATTTGAGTCCGATTACACGCTGGGTATTCTTGAAATGCAGTTTGATCGAACGTGCCAGCCCTTCCTCGCCGTGACGCCGGAAAATGGCACGAGCCGCCTCATCCGCTGATTCACCGGATCCGGACACCAGATCGATATCGAATGTTTTGGAGAGCTGTTCGAGGGTGTGGAGGTAATGGGCTCTCGCGAGAATCGAGGCGGCGGCGACCGCGGAGTTGTCTTCGGCACGAGGCCTCGCGATTAGCGGGCAATCCGTCCGGATATAGCGGCGGATCATGCTTTCCGCGGCAAACCGATCCAGAATGACCGCTTCGGGTTTCCGATTCAGAAGCGAACCGATTGATTTGCCATGAGCCCATGCGAGCAGCGCATTGAGGGATTTGCCTTCGGCCGAGAAATCGGAATAGAGGCGGTTATAAGTTTCAGGTGGCAGTGCTGTCAGGGCGATGTGGTTACGGTATGTGAGAAACAGCCGTCGCGCGATCGCCCGGCATTCGTCGTTCCGGATCATCTTCGAGTCTCGGACGCCCATCCCGCGGATCTCGGGGAGCATCTCGCGGGTGATGAAGAAAGCCGCGGTGACCAGCGGGCCCATGAAGTCTCCCTTGCCGGCCTCGTCGGCACCGATCCAGGATGCGTATCGGGACTCCTCACCCCGGACGGTTTCGGTTTGAGCGGAGGGGGGGGCGAGCAGGATGCCGCGGAGCTGGTCGGAGATCGTTTTAGGAATATTGGGGGGGATGACGACCGAGATGCCGCGTTTCGAGGAGTAGTAGATGGAGGCTGACAGCGATTTGCCGGTGTGTTCCAGGGTGAGTTTCGAGCCGTAGGCGATCGGCGTGGCGTCGATGAACTGGAATCCGGCGGACTGGAGTGCATCGAGTGTCTCGAAGAGCCTTCGGTTGACTTCGGGGACATCGGAATAGATGCCTTCGGCGGCCAGGCGCGATTCCGGTGTATCGGCAGCGGAAATTTCTGAAGAATGGTCAGTCATGGTCTGCGGGAGCCTCCTGTTGGGGATAACGAATCGACAGGGTGGAACGATAGCATGAAAGGGGATGGGGGTCACCTGCTTGAAGACGGGTGTCGGGATTCGGTATCTAAGGAGGGGGAGCGGGTCATGCCCGGGAAGGACTTCGATTGAAGCGCGGTAACCCCTCGATCCGACAGCGGTAGACTGCTCAGGCCGTCGACGGCACTCCCCGTGATTCTCTCGGGCATTCGCATTTCTGCAGGCATTCTGACCGGATCGCCGTAATGGTTCGTCGCCGCTGCGGTTGTGGCAGACATGGGGTCATCGTTTCTGGTGATTGGGAATGCGTTGCGGGTGATGGGATGGGGGAGGCGAAGGAGTGGCAGGGTGGGGTGACGGGTGGGGCGAGGCGGAGGAGAAAAAAGGGCTTGACAAGGAGGGGAGTGGTGAGTAGGGTTAGGCGGCGTTCGCGTTCGGGCCGTTGTGAGCGGCGCGTTTAGCGGAAGCGGGCGCATAGCTCAGTTGGTAGAGCAACGGCCTTTTAAGCCGTGGGTCGAAGGTTCGAATCCTTCTGCGCTCAGGGTTTTCAGTTCGTCCCCATCGTCTAGAGGCCCAGGACACGGCCCTTTCACGGCCGCGACGCGGGTTCGAATCCCGCTGGGGACGCTTCATAGAAATCAATGACTTAGGCGTGAGAGATCACGCCTGATTCATTTTTGGGGACGTTTTGGGGACTAAAAAAATTCAGACGGTTGATTTTCTCTCCGTCTTTTCTCCGATCCGGATGACCATAAATGTCGAGCAGTTTGATCGAGCTCCAGCCGCCCCATTCCTTCACGGTCATCGGGTCGATTCCCGCCATCAGACAGTTACTCGCCCAGGTGTGCCTCAGATCATGGAGTCTGAGTCGTTTTCCGAGTTTTGCCTTTGCTTTCGCTTTCCGAAATGCATGCTGGCAGGTGATCCGCTTCTTGCCATATTGCCCTGGAAATACAAACTTTGATTCGCCAATCCGGAGTTTCTGCTTCATCAGTTCAGTTTTCAGGTCTGGATGAATCGGAATCGTGCGCGCTCTCTTTGTCTTTGAGGTGGCGGCACGAATCGTGAGTTCGTTCTGCTCAAAGTTGATATCATCCCAGGTAAGGTTGAATGCTTCATCTCTTCGGAGTCCGCAGTACAGATAAGTCATCGCAAGCGGAAGGAAATCCTGACTGCAGCACGAGAGGAACAGCTGCACCTGATCGGGATTCAGGAACATCGGGTCTCGGTCTGGAATGCGGATGCGATCGGCGTCTCTGAGGATGTTATGGTCGATGTAGCGGTACTTGACTGCCATCGTGAGGATTGCACTCAGGACATTCAGCTCCTTCCGGACGGTTGCCGGCGAGATTTTATCTGCGAGCCGCTCTGTTTTATACCGATCGATGTGTTCGAGTCTGATATCAGAAATCAAGATGTCTTTGAAGAAGGGTGCAAGATGATTTGTGACGATGGAGAGTTCACGAGCGAACGTTTGCTTCGTGTGCGAGCTTTCCCGGATGGTCAGGAATTTTGACACGAGGGTATTGAAGGCGACCTGTGTCTGTTTTTTCGGGACCTTGAAAGGCAGATTCAACTCAGACTCGACAAACCCTTTCATTTTTCGCAATTCGGATAACTTTTCCATCGCGAGTGACTTCGAAGGAAAGAGGCGTTTTATCCTCTGTCCATCCAGGTGGATGTCGAGTTCCCACCTGTTTCTGTCTGGTCTGAACCTGATCTTCCCCGTCTTCTCTCCCATGACGCTTCCTCCGGTCCATCCAGGCATCCAGATCCCGGATATCGATTTTAATCGGCCTGCCAGGAACATAACCGAATTCACTCTTATGCCGCAACAGGTAATCCACACTGTAACCAGTGTGTTCGGCTGCCTGCTTGGGTGAGAGGTAACGTGGCGGCATGTTTACTTCTCGATCTTCTGGCCCTTCACGAGGAGCTCGATGCTGTGGACTGAGATCATGATGCGATATGTTCCGGCCTTGGCGTTCGTGGTGATCAGGTAGCCATCGAGCTTGTTCTGTCGGAACATTTTTCGAATCGTGTCCTGGTGGATTCCAAGTCGCCTTGCGGCTTTGCCAGTTGATATGAATTCGTTTCCCATCCTCGATCTCCGATGCGGGGGATCGCATGCTGTCTGCGATCCCCCATCGTGTTTCTATTGCCCCACCTGCTCGTCGAACTTGCGAGCCAGGCGCATCAGCTCTTTTTTCGTCGCCTTCAGGTTTCCCATGTCGTCGATCCAGCCTTCCACCTTGCACTCTGGCTGGTAGTAATCCTTGCGGCCCCGGGTCCAGCCCATCAGGTAGAAGAATCTCTTCATCGCTCCGGCGGATCCGCTGCCTGCGTATTTGGTGCTGATCGCGTCGAAGCCGGTGTCGTTGTCCATCGCTCTCGAGGCGGCGGCCAGTGCCATCTGGATGTAGGCCGTCATCTTGATCGCGCTGGTCGTTCCCGAGAAAACCCGGAATTCGACCGTTTTCTTGGAATCGAATACCGGGGCTACATTCAGAAGTTGGTATCGGTCGATACCAGCGGCTGCGAGTCTCAGCTCTTCCGCGTTCAGGTTCTTCTTCGCGAGTGCGCCATCCTTCCGAGTCGCCCATTTGCCCTTCGCGATGCTCGCGCAGTATCGGCTTGTGAATCTGCTTTCGGATCCGGAGGCGCCGTAGAAGGCCATCTCGTGCTGCGCTGTCAGTTTCAGGAGCCTGCGGACAAAATCCGCAACCTGGTCGTAATCTTGTCCGGCGATGCTTCGAACTCCTACGTGAACATGGAATCCGCAGGTCTTGTTGACCCGGGCACCCATCTCGTTGAGGAGGTCAGCCACCTTCTTGACCTGCTCGATACCGTCTATGCCTTTCAGAATCGGGCTTACAATCTCGACTCCTTCGTATCCCTGCAGCGTGGTGCTCAGGCTGCTGTCCTTCTGTGCATTCCATCCGGTGGGGAATCGGCCGCCCAGTTCGCGTCCGGCGTGGTATGCGCCTGCGCGAACCGATCCGATCGGCAGGAGGCATTCGATCTCGATCCCGAAGGTTATTCCGAATGCTCTCTGGTTGGGTACCTGATACTGTCTCGGTGTTCTTGCTGTTTCGTTCCGCTGTTCCATCTCTTCCTCCTTGGTTGGTGTCGTTCCATCGACATCTTCATTCAGCCGTGACGGTCGGAACCCATCAAGGAAAAAGACCTTATTTTTCAATAATTTATGGAGCGGCCTCGCGTGCATTCTATCGACTCCAGGCGTGCTTCTTCCAGAGAGAGTTTTTCGTTGAATGCGACGTCTCGGTGAGCACGTTCGTGAGCTGCCGACCGCGGGATTCGATGAACCACTTCCCGTTCCCGCCATCGACCAGTTTCAGATCCTCGATCTTGCCGAAATGGTTGACGTTGCCGCACATGTCGACGACCTGGCAGCAGCGCTTCGACGGGTGCGGTCGGATCCCGCGCCCGATCATCTGGTAGAGGAGGCCGAGAGACATGGTTGCCCGGGCGAGAACGACCGTCTCCAGTTCCGGGTAGTCGAAGCCAGTCGTGTAGACTCCGCAGTTGCACACGACCTTGATCGTCCCCCTCCTGAATGCGTTGCCGATCCGGTCCCGCTCGGTCTTCGGTGTCTCGCCCGTGACGAGCACCGCGCCAGGGACATTCCGGACGATGAATTCCGACTCCTCGATGAACCGGGTGAAGACGAGAGCATTTTTCCGCAGGAACGACACCTCGCGGACTTTCTCGACAACATGATCGAGGAAGTTCGTGGCGCGCTGATAGGAGCGCACCGAGTTCTCATCGAACTCTGCGCCTGTGCTATTGGGTCGGAGTCTGGATCGATCGAATCCCCGGACATCGATGTATTCGATCGGTGCCAGGAACCCCGCGTCGAAAAGGGTGCTGTTCTGGACGTAGTAAACGACATCCCGGAACACCCGGGGGCGCGTCCGGGTGAGGAACCGGAGCTCCGAGCCGAACGAGTTGCTCGCCAGCCGGTAGGGTGTGGCGGTCAGTCCGAGAACCCGACACTGTTCAATCCCCTCGATGAACTTCTTGTACATGCCTCCCTTGGCGTTGACCAGGTGGCACTCGTCGATGAGGATGAACCGAAACTTCGAGAATAGTTCCGGGTGTTTCGCCACGCTCCCGATCGTGGTGAGTGTGATTTCAGAAACCCGCTTCAGTCCCATGGATGCCGAGTAGATCCCAGCCTTGTAGCCGTAGGATTCCAGCTTCGCGTGATTCTGCTCGAGGATCTCCTTGCTCGGTTGGAACACCAGAGCGGGTGCCTGCAGGCGCTTCACGATGTTTGCTATACATAAACTTTTTCCACTCCCTGTCGGGAGAACGATAATTCCGTTTGCCGGCTTGTCCTGCTGCATGTATCTGACGGCAGCCTCGACCGCTTCATGCTGATAGTTTCGTAGCGTGAACATCCGCTTCCTCCTCGTCGCTTGCCTCGACGAATTCTCCTGAGAGTTGATCGATCGTGTAGCGCTTGACACGGGGCACCCAACGCTCGGCCTTGCCGCCTCGCTTGAGCTTCAGCTTGCGCCAGCCCCAGAGTTCGATGATGCCTCCGGACTTCATCCACTCCGGTGCCGTTTCGTTGTCCAGAATCTTCTTGTCGTGTTCGGAGAATGACTGGCCGCAGGACTGGATCGCGCAGATCCCATCCGGGTAGAGCGCGATGATGTCGACGAACCCGAACAGGTCCTGGCGAATACCTAACGGGCCAGCGTAGTGGTTGAATCGCTCGACGATTCCGCAGATGCACCCGCGTTGCCGGAGTTCACGAAGCGTTCGCTGTGTCGGGGAAAGTCCGCTCATCGTGTCACCTCGACGAATGGGACCGGAACGAATGGTTCGCAGTCTTTGGGATCCACATTGATGACAATCCCGAATTGTGTCAGCCAGGCGAGCGCTTCGAGATCCGCACAGGTGAACCGGTAGGGCTTCACTGGTGTCGGGAATTCGACTCCTGGGGGCAGCCGATTCGGCCGACCATCTGGGAGTTCCGGTCGACAGTGTGGGCACGGCCAGGCTTTGACCTTTTCGTTTGGCTTCAGCCGAACATCGAAGTTCCGATATCCGATCGGGATTTGCTTCGTTTTCCCTGTGTCGGTGGTGTAATCTTCGTAAATCACCACCACGGAGAGCCATGTGTTCTTGCACTCATAGGGGCAGGTATCTCTCACGACCTGCGTGTTGGTTTCGTTCCGTTCTTCGTACCACTCGTTGATGATCTGGCCGATCTGTCCTGCCGTGGGGAAGAATCGCGGATATCGCATTGGTGCCTGGCGCATGGCGAAGAGGACGGCATTCTCATGATGACCACCAAGCACTGCGAAGTATGACTCGATGGTTGGCCCATCCGGGACCTTCCCTCCGTAGCATGCAGCGCATGAGGCGAGGGCGGCGATGAACGATTCTTTAATCACTCTTGAACCCTCCTCCGAGGCGATATCTCTCCTCGAGTCGACGGGTTGTTTCGAGATCGATCGGGTCGCACTTGCTCGGGTCGATCTGTGGTGGAACGATGACTGGAGGCTTTGGTGGAGCAGTCGTTCTCTTTGCATTGATCCGGTTGTAATGCTTGCAGAAGTTGCTGAGAGTTGGCTTAATCTTGTTGTAGCCGTTGCCAGTTGGTCCGTAGCCGATTGATTCGCTATCGGACAGCCAGGTCTTCATGTCCTTGGCAAGATCTTTTGGGTCCGATTCCGGATTTGACTCGAGAAACTGCTCGATTGCGGTTCGATCCTCCGGAGTGATTTTGTAATTGCCTCCTCCGGATTCTTTCACCGTCACTTTCCAGTGTTCGCAAACCAGGCGCGGTGAGTTCATCGCGACCCTGGTCTGTTTCGGAATTTCTGGAGGGGGGATAATAGGGGGTGTAACATCCGAAGATGTACACGAAGATGAAGATGAAGATGAAGAAGGGCTGTTACATTCTTGTTTCATTTCCGTTACATCAGCGTTACGTCGATGTTTTCGGACACGATTACTGGCCTCAACTCTTTGAAAATGCTCACGTTTCATTCTTCGATTGATCAGTGTTACAAAACCGTTACATTCTCGAATGTCTGCCGCTCCGGTGGCTTTCAGTTCGGCAATTGCGGAATGAATGTCGGAAGGAGTGCAGCGCAGGACACGCGCCAATTGGTCAGGTGTTCCTGTCAGTGAACCACTCCGGTCGGATTCATGCATTGCGCAAATTGCGTCGATCCAGATACCACGGGTCAGGGGCGAGCACATGGATAGTTTCGGGTCTTTCAGCCAATCGCCAGTGTAGAATTGAAACGCAGGTTGTTTCATTGAGATCCATCTCGATTCGCTGGGGTTTCGGAATGCCCCGCCAGGCGATGACGGGGCGTGCCACAACAAGACAACTCGATTATTCCCGGTGCATGTTTCACCTCGTTTCTTGGGTTTCTGGATTGATGGATCACAGCGCACTCCGCTTGGTGTGAAGGGTGTTTACCAGTTCGCGGAGGCGCGGTTTGATGTCGGTTCGGTAGATCATGATGGCGCAGATCACGACGCAGGTCGTGGCTCCCAAAGCCACCGCGCCGATGAAGATCCAGACGATCCCCAGGACGACTTCCCGGGGAAGGAGGGCAAGGATGCAGTCAAGCCATCGATCGGCTGCCTCATCCCCGCCCAGGATGATCGGCACATAGATGCATGTGCCGAGGGTAATCAGGATCCACTTGATCGCCGTGTTCATCAGAAGCTCGGATTCTCGTCGATCGGTTCATCGTCGTCCGGATCCGGATTGGTCTCCTGCTCTTCCGGTTTGCCTCCGATGATCTCGTCTGGACTCGGAAACTCGTTGTACAGTGCTTCCAGTATCTCGATAAATACCGGAATCTGATCAAGAATCATGGAGATCTTCTGGCCGATTGCGGGGTTGTTTTTCGATGCTTTTTTCGCGAGAGATCCGAGCTCCTTAGGGTGCCACTTTTCACCTTCCGAAAAGGCATACTCAATACCGGCTTCTTTCAGAAGGGATTCGATTCTCCTCTTCAATGCCAAACTGAGCTCAAGTTCGTTGCTCGTGTCTGCTCGTCTGGCCTTTTCGATCCAATCATCCTCATCGATCTCCGGTTCCACTGTGGCCGGTTCCGGTTCCTCATCGAAAACTTCGAAGCCCGGGAGACTGCACTGCAACTCCTCGGCGGTCATCGGGAGTTCCTCGATGAACTCACCGGTGTCCTTTCTGACGATGGTTTTCATCCGGCGTTTGAGGTCGTAAAAGATGTCGCACTCGATATCACGGAACTCGTATCCGTTCCGGATGTTCTGCGCTGCCATGTTCGATGTGGCCTTCTTCTCGTTGATCTTGGCAGCGTACTGGCTGGTGACGGTTTTCTTCTCGTCCTCGAGCTGGGACAGTTCGCAGATGGTCGAGGCGAGGGTGTCCCGAAAACTCAGCATTTCCGGTTCCGTGAATGTGTGTTTCAGGTATCGTTTTACTGTCTTAGCGAGCGCCATTCAGAACCTCCACTTCCGTTGTTTCATTGACCTTTTTGAAGCGGATCTGCGCCGGCAGAACCGCGAGTAATTCGTCGCTGTGCGAAACAATGAACACCTGATTGAATCGGGAGAGCAGATGCTGGAACACCGCGAGCAGTCGGATGGCATTCTCGCGGTCCAGTGCATCGAAGGCCTCGTCGAAGATGAAAACCTTCAGGGATTTCCCTGAACGCTCGGCCTGCAGCATGCCTAGGGCGATGCGCAGGATGGACCGGAGGAGATGCTTCTCCCCGCCCGAGTAGTCGCTGATGTCACCCTCACCATTCGCATCGATCACGCGGATGTCGATGCGTTCCTGAATGGTCCCGGTCTTTGTTTCCCGTTGCGTATCCAGGCGAATCGCCCACCGGTTGTCGAACTCTTCGAGGAGTTCGGAGAGGAGCTGCTGCAGCCGTGGGATTGCGGAATCGACGATCAACTGTGGGATTCCGTCGCGCCCGAATGCCGCCTGCAGGGCGATCCACTGCTCGGCGCGTTCTCGGATCGTTTCGAGAGCGTCCTTCGTTTTTCCGATCTCGACCTGGATCTGTTCGAAACGCTTGATCTCTGCCTGTGCCTGGCCGATCAACTGATTGATCGTGCTCAGATCGTCTTGGCGCATCCGAATGTCCAGTTGGATTTCATCGATCTGCTTTTCGGTGACGGCAGTATCCACCACCTCGGCGGCCTTCAGGTCGGTTTCGAGAGCTGCCTTCCGTGTCGTTAGGTGTGCGATGGATTCATGGAGCTGATCAATGTCGCCATGCATCGATGCGATCGATTTCTCGACTTCCTCGAGTACCTTCAGTTCGCGCTCTGCGCTGGCAATCTCACCGTCCAACTGACCGCGAAGTGTTCGGATTACCGTGTTGTCCGGAGGTGGGGTTGCATCAAGAGCAGCCTTGGTTTCCAGCCCGATGACCTTGTTCTCGATGAGCTGTGCTCTGAGAGAGGCGCAATCCTCAGCCGTCTGCATCCAGGACTTGGCGTCGAAGGCCTGCAGGCGAGTTTGCAGCTCCTGCAGGAGAGCGTTCGGTTCTGCGAGCGCATCGGCCTTTTCGCGTTTGTTCTGCTCGAGAGCATCGCGATACCGGACGATTTCCGATTCGATCGTCGGGATTGAACCCTTCGCCTCGAAAGCATCCTTCGTGAATGCGCAGGTGGTGCAGACGTCGTGATTGAAGTTTCCGGAATCGAGGAGTGATGCGCGCCGACGAGCGGAATCAAGTTGTGATGGATGAGGCATCTCGGATTTTAATCTGGTGTCGGTCAGATCATGCTTTCGCTCGATCTCGCGGATCCGATCCTTCATGAGCGAGATAGCCTTTTCAATCTCCGCGGTCTGACCCTTCGCCAGGGATTCCATCTGGCCGAAGATCCGCTGATATTCAGTCCGGAGGTTTGCGAGCTTCAGTTCGAGTTCTGATCTGCGCTCTTTGGCGGCGTTGTATTCGGTTTCAGCCTTGGAGATGCCTTTCTCAATCTCGACTCTTATCGATGCGCTGGCGACCAGGCTGGCGCGTTTTTCGAGGCGCTTCTCTGCGGCTTCGACCTGTTGCTGCTTACTCTGGATCTTCGCCTGAGTGCTCGTGATCTCGTTCTCGACCCTGGTAATCTCAGCAGTGATGTCGCTACGCCGCTTCTGAATGGCCTTCAGCTCGGCATGGCGCCGTCGAACCGTATCGAGTTGCTCATTGAGAACGCGAATCTGAGCCTCTACCGGTGCGACCATCTTGCGTTGCTCTGCGAGGTTTCTCTCCGCTTCGAACCTCCCCGCAAGCTGCATCTCCAGATCGGCGATGCGGCGTTCCTGATAGAGCAGATCCCGATCGTCGTTGCCCAGGAGCTCCTTGGCTTTCTCTCCAATCACCAGCAATCGATCGGTGCCGAGGAGTTTCGCGAAGTGCTCTTTACGATCCCTCGGTTCGGCATCGATGATGTTTCCGATCTGCCCCTGTGCCGAGAAGATGGTGGCGAGAATCACACTGGGGTCGCCCACGATCTGCTCGGCGCGCGCGGTGACATCAGCGCCTTTCAGACCTGCGATTGCGTTCCATTTCCCATCGCCATCGGCATAAAGCCTGGCTTGTATCGATGATGTCTTCGCTGTTTTGTGAATGTCCCTCTGTGCGCGATACCGTTCGCCCCCGGAAGAGAAGTCCACCCCGATCATTGCATCGCCGGTGAACCCGCGAGTGACACGATCGGCCAGCGTGCCTGGGCGCGATGGATACTCGCCATACAGTGATGCATAGAGCGACTCCATCGCGTAGGTCTTGCCAGCACCGTTATGTCCTGAGATCCCGACCAGGCCCCGCACGCCATCCAGTTCGATGTAAGTGTTCCGGTGTGTGGCGATGTTTACGAGCTCGATCTTATCCAGTGACTCCAGGGACCCGATTGCACTCCCGGGGAGTTGGATCTGGCCGAGAATCTTCTTCAAGCCTTCCTGGAGTTTCGCCAGGTCGACCTTGCCTTGAGTGGCACCGTGCCAGTGCTGCAGGAGGGATTCCGGCGATTCGTCCGCTTCGATTCCAGTTGTCCTGGATTCCCGGACGACTGCCTCGATGATGGGTTCGTAGCATACGCCTGCAGGAAGGATCAGCGGCCTTGTCGTTCCCTTAACTTTGACGCGATCGCATTCTGGAATCTGCGCGTGAAAATCAGCATACCATTCGGTGGGGACTGTCCAATGGCGAGCGGCCTTGACCTCGCGCCATTCGATAGTGTTGCTGTCAGTGTCCCAAACGAGAAATCCCTGTGGCTGGTGCTCACGCTCTTTGCCCGGAATCGCGCAGAACCCTTCCCCGAAATTGCACTGTACCAAGCTGCCGAGGTAGCCGCCGAAGACCTTACCGAGACCCATGTCCTGGCGTTTGTGAATGTGTCCCAGGGCGACCACATCCGCATTCATCGACAGGAGCCACTCCTTGTCGATCACAAACGAACCACCGACCATCATCCTGTCGGAGTTGGTCAATGCGACGTTGATATCACAGTGAGCGACTATCGCACGGCGTTTCGCAGACTTCCATCGAACAAGATTTTCATCTGATAGCCTGTAATCACTGGCTCCCCACGGTATATATAGAATGGCTAAATCACTGTCCGTGGTCAACGCAACCATTCGGTAAACGGTCAACCTGTCAAGCGGCTCAAGCGCGTCTTTCTGTCCGAGTCCTGCCTGATCGTGGTTTCCGCGCACAACAACGATTTCATCATCGCAAGTGCCTTCGATAGAATCAATGACCCGGCGATAGATCGTTCCCACACTTGCATCTCGATCTGCCACGTTGTATCTGTCAAACAGATCACCAGCGATCACTCGAATCAAGCAATCATGCGACAAGTCAATCGCTTGCCCCAAGGCGTCAGTCGATCGCGTATCGGCCCCTCGAGCATGTATGTCGCCAATAAAAGCCAGCTTCATATCAGTAACCCGCCTGTCCGAGGTCGTCGTCGTCGCCGGGTTCCCGCTGGCTCAGGCCACCATTCTTGATCTTCTCGATGAGTGCAGATGCCTGTGCCATCGTGAGATCCTTCGAACTGCTGACTTTCAGTTCGTCCCTCAGGAGTCCCTTCATCACTTCATCGGAAATGTTGTGCTGATTCACGAGGGCATAGAGACACTTTAGCTGCTTCTCGGTCGCCGGAGCGTCCGGATTCTTGATCTGTTGGCCTTGGCCATTGCCGTTGCCGTTCTGGCCTTGCTGCTGACGATTCGTGTTCTGGTTCCCGTTCCCATTCCCGTTCGGCTGGCTGTAGTCCTCATCGGGCGAATTCTCAGCGTTCACCATGAAGATATCGCCGGCAGCCGAGCATGTTTGGATTCCGTCAACGTATGCCCGTTTCTTGGCGACTTTGAGGGCGGTGTTCCAGACGTCGGCCGGATCGGGGTTCTCGACCTTCTCGCCCTGGATGGCGATTTCATAAAACCCGGTTTCAGGATTCTTCTTGGCTGTGAATCCCCGCCCACCCAGCAGTTTCTGTGCTCCCTCCGGATCATTCTTCCGCAGGTCCCAGTATTCCTTCGGGACCGGTTTACCAGTGAACTCGAAGGGCCCTGTGCGATACCGGTGCTTCGATTCGAGGGTGCTGCATGATCCCACCCCATATCCGATGACGGTCTGTGTCGGGTAGTGGATGATGCAGGCAGTCACCGAAACGTTGATGTGGCCGTTGGGCATCGGCTCGATCTTGTGTTCGTACTGAGCCCCGAGCCGGAACATCTTGGCGATCATTTCAGCACCGGGCTTCAGCAGCGATTTCTGTTTTGTCCCTGGGATGATTCCAAAATGCCCCTGGTAGTTGTTCTCCTTCGTCGCCTCGACCATCTTCTTCCGGAGGAGATCGTTGATCATGTCGGACTGTCGCTGGATCTCCGCGATATCCATTGCCGATGCACTCAGTGAGATGAGCGCCCCGGGCTGTTCGAACCTCTGAACCGCTGTTTCCTGATTCATACCTTGCCTTCCTTTCTCCTCACCGGGTTCTTCCGGTTATTGCCTTTCGTATCCGTTCGATTCGTACTGCCTCATAGAGCTTCTCCAATCCTGCCTGCATCTCGATGTCGCTGATGTCCTCATATACTTCCCGCGCCTTTTCCGGTTTGATATCGTCCGGAAGAGAGATCGTTACAATTCCGCATTCAATTGATGTAAACGACATAAGTCGTTCCATCGGGTTTCACGATAAAGATCCGGGTTGGTGCGTCTTCCTCGATCACGATCGCAAGTTCACGCTGGATTCCATCGTTCGGTGTGTATTTGACGAATGTCTTTGTTTGGTCTTCGGAACTTGCGACGAGGTCATTCCGGAGCGGGTATGACCCGTTCCCTCCACTCGTTGAGTTCTTGATCGCCATCCACTGCTGGCCATCGCAGTTCCAGAACTCCAAGGTAGCGCTTGTTAGCCCGAAGTTTGAGTTCGTGAAGTTGGAGATGGTGTGATAGGGGCCGCAGAGCGCGAAAGATGCTGCTGTAATGATCGACATTGCGATCCAGACGATTGCTTTCTTCACTTGATACCTCTTTCTTTTTTTACCTTCTGAATGTCCAGAAGGTGTTGTTTTGCTAGCCTGAGAGCCTCCTGGGCTTGCGTAATTTCCATCCGCGCCTGATCTTCCATCCGGATAATGTTTTCATCCGGATTGATGACATGAGCGCCGAAGACTTCAGCCAGTGATTTGAGGATCTCGATTCCGAAAATGTCGATTAGCTCCAGGATGGTCTCGATCGCTTTAATGTTGCGGTATGCGAGGCTGTCTTGTGTGGGAAATTCGGTATACCTGCGGCTCACCGTGGATTTGTCGATTTGTAATCGCGATGCCCAATATTCGAGAGACTGGGATCGGAGAACCTTCTGAATGATTCCCCAGATCGGATCGACTCTCGGATCAGTGTATTTCCCTGGGGAAAGTTTCATTCGCGAGATTTTCCTTCCGGCAACACCGCGCAAGACGCATATTGAGCATCATGGGGGGCGAGCTTATGAGAAAACTCCAATTCAAACTTGATGACTTCTTGATGATGAAGCCGCTGGTGATGTCTCGGGCACATCCAAATTACATCCAGTGGCTTGGAATAGTCGGGATGATGTGCTTCGGAATTTGGATCGCCGCAAACAACACAAGGCTGTTTTATGAGCCGACCGTTTCGGATGGCCGCATAAACGGCTTTCTGAACTCGCCGTTTTTCTGGGTTGATCGCATATCTTGCTCTGTTGTAGTCCTTCAGATAATTGGGATCTTTTCTATATCTGTCCCTGTTTATCTTTCGGACTTTTTCCCTGTTTTTTTCGTTGTATTCCCTCTGATACCGAGCATATTTCTCAGGGTTCGCGGCAACCGCAATCCTTCTGTCTTCTGCTTTACATGCCTTACATCTGGAGAAGATCTTGCCGCGACTGATACTGAATTCGTTTACTGGCTTTTCGATGTGGCACTTGGCGCAAACCTTGTGTGTTCGTGTGATTAGAGGGGAGGAACTATTCATGATCGACCCAGACTTTCCGGTTTTCGAGACGTTCCCCGAGTTTTATGAGGTGATCGCATTTCGGACAGCGGCCAGTGGCCGGATCGAGCACGCACTCGTGCCGTGTAAAGTGCACAAGTGTCTCGCGCATGATTTCCTCGTCCTCATCAGTGAGCCGGGCGAAGTTTGCTTTGCGGATGCTGAGATGGATGTCGTCGATCCCGGAGGTGAGTTCATGCTTCAGCTCCTGGATGGCAGGTAGTTCCCATGCGGGTGTCATTGGGCCACCTTTATGTTGTTCTCAACCAGATCAGGCCAAATGTCGGTCATGTCAATCGTGGGATTCAGAGTTCTCAGATATCGAAGAATAAAACCTGCTGTGGTCATCGTGACGTTGCGTCCATTTTCAATCTGCCAAAGATCCTTGACCGACATGTTGATATCCCTGGCCATCTGAGCTTGGGATATCCCGAGTTCTGTTCGAATTTCTCTTACTTTGCATCTCAGGTTCGTCATGCGATCTCCTCCAATCCTATACGATTGTGTATATACGATTTCGTAATGTTTAAGTCAAGAGAAAAATATTGAAAACATAAATACGCGAGGCACAACATTTACATTGATGTAAACATGAGGTATATAATTATTTATGAATGAAGCACTTACCGTTGAGATGATCGGAAAGCGGATTAAAGAAACCCGCGAGGCGATGGGATTATCTCAGAATCAACTGCAGTTGAAGACCGGAATTCCAAGTTCAGCTATTTCGCAATATGAAACCGGGAAAAGGGCACCTAATCACGAAAGTCTTCAATTGCTGGCAAAAGCGCTTTATGTTACCACAGACTACCTATTAGGGCTCGACACGGATCCGGATGCGCAACCAGAGGAAGAAGAGCCGAAGAATCCGATTCGCGATGAAGTTCTTGAAGATGAGGAATTCTGGAAGTCCCGAGGGATCTTCCCCCCGTCAGACGAGGAGAAGAAACATCTTCGCGAGAGCTATTCGTTCCGGATCACCTTCAAGAACATGGATGAGTTGAAGCGGGGTTATCAGGATATCTACGTCTATCTGCTGCAGAAGGAACGTGAAAAAAAGAGCAGATAGTCTGCGTCTTTTTAGTGCGACTGGGGCAGGATTGGGTTGAATCGTTATGGACGTAACTGATTCTGTTGCTGTATTGACCAGTTCTGTTGGAATTGAGGCACCGGTTAATCCGGTAGATGTCGCCCGATCACTGGGTCTCCAGGTTCGATTCGAGGATCTTCCTGCAGACGTTCGCGGGTTCTTTCTCGAAAACTCAAGTGTCATCGTCGTGAATGCAAACGACCGCCAGGAGCGCCAGAACTTCACGATCGCCCACGAAATCGGGGAGTTGCGGAAGCCGAAAAAGATGGCCGCTCTTCGCCGTGAAAAGTGGGCAGATGAGTTTGCCGCAGAGCTTCTGCTCCCACATCACTTGTTCGTCGAGTATGGTCGCCATGCCGGATGGGATCTTGCGAAACTGAAGGAGTTGTTCTGCACGGCGAGCTGGGAAGTGATCGCTCGACGCGTTCTGAAACATCACAACTGCGTGATCACGATCATTGACAACGGGAAGGTCTATTTCCGGCGCGGATCCGGAATGAAGTTCCCGAGCAAGCTCATGACGGAGGAAATTGAGGCGATCGAATCCAATTCTCAAGTCATCAGCGACCAGTGCTGCGTTCGGTGCTGGAGCGTGGTGGAGGAGACGGAGAGGGTGTTTCTTATGACGGAGACGGTGGAGTGAACGGAAAAATCAGAAGCGAAGATCAACCCTCCTCGATTTCAAGACCGCTCTTTCTCAAGAAAGAGTATCTCGCCATTGCACTCGCGGTGGTTTTCTTCATCGGTATGGTTGCTCTTAGATCGCATCTTAACGAAAAAAATGAGATCGAGAGAAAACAGGGCAAAGCAATAGCAGAAGCTACGCGAATGGCAGAAGACCAAGTAATCAACTTGGAGAAAAAGAGAGAGGCGAAAGAGCAGAATCAAGAAAACGAAAAAGAATTAGAGATTGTCAAAGGTATTCCAAAGGAAAAGCGAATAACAATTTATAAAGAATACATGGATAGAGTATGGGGAATAGAGAAGGAAGCAGCTCGCCGTTTTAAGCCTGGGGTTGATGATGACTTGAACAGGGAGTTCTACAGAGTAGAATACAAACGGCAGAGCAAACTGCTCTGTGAAAAATACGAAATCACCGAAAAGCAGCTTAGCGTTATCCATTGGGAAGGTGAAACCAAGTGGATACAAGAGCGGAAAAATAAAAATATTTATGACTAACTATATCGATTCGAAAGCATGAGCGATGAAAAGATGGATCATACTTTAAGAATTCAATCGGGATTTCTTGAACAGCTTCACAAAAAAGACATTTCAGTTAAAGAAGTACTGGTTAATATATTAAATTCAATTGGTACTTTAGTTAATTCGACTTCAGGACTATTGTATCTAGAAGACGATTGCTACTTGCTGCCGGATGCATCGAGTTTAAATTTTACTAAAGATGATCTAAAATCAAGATGGTTATTGGCTGCGCAATATGGAGACGTTAACCCAAACTATTTGAATACAGTAATAGATGTCAGGCAACTCCAAACAATTGATGAGCAGTCATTTTCGAAATCAGTCTCATGCTTTAAGCTTCCATACAATTGGCTTTACAAGGATGATAGTGATAATCAAGAGTTGTTACTTGCATTCGAATCCAAAAAGGTCGTGCTTTGCAGAGCTCTATTCATATATCCATCCGTTGGGAAAATTTCATCGGATGATCCTGCCTTGTTTTCATCAGCCTCTCTTCTTGAAATCGCGATACCCGCAGTCGAGGCAGTCTTCAGGCGCGGTATCCAAGAGATGTTGGATAAAATCATCGTTACTGCGTCTGTGGCAAGTGGTGCAACGGTCAATGAGACTTTTAAGCGGACATTCTCCTCTATATCAAGTTTACTGAATGTTCAAGGAGCTTCATTCCTAGTAAAAGGTCTTGCGGATCACCCTGAAGATCTTCTTATAGTCGCAACAACGGTCCAAGCAGATTCTGCTGATTCACCTGTGTATCCGAAGCAGATTTGCTGCCCAACTTCTTGTGTTGTGGATTTATACGAAAATTGTATAATTCTTGACTCTAATACGTTCAGAGAGAGTCTAAAAAAGAATAACCACGATTACACTGGTGATTATCCGTATCACTCAGATGTTCCACCGTACATCAACAAGAGATGTCTTATTTTCTGTCATTATAGAACGACGGATGGTGTTCACTACTTGCTCCGATGCACGAATTCGCTAAACAATCCAACGCACTATTTCCATGTTTTGGATCGGTTAGTCGCGGAAAGGGTTGTTGCTCATCTTGCTCTGTTTCATAGAGCGCTTGATAATGGGGTGAATCTTTACAAACTACTGTTAAACATGTACCATGAAATTAGCTCTCGCCTACAAGATATTTGTGACTGTGCGAGTTTGGTGAGCATCGAACTCTCGAAAAAAATTCTTGAAAATAAAGGCGAATGTTTGCATAAGTTAGATCATATTATAGCAACGACTCAAAACATAAGTCTCCTTGTGAACAGATCTCATTCTTCTACAAACAAAACAACACGATTTGATAAAAATCCATTTCGAGTTTATGCTGATTTAGTATTTCCTGTTATTCAGCAATATACTAATCGTGCTAAAAGACGAAAGTTGAAATTTAACATAATTGGAAATAAACAGCTTGGTCTTGTTTATTCATCTTTGAGTGATTGGAGAATTGTATTTGAAAACATAATCTCAAATGCAGTCAAATACACAATTAGTGGAGAAGAAATTATAGTTGTGATTGCGCGAATTAGAACTGGTGGGGGTGGAATTCATGTCGGATCGAAGAGCATCCCGATTAACGAGAATGAGCACAGAAGGATTTTTGATTTTGGATTTCGTTCTGAAATGGCACAGATGTCGGGTGAAGGAGGAGATGGAATTGGATTGGCTTTGGCCAAGTACAACGCAGAGAAATATAACGGTCGAATAACAATCCGCTGTTATGGAGGAGTGACTGGCTTCACGATTCAGATGCCAAAGATGCTTTTCATTCCTTCGCAGAATAAACCTTAATGATGTTGAGACAGGAAGAAGTGAACATGAAGATTCTTGTAGTAGAGGATAATAAAGATATTCTGAAGAGCATCTCGGATGTGATTCGGGCGATGAAGCACGAAGTCATTTGTTCTTACGATGCTGAGACGGTGAAAGATTCTTTGACGAAAGGGCCGTTTGATGGAGTGATTCTCGATATAATGTTTCCGCCATTGAAAGGTGTGGATGATGCAAGG